>JADFOJ010000148.1 GCA_022562915.1 Planctomycetota bacterium | reverse complement strand
ATGAACACGAACATGGCGCTGGGCGTGCGGCCCGGCGGGGACATCACCGTTGTCGGCATCGAGGCCGTCAACGAGGTGCGTTTCGAGCCGGTTCTCAGCGGCATCTTCGTGCGTGTCATGGGGGCCGTGATCGCCGGTCCCGGCGCCGGGAGTGCGATCGATCTCAACGGGCACCTGGACTACTCGACGCCGACCGTCGGGCAGGGGCTCCGCGACCAGTCGCTGGGCGATCCGCGCGGCGTGGCGTGGCGTGACGCGGGGCGCGGGTTCATCACGGGGATGGGCTCGAACAACGTCGCGGTCGTGGACGGGTCGCTCGCCAGGACCGGCCTGGTCGAGGTCGGGGAGGGACCGACGGGCGCGGTGTACGACGCGTCCAACGACCGCGTGTACGTGCTCAACAAGTTCGAGGGTTCGATCTCGATTATCGACGCGGCGACGCTGACCGAGTCACGTCTGGCCTTCTACGACCCGACGCCCGAGGTGATCCGGGCCGGTCGGCCGTTTCTCTACGACACGCACCGGACGTCGGGGCTGGGCCAGGCGTCCTGCGCGAGCTGCCACCACGACGGCCGCATGGACCAGCTCGCCTGGGATCTCGGTAACCCGCAGGGCGAGGTGCAGCCCTTCAACCAGGTCTGCAACTTCGGCCTCATCGGCGGCTGCGAGGACTGGCACCCGATGAAGGGACCGATGACGACACAGACGCTGCTCGGCATCCTGCAGACGGGGCCGCTGCACTGGCGTGCCGACCGTGAGAACTTCGCCGCGTTCAACGGCGCCTTCCTCAGCCTGATGGGCGACGACGTGCAGCTCACCCCGACGGAGATGGCCCAGTACACGGCGTTCGTGGCGACGCTCACCTACCCGCCGAACCCGTTCCGCAACCTCGACGGCTCCCTGCCGACGAACGTGCCTTCGGAAGGCGGAAACCCGCAGGTGGGCCAGGTGCTCTTCATGACGGCCGGGCTCGACGTCCTCAACTGCGTCGACTGCCATGCGCTGCCCACCGGGACCAACGGCCAGTTGACCTCGGCGGACCTCCTGCAGGAAACGCAGTCGATGAAGATCCCGCAGCTCCGCAACATGTACGAGAAGACCGGGTTCGAGAACACCTCCGGCAACAACAACCGCGGGTTCGGGTTCACGCACGATGGCGCCGTGGACACGATGTTCGAGTTCCTTTCCTTTCCCGGATTCCAGTTCCAGAACGACCAGGAACGTCGCGACGTGGCGTCGTTCATGATGAGCTTCGCCACCGACACGCATCCCGGCGTGGGCGCGCAGACGACGCTGCCCGCGGCACGGGGTACCGCACAGCCGGTGACCGTCGCCGACTTGATCGCCGTGGCGGCCAGCGGTGCCACAGGCATGGTCGCCAGAGGCGTCGTGGCGGGCGAACAGCGAGGGTATTACCGCCTCGGCGACGGCTCCTTCCAGTCCGATCGCGCCGCGGAGATCCTCCTCGAGCAGACCATGCTGGCGCTTGCCGGAGCGGGCTCGGAGGTCACCTTCACACTCGTCCCGGCCGGCAGCGAGCAACGCATCGGCGTGGACCGCGACGAGGACGGATTCTTTGATCGCGATGAACTCGACGCCGGGAGCAACCCGGCCGACCCGGCCAGCACGCCGGACAACGTGGTCCCCGGCGACCTTGACGGGGACGGGCTGGTGGGGATCACCGACTTCCTGGCATTGCTGGCGGCGTGGGGGCCGTGCGCGGCACCCTGCCCGCCGTCGTGCCCGGCGGACCTGGACGGCGACTGCGCCGTCGGCATCACCGACTTCCTGACGCTGCTGGCCAATTGGGGCTAGAGCACCTTCAGTCCATATGTAGCGTTCTGAGCGGGCTGCACCTGCGCGTGGCTTTGTCGGGCTGCATCGACGTATTAGGGAATACGCCTGCTTCGCCCTCCGTGCCACGCTTGCTTCGCCGCGCTCAGAACGCCACATCTGAACTGAAGATGCTCTAACAACTGGATACAAGACTCCGTTTTTGAGTACCCTCCCGCGCGTTCGTGAAGTACGCTGTGGGCGTCATGAAGCTCGCCGTCGGCCTCACTGCGGGATTACTGCTTGCCGCTGCGCCCCCGGCTGCGTTCGCCCAGACGTTCGTGAACTGGGAGAGCCCGCACGTGAGCCCGATCGACCTGACCCCCGACGGCAGCCTGCTGCTGGCGGTGAACACGGCGGACAATCGCCTGGAGGTCTTCACGGTCTCCGGCAGCGGCCTGGCGTCGCTGGGGTCGGTGCCCGTGGGGCTGGATCCGGTCTCGGTGCGGGCCCGCACGGACACCGAGGCGTGGGTGGTCAACCACGTCTCGGACACGGTGAGCATCGT
>JADFOJ010000024.1 GCA_022562915.1 Planctomycetota bacterium | reverse complement strand
CTCGAACATCAACCCGCAAGGTCCG
The DNA here is from genome assembly GCA_022562915.1 of Planctomycetota bacterium. Taxonomy (GTDB): domain Bacteria; phylum Planctomycetota; class Phycisphaerae; order Phycisphaerales; family SM1A02; genus JADFOJ01. Next base: position 40,605 of record JADFOJ010000024.1, on the reverse strand, counting down.
TATGCCCAGGGCGCCGGGCTCACCTACCACAAGGGCCCGACGTCGCAGTTCCTGCTGGATAACAACGCGCTGGTGGCCGAGGAGATCCTCGGCGGCCAGACCAGCTTCGCGATCTTCAGCGGTCCGCCCGCGGGGGATAATCACACGGCGTTCGAGCTCGGGCTGGTCTCGGCGACGCCCGGCGCCGTCGCGGTGATGCACATTTCGATCTACGACAAGCAGGATGTCGAGATCGGCAAGCACGTCATCACCATGCTCCCGACTGAGAAGCGCTACCTCGGCATCCTCTCGCCGGTGACGATCGGCCGCATCGACATCTGGGACATAAACGGCGGCGAAGAAGGCATCTCGTCGATCACCGCCTGGCAGGATGAACTGCCTCCCCCCGGCTGCCCCGGCCCCGGCGACTGCTGCGACCCGGCAGGCAACGGCTCCCCCGGATGCGACAACCTGGACTGCTGCGAGCGTGTCTGCGCGGCGAACCCGTTCTGCTGCAGCATCGAATGGGACGACATCTGTGCCGGCGAGGCGGCGGGGTTCCCGCAATGCCAGTGCCCGCCCCCTGTGATCACGCACGACCTGGAGCCGTGCGTGCCACCGCAGTGCCCCTCCGGCGACCAGCCGCTGTGGTGCCTCTACCAGGTGACGCTCGTGTTCAGCGATCCGGCGATCTGCGAGGCGCGTGGAATCTTCCCCGGCTCACTCATCTGCGTCACGCCCTGCCCGTTCCCTGGAGACATGCTTGACTGCGACCCGGAGGCCGTGGGCTTCGTGAACTTCCGGACCATTGACAACGACTGCCTGTTCCAGGTCCTTCCACTGAACGGCTGCGAGCCGTGCCCGCCCGGAGCCTTCCAGTTCCGGCGGATCAACTGAGCCCGACCGGCTCGCCCGGCCGGCTCACCAGAAGAGCCCAATACCCCCGGCCCCGCGGCCGGGGGTTTTCCTGCGGTTCCCGGGGGAACTTCCAGTGAACCGATTGGATCGGCGGGAACCGAGTGTATCCTCGATGCGGAGGGTTCCGTGGGGCCACTGCCCGGAGGCAGGAGAAAAGACACGTGCCGAGACGGCATCGCCTAATCGCAGGAGTATGTGCATTCGCCGTAGCGTCGGCCGCGCCCGGTCAGCAGCCGACCTGCCCCTGGGATTGCGGCACTCCCGTCGACGCCGAGGTGGGCATCGTCGACTTCCTGACGCTGCTGGCCCAGTGGGGCGTTGGCGGTTCCTGCGATTTCGACGGCGGGAACGTGGGAATCACCGACTTCCTGGAACTCCTGGCGCACTGGGGGCCGTGCCCGACCCCGGCCAACGACCAGTGCGAGGGGGCGATTCTCATCGACCGGCTGGAGATCGACGGGCTCATCGACCAGCCTTTCGACATGGCCGGCGCGACGGCCGGCGCCGTGGACTCACCGTGCCTGGGGGAACCCAACACCCATCAGGACCTCTGGTTCTGCCTCGGCAACGGCACCGCCGAGGACAAGACGGTCACCCTCACGACCACGGTGGATCTGCTCATCGAGGTCACGGACGGCTGCACCTGCCCGCCCGGCCCGCTGGTCGTCTGCGGCTTCGGGAACCTCGGCGACGCGACGTTCCTCCTGGCACAGGGGAGTTCGGTCTCGATCCGTCTGATCAACTCGCAGGACCTGCCAGGCCTCGCACTGCAAGGCAGCCTCCAGGTTCTCAACGAGCCCGTGACATTCACCGGCGCATGCTGTTTCGCCGACGACACCTGCACCGACGGGTCCCAGGAGAGCTGCGACGCCGCCGGCGGGTTCTACCAGGGCGACGGCACGACCTGCCTCGACGCCGACTGCTTCCCCTGTGCCGACCCGGCCCTCATCGACGAGAACGAACCCGACTGCGGCATTCCGGCGGACACGGTCAACGGCGGCTGCAATCTCGCCCCGCCACTGTTCACGCCGATCGCCTGCGGCGACCGGATCTGCGGAACCTCCGCCATCGACGGCCCGCAGCGCGACTTCGACTGGTACGCGATCGAGTTGACCGTGCCGTCGCGCATCACCTGGGAGGTCGCGCCTCAGTTCACGGCGGTGATCGGCATGGTCGAGTACGTCACCCAGTTCACGGGGTCCGGCAACTGCCGGGATCTCAGCGGCGCCTCCAACCCGCTGGCGGTCATCCCCGCGGGCCAGGTCGGCAGCGTGACGACCGTGTGCCTGCCGGCGGGGACGTTCTACTTCTTCGTGACGCCGCAGACGGGACAGGTCGTCCCGTGCGGGCAGCAGTACCGCGCGGTGGCGACGTGCCAGGCCGGCTGCGCCGGCGCCTGCTGTATCAATGGGAACTGCTCCTCGACCGTGACCGAGCAACTGTGCGTGTTCTTCGGCGGGTCCTTCCAGGGGGAGGCGACCGGCTGCTTCCCGCCGTGCGGCAGCCCAGGCGCGGGCAGTTGCTGCCTCCCCGGCTGCACACCCAACTGCGACGACACCGACTGCTGCCAGGCGGTCTGCACGATCGATCCGTTCTGCTGCGACGTCACATGGGACCTGACCTGCGCCAGCGAGGTGGGCTTCTTTCCGGTCCAATGCGATTGCCTCCCGTAGCTCCGTCCGACGGGTTATCATCGACACCCAATGGTGGACGACCGGCCGGTCCTGCGGATCGGACACAGCCCCGACCCCGACGACGCCTTCATGTGGTGGCCTTTGTCCGGCGCCGAGACGGGCTTTGACACCGGCCGCTTCCGGTACGAGCCGGTCACCGATGACATCGAGAGTCTCAACCACCGCGCCGAGACGGGGGAGCTGGAGATCACGGCGCTGAGCTGCGTCCAGGCGGCCCGCGTCGCGGACCGGTACGCGGTGACCTCCTGCGGCGCGTCGATCGGCCAGGGGTGCGGCCCGAAGATCGTTGCGTGCGAATCACTGACCCCCGACGACCTCAGGAAGCCCGGCGCGGTGCTGGCCGTCCCCGGCACCCGGACGACCGCCTTTGCCGTCGCCTCCATCCTGTTGGGGCCCGGGTCGTTCGCCCACGTGGAGGTCCCCTTTGACCGGATCATCGGCGAGGTCACGGCAGGCCGGTGTACCGCGGGCCTCATCATCCACGAGGGCCAGCTCACCTTTGCCCGCGCGGGCCTGCATCTCGTGGCCGACCTGGGGATGTGGTGGTCTTCACACTGCGGCCTTCCGCTGCCGTTGGGCGTCAACGCCGTTCGCCGCGACCTCGTCCTGCACCATGGCGACACCGCGCCGGCCGACGTCAACGAGGATCTCACGCGATGCCTGAGGTTCGCCATGGAGCACCGGGAGCAGGCCCTGGCCTACGCGCAGCAGTTCGCCCGGGACCTGGAGCCACCGCTCGTCGAGCAGTTCGTCGATATGTACGTCAACCGCTGGACGGTCGATCTCGGCACCGTAGGGAGGGCCGCCGTGCGTACACTGCTCCGGGAGTCCCATCGTGCGGGCCTTGGCCCCGACCCCGAGGGCCTGGAGTTCATCGAATGACCGACGCCGTTGTCAAGATAGGAAAGATTTCGCTTGCACCGAGGGCAGGCGGGCGGGTACGCTGATGTCTTCTGATGGACCGCGCCGCGATCCGGGCGGTCGGCCGTTCCGGTGCCGGTCAGCGGTATCGGTCCCGTCAGGCCGGGAGGGCGCGTGAGCCAGTGAGCCGGATCCTTCCTCCGCAGACAGCTCGGGGATACTGCCCGCCAACGGTGCGGCAGTTCGGTGTCTTTCTGGAGAATCGCGTCGGCAAGCTCTTCGAGCTGGTCCGCATCTTCGACGACGCGCCGGACGTGCACCTCTGCGCGTTCAGCGTGGTGGAGGCGTCCGACCACGCCGTGGTCAGGGTCATCCCGAACAACGCCGACGCCGCCCGCCAGTTGCTCCGGCACGAGGGGCTGCCCTTTTCGGAATTCGACCTGCTGATCGTGGAACTCGCGGACGACCACACCCTCACGAGCATGTGCCTGTACCTGCTGGGGGCGGAGCTGAGCATCCGGTTCGCGTACCCGCTGATGCTTCGCCCCAACTCCAGGCCGACGATCGCCCTGGCCGTTGACGACCAGACGCTCGCCGGCCAGATCCTGCGAAAGAAGAACTTCCGACTATTGGGCGAGGGAGACCTGCCCTGAAAGGGCAGATCTCCCTCTGCTCTACTCTCTACTCTCTACTCTCTACTGTTCTGACCCCCCCTACGCCGCCCGCCGAAGCCGCCGAGTCGTCGACTCGGTCCGCGGAAACTTGTAGCTGGTCGGCCGGCTCTTACGAGCGGTGGTGCGCTTGCGCGAGACAGTCCTCTTCGCCGTCCGCCCGCTGCGAGAACTCGACGAAGCCCCCGAGAACTGACGGTTGAAGAAGCCGCGGCAGTAGTTCATGAACTCCTGCTGGCTGGAGACCTTCTTCGCGAGCTGCTCAGGCGTGCAGTGCCCGCCGGCAATGCACCAGTCGATGAACGACTGCCAGAAGTCCGACTGGCGGCTTTTGGTCACCGTGGCGTTGCTCTTGCGGCCTTCGCAGGCCCAGTAGACCCACTGGCCGTTGAACTTCTGCCGATGGCAGAGGCCGGCCTTGTGCAGGGAAGAGAAGACGGCGCCGGGCCGCGTGTTGCTCCGCCTGGCGATGGCGTCGACGGCGATGCCCGCCGGGGTTCCCCGCTTGATCGCGGAGTTGAATGACGTCGCATGGGGCGACTTCTTGGTCGTAGGCATTGTGGAAGATCTCCTTGACGAAATTGGCAAATCAAACAACTCGGCCGTTCATCGACTCGAACATCCGCGCAGATCACCCGCAACGGACCCTTCCGAACAAAAAGAGATCTCGTGCGGAGTTATCACTACAGCACGCAACACAACGAACCCGGCGCGCGAGCGCTACTGGTCGTCGGACGCGCCGTCAGCCGGCGCGCTCGTCGGCGGCGCCCGTGTCGGCAGCAGGCTTGGGATCGGGTTCGTCGGCGAAAACGTCGGCGTGAACGTCGGCGCGATCGGCGCGACCGCCTCCGGCAGTTTCTGCGGCGTGTAGTCGTGGTCGCGTTTGCGAAGCACGCTGAGACTCACGATGACCTCGTTGGGTTCGATGCTCCGTGCCACGTCAAGGCCCGACAGCACACGGCCGAAGACCGTGTGCTTGCCGTTGAGGTGGACGGTGGGGGTGTGCGTGATGAAGAACTGGCTCCCACCGGTGTCCGGGCCGGGGGTCTTGGCCATGGAAAGCGTCCCCGTGAAGTGTTTGCGGGCGCCCTCGCGAGCAAACTCGTCGGGAATCCGATAGCCGGGGCCACCCGTCCCTGCCGTGCCGTCGGCGGCGTCCCTGGTGTTGGGGTCGCCGGCCTGGGCCATGAAGTTCGGCAGCACCCGGTGAAACTTTATCCCCTCGTAGTAGCCGGACTCCGCCAGCGAGATGAAGTTGGCCACGGTGTTGGGGGCCTCGTTCTCGAACAGTTCCATCACGATGCGACCCTGTGCCGTGACCAGCTCGACCCGCGGCAGATCGTCCGCGGAGGCCTCGGCCGCTCGAAGCTGCTGCTCCCGGCTCCACAGTTCCGGGTATTCCCGGCGAGCATCGAGCAACGCCTCGACCTCTCCTGCCACGGAGGCGTCTGCCTTGAGCAGGTCGGAGGGGATCGACTCCAGTGCCGCAACCGCGTCCTTGAATCGGTGCTCGGCAAACAGGTAGTCCGACAGCGCGATCACCCCCCGCGGCTCCGTGGCCGGGTCGAGTTCGGCGGACTCGAGGATCTCCAGCGCCCGCGGGAACAGGTTGGCCAGGGCGTAGAAACCCGCCCGGTCGATCAGGATCCGTTTCTCGCCGGGGAAGATCCCCGCCAGCTTCGTGAAGACCGCGCCGACGCGCCGCGGGTCGTCGAGCCCCTGGGCATGGGCAGCCCACGCCAAGCCGATGTCCAGATCGTCCGTCGCCGTGGTGAGTTGCGAGTAGAGTTCGCTGGCTCGATCCTCGTCCGCGAGCCACAGCGACACCTGCAGCTGCATGGCCAGCGCCTGAGGAATGTCGCGGTGGCCGGCGGCGAACGTCGCCGCCCGCTGCCGGAAGACTCTGAGCACGGCGCCGTCGCCGGGGCCCACGCCCCCGCCGGCCCGAAGAGACTCGTACAGGACCACGAACGCTCGTTGCAACGCGAGGAATTCGTCGTCCGCAGCGCCCCGCCCCGAGGAGGCCGGTTGCGCCACCCCTGTGGCCAGGATCACGATGAGACACGCCGGCAGGTTCATGGGCAGCTCCGCAAAAAGGCCTATCAGGGTAGCACGGGCACGGCAAGGAGGCGATGGTCGCGCGTCAGGCCCGCTCCCTGACCGCCAAAACCGCCGGCGAAGGTCTTGCAACGGTCCAAGGGCCTGCTATGATGCCGGCCGTTGGATTTCCACATTTGCCCCCGGAAGGGCTCGGTTAGGGGCCAGTCCCCTGCCGGGCCTTTTTTTCGTTTCGGGTTCATCCGTTGTCATGCTCCAGCGCGCCATGAAGGGCCTGTCGGCCGAGTGTCTCCGGTTGGCGTCGCGGATGGCGCTCGTGCTCACGCTTACAGGGTGTGCGAGCACGTCGTCGACGACGCCCGGAACCGTCGTCACGCCGTTCGAGGGCGTGAGGGTCCACACCGCCGCCGGCCGGGTCGAGATCCAGGCGTTCGTGTGCCTGGACGGGGGATGGCTGGAACAGATCGCCTGCTCGCCCGGCACGCGTGAACACGAGGCACTCGTGGTCATCGAGACCCGGCCGAGCAACATACACGCGGCTCTGCTCATGGCGGGAGTCGTTCCGGGGTCGCCGGGACGGTGGCGCTACGAGGACGGGATCGTCTCGGCCGTGCCGCCCACGGGAGATCGCCTGGACGTCCTGGTCCGTTACGAGCGCAACGGGCGCATCGTCGAGGAGCCGATCGGTTCCTGGATCATCGGCGCCACTGACGAAAGACCGTTTCCGGAGGTGACGTGGGTCTTCGCAGGCTCTGCCTTCGCCGAGAATCCCGAATGGATGGAGCCGGGCGAGCACTACGTCGCCGACCTGACCGGATCGATCGTCGGTCTTGTCACCTTCGGTGACGAGGTCATCGGCTTCGAGCAGGTGATGGCGGACCAGGAGTCCGTCGAAGCGATGCAGTGGCAGGTCAACACCGACCACGTGCCCCCGATCGGAACGCCGGTCACGCTCGTTCTCACGCATTCTCTACGCCGTCATTAAACGTCGCGCTGCGCACAGCGCAATCGCCAGGGCATCGGCCACATCCGGCGGCGACGGCAATTCGGCGAGCTTGCACTGCCACTGAACGGCCTGCTGCATCTGCATCTTGGTGGCGTGACCGAAGCCGGTGATTGCCTTCTTGACCTCGGTCGGCAGCAGTTCGTCGATGGCGACCCCCCGGGATTGACCGGCGAGCAGGATGACACCGCGGGCATGACCCATCAGGATGGCCGTACGCACGTGGCGGTAGTGGCTGAACACCTGCTCGACGACCATGACCCTGGGTTCCAGCTCGTCCAGCAGGGCGGTCAGGTCCTCGTAGAGCTGGCCGAGCCGAAAGGCCATCGGCGCACGGGTCTTGAGCCGCAGGACACCGGCTTCCACGACGACCGGCTCATCCTGCCCTGCACGAAGCTCGACGCAGCCGTACCCCGTGAGGCTCAGCCCCGGATCGATACCCAGGATCCGATCGCCCGGCCCCAGCGTCGCGGTGGCGGTCGCCGAGGTGGCGGGTCCGGACGTCATGACCTTCATAGGCGTGCCATCGGCAGTTGAGTGCACTGGTCTATAGAAGGTGTGGCACGGTCGAGCTTGCTCGCCCGTGTCTTCGAACGTCGCTCCACAGCAGAACTATCTTCGGGGTCGATTCACCGTGTCGCTCTCGATTCGCCCGTCGGTGAGCCGCACGATTCGTTGACACCGGTCGGCGATGCGATCGTCGTGCGTCACGACGATGATGGTCATGCCTGAGTCGTGGAGTCCGGAGAGCAGTTCGAGGATCGCCGCGCCGGTCTTCGAATCAAGGTTGCCGGTAGGCTCGTCCGCCATGATGACCGCGGGATCGTTGACCAGGGCCCGCGCAATCGCCACACGCTGCTGCTCGCCGCCGGACAACTCGCTGGGCCGGTGAGTCGCCCGGTCTCCCAGGCCGACCTGCTCCACCTGCTTCATGGCCCGCTCGTACCGCTCGTGTCGCGGCACCCCCTGGTAGAACAGCGGCACCTCGACGTTCTCGACCGCGCTCAACTCGCTGATCAGGTTAAATGCCTGGAAGACGAAACCGATCTTCTCGCGACGGATGCGGCTCAACTCGTCGTCGTCCATGGCGGCGACATCGTGGCCGTCGAGCAGGTATGAGCCTCCCGTCGGCTGATCGAGACAACCGAGGATATTCATCAGGGTGCTCTTGCCCGAACCCGACGCGCCCATGACGGCGAGGTACTCACCGGCGGCGATGGACATGTCGATGCCGTCCAGGGCGTGCACGAGCACCTCGCCATCAGGCTTGAAGTACGTCTTGCGGATCCCGGTCAGGTGCGCCACGCGGCTGCGGCCGTTGGCGGAAGGTACGGGGGCATGGAGAACGGCTTGGTCACTCATGACGAATCCTGGTCGATGATAATAGGACCGCCTGCTCACGGCCGATCGAATACGCTGGAATGCGCACCGATGATCACACCTGACCTGGAAACTTTTGGACGGCTCTCCCGGCAAGGGAACCTTGTCGCCCTGGTGCAGCGCGTCATGAGCGACCAGCTCACGCCGGTCCTGGCGTACCGGCGGCTCGTGTCGCCGGACGAACGCACGGCGCCGAGCTTTCTGCTGGAGTCGGTCGAGGGGACTTCCACGGTGGGGCGCTACTCGCTGCTGGGATCCCGGCCGATCATGGAGATTCTTGCCCGCGGTCACTCGGTGACGGTCGTCAACCACGATCGCGGCACCTCCGAGACGACGCGCGAGACCGACCCGTTATCGGTTCCGCGGCGCCTGACCGCGTCATGGCGGCGGGTCGGACCGCCGGCGGTCGCGCGAGGCGATCCGGCGGCGCCATTTACCGGCGGTTGGGTGGGCTACGTGGGTTACGACACCGCCCGCTACGCCGAGCCGGAGAAGCTGCCCTTCACCGCGGCGCCGGCCGATGACCGGAATCTCCCCGACATGCACCTGGGCCTGTATCGGACCGTCGCCGTGTTCGATCACGTCGACAAGGTGCTGTACGCAATCTGCCACGTGCTGATCGACGAACACGGCTCCGCCGACGCCGCCTGGCACGCGGGCCGCGACGAACTGGACCGGTTCGTGCGCCGGCTCATGACCCACACCGACGGGCTGCCGGCCGGCACGATCGACCTCGATCTCGCCGCGCTGCCGGCGGTGCCGCCGGCCGGCAACTTCGCACGGGAGGACTTCGAGGCTGCGGTCCGCACGTGCAAGCAGTACATCGCTGCCGGCGATGCCTTCCAGATCGTCCTCAGCCAGCGGTTCGAGCGCCGGACGAGCGCCGACCCGTTCGAGATCTACCGGGCCCTGCGGGTGGTCAACCCGAGCCCGTACATGATCTACCTCCAGGCGAGCGGCTCGATCCTGGTCGGCGCGAGCCCGGAGATCCTCTGCCGCTCCAGGGGCAGCCTCGTCACCAACCGGCCGCTGGCGGGCACGCGCCCGCGAGGGGCGACGCCCGAAGAGGATCGCGACCTGGCCCGGGAACTCCTCGCCGACGAAAAAGAGCGCGCCGAGCACGCCATGCTCGTGGACCTTGGCCGCAACGATCTGGCCCGCGTATGCCTGCCGGCCACCGTGCAGGTGCAGCGGGTCATGGAAGTCGAGCGGTACAGCCACGTGATGCACCTGAGTTCAACGATCACGGGTCGCCTGGCCGAGGGCGTGGACTGCTGGGCTGCGTTGCGGGCCACGTTGCCGGTGGGGACCGTCAGCGGCGCTCCGAAGGTCCGGGCGATGCAGATCATCGACGAACTGGAGCCGACCAGGCGCGGCCCGTACGCCGGCGGCATCGGGGCGGTGGGGTTCGAGGGAGACATGGACATGGCGTTGGCGCTGCGAACGATGGTCATCCCGACGGCGCGGCGGGACGACGGCGACTGGACGGTTCATCTCCAGGCCGGCGCGGGTATCGTCGCCGACTCGGTGCCGAGCCGGGAGTACCAGGAGACGGTCGAGAAAGCCGCAGCACTGGGCCGTGCAATTGATCTGGCGGAGTCGGTGTTCGGCGGGGGAAAAGAGGGGGGGGGGGAAATAGACCGGGAAAATAGACCGGGACTGTTTTTCGGGCAACGACCACGGCGTCTAATGTGGTCACCGGCCGAAAAACTGTCCCGGTCTATTTTCCCGGTCTATTTCCCCCGCCGCCGCCCAGTGCAATCAACTCCCGCAGATGCTCCCGGATCCCTTCGTGACCGCGGTCGAGCGCGACGCCCAGGGTCTGAGCCGCGTCCTTGCTGAACGCGTTGACGGGGTGGTCGGGGCTGGACGTATCGATGTCGGCCTCGACGCCCAGCAGGTCGGCGATGATCAGCGCCCAGTCCGCCCATCGCGCGTAACAGTCCACGAGGTTGTACGCCCGCCCCGCCACGAGCGGATTGCCGATCGAGGCCGTCACCGCGGCTGCGACGTCACGGACATGAACGAACTTGCCGCCGCCTGCACGGGAGTAGGGTCGACCGGACCGGATATCGGCGATGATCGGATGCCCGATCGACCGATCGAGCTTCGAGTCGATGCCGTAGACACCGCACGGTCGCAGGGCGCAGGTGGACTGCCCCTTCCCGTAGTGCGCGGCCCACAGGTGGGCTTCGACCGCCGCCTTGTACGCGCCGTACAGGCCCGCCGGGCGCAGCGGGTGGTCCTCGTCAACCACACGGTTCCAGCGGGCGAGGATGTCGTGGAACACCGAGACCGAGCTGAGGAACACGAACTGTCTCGGCTCCGACGCCGCCAGCAGGCCGATCGAGCCCGTGAGATTCCGCTGCAGGTGCCCCGGCAGGTCCGGCGGATCGGCGAGCGGTTGCCAGTCGACGCTGTTGTGGACCACGCACCCGGCCCCGTCCAGCAGATCGGGCCAGACTGCCGGATCCGACTGGTCACCAACCACGAATCGATCCACGTATGACTCCACGTGGTCCCTCCGGCTGGCGGGCCGGACCAGGCCCGTCACTGAATGTCCCGCCTGCTGCACATGCCGGGCAATGACCGAGCCGATAAACCCGGAGACGCCGGTCAACGCGACGCGCATGGTGAGTCTCCCCTGAAGGTCGGGTCGTGTCCCGACCTGGGCTCATCGTAGCCGGGGCCGCCTTTGCCCGAATGTCCTCGCTCGGTGCCCGGTGACGACACGACTATGATCCGGGCCCGGCCGGAGAAACCAGTATCCATGAGTGATCCTTCCGACACGCCTGCCTCCGCGGCCTCGCCGCCACAGCGGAACCGGCGTGGGTTGCGCGTGCTGGCGTGGGCCGGGTGCATGGTGCCCGTGATCGGCGGGGTCGGGCTCTGGATCGTCACCCGGTCGTGGTTCCTCATCCTGATCACGGCGCCGGGGCTGGAACAGAAGCTCGGCGGCGAAGTACGCATCGGCAACGTCTCCTACCACGGCAACGGCCGGCTCGTCTACGAGGACGTCGTCGTGTACTGCCCCGGCCTGGAGGGTCCGGAGAGCCAGGCGCTGCGCATCGCGCGGGCGGAGGTGGTCATCGATCTCGGCACGCTGCCGCGTCGACTCACGATCAAGCGAGTCGAGCTCGACGGCGTGTTGCTGCGCGTCAGCGAAGACAGGCGCAACCCCGGCCAGTTCAACTTCGCCACGTTCGATCCGAACTGGGAGTCCACGGGCACCGTGGTGCCGCCCACCGTCCGGATCAACAGCGCCGTCATCGAGTTCGGGACGCATGGCGACGGCGGGTACAGACCCGCCGGCCGGCGGCGCGTGGCCGGCGAGATGTACCCCGCCGGCGACGGCGCGTGGTACGACTTCCTTCTCCATGAGCTCGACGAGAACGGCGTGAGCCTCGGCGATGCCGGCATCGAGATCGAGGGAACATGGAACGTCGAGTCGATGGAACAGACCGCGAGGATCACCGGCCTCGTCATCGACGAGCGCATGCACGCGATGTGCCCGCAGATGGCGCAGTTGTGGTGGGACCGCATGCAGCCCAAGGGACGCGTGAGCGTCGCCCAGATCATGTGGAAGCAGGGCGAGCCTCCGTCCGTGGAACTGACGGTCGATCGCATGTCGCTGACGATCCCCCTGGGCGCACTGGAGTTCTCCTCCAGCTACCGGCAGGACGACGACCAGTCCGTGGCGAGCCTGCCCCGGATGCACGTCCACGAGGGCACAATCCGGATGGTCGGCGGCCAGCTCACACTGGAAAACCTCATGGGCAGGTTCGGCGACTCCAGCGAGCAGCAGGAGTCGGCGGAGATGCAGTACCAGGTCAACTTCTCGATCCACGATCTGCCCCCGTTCGACTGGGAGCATCCGCAGGTCTGGATGGAGCGGGTGATCACGACCGCGCCGTTCGAGATGAGCGTGCGCATGGAGAACTTCCGGCTGGACCGGAAGCCCGGCGAGGCGCCGCGCACCGTCGAGCTTCCGCGCGCGGTCGCGGACACGCTCACCAAGTTCAACCTGACGGGATGGTCGCTGAGTACGCAGGTCGAGGTGACGAGGGCGGCGCCCGAGATCGGTCCCGATGGCGAGCCCATCGCGGCGCACATCGTGACGAACGGCAGGGCATTCATCAAGGACGCGGTGGGCGCGTTTACCGGTTTTCCCTACCCCCTCGAGAACGTCCGGGCCTCCGTCGAGTTCGACTCCGACAAGGTCACCCTTCACTACCTCATGGCGGATGGGTCGGAAGACTCCACCCTGAGGATAAGCGGGTCGATCGCGGCGCCGGGGCAGGGCCGCGGGATCTTCCTGACCCTGACCGCCCGCGGGATTCCCCTGGATGATCGTTTCCGCGAGGGGCTCACCGACGCCCAGAGGTCGACGTTCGACGTCCTGCTGCACCGGCCGTCCTTCGAGGAGATCAAGGCCGAGGGACTGCTGCCCGATGAGGCGGCGATCGATGCCGCGAGGCTCGAGCACGAGAAACTGCTCGAGGAATTCAAGGGCCTTCGCGGGCAGCCGGACAGCGAGCAGTTGCAGGCTCGCCGAAAGCTGATCGGGCGCGAGCTGGAGAAGATCGAGACGATCGTGGAAGCGGGCCCGTTTGACCTGGGCGGCAAGGTCGACCTTGACCTCATCCTCGAACGTGGGAACGGGCCCGATGCCACACTCGGCATCACCGGCACCGTCACCATCCTGAAGGCCGGGATCGTCTACGGGCGGTTCGCCTACCCCATCTACGTCATGGGCGGAACGCTGGCGGTGGAGAAGGATCGCGTCGTCATCCTCGATGGACCCTCCGGCAGGGGGATTGACATCGCGACGCCCGGCGGCGGCCGCGGCACGGTCACCGGCGAGGTCCGGCTCCGGCGAACGGCAGAGGGATCGTACATCGAACCCGCCATCTCGATCGACATTCACCAGGACTCCCTCAGCGAACTGCTGTACGCGGCGATGCCGCTCACCGAGCAGGACAGGAAGGCCACCGAGATCCCGGCACTGCGGCCGGTTCCCCGTCGATCGCTGATCGCAAGACTGCTGGCAGGCTCCGGCATCGACGGCTGGCTGAACCATACCGGTGTGATCACCGCCGACGACCAGGGGCGGCCGACGTTCGATTTCGCCGTCGAGTTGTACGACGCAACGGCCGAGCCCAACGAGGAGCTCTTCGAGACGATGAGCGAACTGGGGCTGCCCTCACCCAGGGGGTTGTCGCTGGAGAACGTCCACGCACTGGTTCATATCACGCCGGAGACCGTGCGGCTCGTCGACTTCACCGGGCACCGCGGGGACGCGGTAATCACGGCGGATGCGGACGTCGATCTCACGGCGGATCCCATCGAGACGGAGCTTCGCGTCGACTTCGACAACCTGGACATCGAGCGATACCTCATCGATCTCACGCCCGGCAACGGTCGCCGGAAGACGGCCGAACTCTGGGATCGATACCAGCCCACGGGCACCTACGACGCCAAGCTGCACTACCACTCCATCGGCGACGAGGCCGAACAGGCCCAGATCACGATCCGGCCCAGGGAGTTGAGGATCATGATCGGCGAGGATCCACTGTGGCTCGTGGCGGACACGGGCCGGATCGTCCTTCACCGGGGGCGCGTGGTCTTTGACGACTTCAGTCTCATAGTGCGCAACGGCAATCGAGACGAGGGAACGATCAGGCTCGACGGAAGCTACGGGCTCGCCACGAGCAAGAACGCGATGCTGCTGAAGGGCACCTGGAAAGGCGGCCAGCTTGCCTCGCCGTTGATCACCGAGGCGCTCACGCTCATCGGAGCCGAGGACCACGCGTTGCGGTACGCCCGGCACAACCCCAGCGGCGAGTTCGACGCCGAGTTCTCGTTCCGGTCGGCACACGGATCCCGGCCTGCCGAGTACGAGTTCACGATCCGCCCCAAAACCCTCGGATTCCACCTCAACGATGTCCCGATCTTCGCGGACATGGCGCGCGGCTCGGAGATCACCGTCACGCCCGGCCGTATCGTGATCCGCGAGCTGTCGGGCGAGCACGCGGGCGGGACCTTCCTGCTTGACGGCGCGATCGACGTCCGCGACGGCTTCGACGCCGACATCGAAATCGGCTACTACGGTCGAGTCGACAGCCCGCAACTGCTGGCACTGCTTCCGTCCTCCGTCCGGGACGTGCTGAAGACGCTCGATCTCCAGGGAGCCGAACCGGTCCGACTGAGCAACTCCCGACTACGGCTCATCCAGCTCGATCCCGGGCAGAACACGTGGTCGACCCTCTTCACGGGACGGCTGCAGACGCAGGGAGCGTCGCTCAAGCTCGGCAACGTCGAGATCACCGATGTCGACGGCTCGTTCGACATCCTTGCAGAGTACGAGCCGGACTCCGGCGCGAACGTGTCCATCGACATCGACGCCCATCGTGCCCTCTTCATCGATCGCGAGCTGACCGAGGTCACCGCGCAGTTGGTCATCGACGGGCCCGGCCGGAGGATCTCGTTGAAGGAGTTCCGCGCCCGCGTGTACGACGGCATCGTGACCGGCTACGCCGACATCGGGCTCGACCACGACAGCGCATACGAGGCCGCGTTGGTCCTCGCCACCGTCGGGCTGGGTGGAATCCTCTCGCCGGAAACGATGGCCGGCGACGGCACGACCGGAGCCGGCGGCGAGATATACGCATCGGTCCGCCTCCAGGGGCGTCGCGGCCTACCCGACACCAGACGGGGTCGCGGCGCACTCCGCGTCGTGTACGGACGGATGGCGGACATGCCCATCATCCTGCGGGTGATGCAGCTGTTCGAGCTGATGCCGCCGCTGAGCGGGACGCTGGACTTCGCCGATGTCGCGTTCTACATCAATGGCGATCGTCTTGTCTTCGAGAAGCTCTTCATGGAATGCCCGACGCTGCAAGTGCTCGGCGACGGCCAGATGCGGATCCCCGGCTTCGAACTGGATCTCCGCCTGCGGACGCGGGGGACGGTGCCGGTGATGCGCGACATCGTGGCGGCCGTGAGCAACACGCTGTTCCAGGTCGAGGTGACCGGTCCGATCACCGACCCGAACGCAAAGCTGATACCTTTTCCCGGTCTGGGGGGCCGCACCTCCGGCCAGGTCTCGGCGCCACCGGCCCACGCCGACAGATAGACTACCGGGCGGGACTTGCCCACGGCCACCTACCCCGGGAGACTCCAACGGTGCCCGACGTCATCCGCTCGATCCAGGTACTCCGACCATGACCCGTCCCTCCACCGGCACACCCGACAGCCTCACGGCCATTCACGAGCTGGTCCGGTCGTTCGGCGGCGAACCGGAGTCGTTCGACGGCCGGATGATCACCCAACTCATCCAGACGAGCCTGCAGTTGATTCCCGACGGCCAGGACACCGGCCAGTTGAAGCTGCTGAACCGAGCCCTGAAAGACATGCGGTACGCGTACCTGGTCTTCAACCGGTACCGGGGCACCCGCAAGATCGCGATCTTCGGCTCCGCCCGGACGCCGGAGGACCACCCCGACTATCACGCGGCAAAGCAGTTCAGCGCCCGGATCGCGCGAAAGGGGTGGATGTCGATCACCGGCGCAGGCGACGGCATCATGAAAGCCGGCCACGAGGGTCCGCGGCGCGGCGCAAGCTTCGGCCTGTCAATCCGTCTTCCCTTCGAGACCACCGCCAACACCGTCATCGAGGGCGATCCCAAGCTCATCAATTTCCGGTACTTCTTCACGCGCAAGCTCATGTTCATGAGCCATGCCGACGCGCTCGCGGTATTTCCCGGCGGCTTCGGCACACAGGACGAGATGTTCGAGACCCTGACCCTCGTCCAGACCGGCAAGTCCAACATCGTGCCGGTCGTGCTGCTGGAAGGCGAGGGCGGTAAGTACTGGGAATACTGGGACACGTATGTCCGCAAGAACCTGCTCGACGGCGGGATGATCAGCCCGGAGGACATCGGGCTCTACCACATCGCGCGCGACGTGGAGGACGCCGTGAAGCACGTGCTTCGATTCTACCGGGTCTATCACTCCAGCCGCTACGTCGACGACCTCCTGGTGCTCCGACTGAAGCGGCCGCTGACCGACGAGCAGACCGAGATCCTCAACGATGAGTTCAGCATCCTCGTCGCCTCCGGGCGGATCCGGCAGTGCGATGCTCTCGAGGCAGAGGTCGAGCACCTCGACCTGCCCCGGCTGGCCTTCAAACACACCCGCCGGCAGATGGGGCTCGTGCGGTCGCTGATCGATCGGATCAACGGTTTCGCCGACGCGGACGAAACCGCCACGGCGCAACGCACCGACGACGCCGGGGTCGCATGAAGCACGCCAGTTCAGGCCGCCCGGTGCTCCCGGCAGCCGTCGTTCGCGGGACTCTCGCGGCGATGACGATCCTGGCCGCCGTCGCCGGGGGCTGCGTGTCAACGCAGACGGTTTCGCGCCGCACACTGACACCGGCACCGTCAACGGAGACCGCCCTCGACCGCATGCTCAAGCCGGACCACGGGCTGCTGCTGCGCAAATGGGTCGTCTCCGACGACCCCGAACGCATCGGCACGATCCTGAGGCGCTACCAGGACGGCACATTTCTCGAACCGGCGCTGGAACAGCGCTTTCGGCGCGACGGCTTGCGGGTGCTCCGCGTACGCGTGGACCGGATCGAGGATCTGCTTGGCGAACTGGGCCCGGGGCCTTCGGACGTCGCCGCGTGGCACAGCCAGATCCTCCAGTGGCGAGAGCTTTACCACCGGTCGGTCGTCGGTCCGGGTACGACGCTGGCAGTGTCCGGGCGTGTCAGGTCCATCCCGTCCGGCAGGCTCCGGATCATGGGCCGCTGCTGGACGATCCTGATGGAGGACGGGCCCTATCTCTCGCTGCAACTGATTCCGCAGCTCATCCGCCCGCAGCCGCCGTCGCTGTACCAGCTGCTCGGTGACCCCGACCTCAAGGGCGAGGTCTTCCATGGGCTGGCAATCGAGGTCGAACTCCACCCCGGCTACGCCTACGTCCTGACCGGCGAGGCACCCGCGATCTCCTGGGGCGGGACCTCGGAATCGCAGCCCGGGCACCTCGCCTCGGCGGCCCACGGCCCTGCCGCCGGACCGGACACCGCGACTCCGGATACGCTTGGCGAGTTCCTGTTCTGCAGCCGCACGGTGCCGCCGCTGCGCACGCTGCTGGTGTTCCTCCCCCGGATCCCCGATCGGTTGCTGCAACCGTATCGCATCGAGGGGGCCGCCTCGGAAGGACAGCCCGTTGCCGCCGCCCGATGATCCACAAAGCCGACTGATCGCACCGGCTCCACCGGACGACGCCACCGGCGCGCCGCCGGAACGGGTCCGGCGCAGACGCCACCTGCCACCCATGAGCGTGCTGCCGACGCTGTGCACGCTGGGCAACCTCGTCTGCGGCTTCGCGGCGATTCTCTACGCGTCCGAAGATGCGGATTTCGTCGGCCCGTGGGGCTGGTCCGGCTTGACGTGCGCCGGCGTGCTCATCTTCCTGGGGATGGCTCTGGACGCCGTGGACGGGTCGATCGCCCGGCTGATGCATTCCATGTCGGAGCTGGGTGGCCAGCTTGACTCGCTGGCGGACGTCGTGACGTTCGGTGCGGCGCCGGCGTACATGATGCTGCAACTGCTGCGCCGCGATCTTTCGGTCGACATCGGCCCGACCATCATCGGCCCCGAGGCGGACGATGCACTGGGCAAGGTGGTGTGGGCGGTGGCGGTCGTCTACGTCTGCTGCGCCGCGTTGCGACTGGCGCGCTTCAACGTCGAGACCGGCTCCACCGTCGAGCGCAGCGACAGCTTCCGCGGCCTGCCGTCTCCCGGCGCGGCGGGGGCGGTGACGAGCCTTATCCTCGTGCACCAGCACCTGCTGGCGGGCCGCCTCGGAGACGACGTGCCCGCCGCGTTCGCGCGCGGAACCGCGCTGGGCCTTCCCTTTGTGACGCTGCTGGCCGCGTTCGCGATGGTCTCGTCGATTCCTTACGCGCACGTCACCAACCGCTACCTGTCCGGGTCGCGGAGCTTCGCCTACGTCGTCCGGATCGTGGTGGTGGTGGCGCTGTTGATGTGGTTCCCCCAGGAGACCCTCGCGGTGCTGTTCACCGCCTACATCATCGCCGGCCCGCTGGGCGCATTGCGGCGACGGCGCGGCGGGGCGCCACCGCCGGACAACCTCGGCCCATGAGCGACCCGGTCATACGCACCCGCTTCGCCCCGAGCCCGTCGGGTCACCTGCACGTCGGCGGCGCGCGAACGGCGCTGTTCTGCTGGGCATACGCCCGGGGCCACGGTGGCCGGTTCGTTCTGCGCATCGAGGACACCGACCGCGCCCGATCATCGGACGCCGCCACGACGGCTTTCGTCGCGGACCTCGCATGGCTGGGCATCGACTGGGACGAGGGGCCGTACTACCAGTCGCAGCGCCTGGAGCACTACCACGCATGTATCGCGCGACTGCTCGACGAGGGCCGTGCCTACCGGGCGTTCGAGACGGTCGAAGAACTCGACGCCGCCCGCGCCGCGGTCAGGAGCGGCGGTGGGGGTGAGGGGGATCGGGGGGGCGGGCGCGGTGGCTACCGCTACGACCGGGCGGCGTTGCAACTCGACGCCGCGACGATCGAGCAGTACCTCGCCGAGAACCGCCCGCACGTCGTGCGATTCAAGCTGCCCGACGGCGATCGAGTGATCACCTTCACGGACGTCGTGCGCGGCGACATCGAGGTCCCGGCCGCCGAGCTTGACGACTTCGTGATCCAGAAGGCCGACGGCTATCCGACATACCACTTCGCGGTCATCGTCGACGACGAGCTGATGGGCGTGACCCACGTGATTCGCGGCGAGGAACACCTCTACAATACCGCCCGGCACGTTCTGCTCCAGGAGGCGCTGGGGTTCCGGCGACCCGTCTACGCGCATCTCTCGCTGATCTTCAACCCCGACGGGTCGAAGATGTCCAAGCGCGACAAGGACCGTGCGGTACGCGCGGCCGTTCACGAGAAGAAGTTCGAGTCTCCGCAGGCCGGTATCTCCCGGGACCAATGGGACCGGTGGCTCTCCAGCAAAAAGCACCAACTCCCCGCAGAGGTGACCGAGCGGCTCGCCGGGGCGCTCGGCGTGGCGCTGCCCGAGATCGAGGTGGAGGACTTCCGCCGCGGGGGATACCTGCCGGAAGTACTCGTCAACTACCTGGCATTGCTGGGCTGGTCGCCGGGGGGCGACGTGGAGAAGTTCGACGCGGAGTATCTCATCGAGCATTTCGCGCTGGACCGGATCATCAAGTCGCCGGCGAAGTTCGACCGCGACAAGCTGCTGGCGTTCAACCTCGACGCCCTCCAGGCGATGACCGGTGAGGACTTCCGCGACCGCCTGCGTGCCCACGGCGAACGCTACCACGGCGAGTTCCTCCGGACGCTCGGCGCCGGGAAGTTCTCGATGTTCGCCGGCGCCAGCCACGCGCGGTCCAAGACGCTCGACGATGCGTACCGCGGTTGCGGCTTCCTGGTCGCTGCCGACGACGAGATCGTCTACGAGCAGACCAGGGCCGTCCGCAAGGCGCTCACCGGCGGCGACCCCGACGGCTACGCGCACCTGGAGGCGATGCGGCCGGTCCTGGGCGCGCAGAACGACTGGTCGATCGCAGCCCTGGAACAGTGCGTGACGAGTTACGCCGACGAGCACGCCGGCGGCAAGCTCGGCACCGTCGCCCAACCGCTGCGCATCGCCGTCAGCGGTGGTACGGTAAGCCCGGCGATCTTCGACACGCTGGCGATCCTGGGCCGCACGAGGGTCCTGAACCGCATCGACCGCTGCCTCGCGACGCGATCGTAATCATCCCGGCCGGCGAACGACCTCCGCCTCGAACCCCTGGGCCGTCACGGCCTCGATCAATTGCTCGTCGGTGACCGCGTCCGGCGGATCCACGATGACCCGGGCCCGCCCGGCATCGAAGTCGATGTCAACCCGCTGCACGTGGCCGAGGGCGAACATCCCGGCCACGACCATGGCCGAGCAATCCGGGCACGCCATGCCCGACAGCGCAAGGACGATCTCACGACCGGCGACCTCGGGCTCATCGGGAAGGATGGGCCGGGTCACACCGCCCGCCATCATAATCCTGTTTCCATCGCCGAAGTCCGGCTTGACCGCGACCAGGTACCGCCAGCCCGCCAGCGAACATTGACCGATCTGCCCGCGCGCCGCACACCGCTCGCACAGGCCGCCGGGAGGCTGCGACTCCTGGGAGATGCGTGCATCGGCGATCGCCGCGTTCGCCAGCCGGCTCGCCTCGGCGAGTTGCCGCGGCGTCGGCGGTCCTCCGGCAGCGACGACCGCGCCCATGGCGACGGTCTCCGCGTACAGCGCCGGCGCCAGTGCCGCGCCGGCGCGTTGCCGCGATGCGTCGGCGATCTCCGGACCGAGCTGGTGGAACCACTGGCTCGGTCGGGGCGGGGCGTCGAGCCACGCGCTGCCGGGGTCGAAGAACAGGTACACGTCCCACGCCGGGGGATGCTTCACCAGCCGATCGGCGATCAGCTGTCCGACTCGTCCACCGGGATCATGAAACTGGGCGACCTGGGATTCACCAAAGAGAGCGGACGCCCGGCGCGCCGAGGCCGCGCCGTCGCCGGGCAGGATGTCCACCCAGACGATGCCGACATCGATGCCTTTCTCAGCGGGTACTCCCAGCATCGTCTCCTGGACCGCCACCGCACCGGCGACACACGCCGCACACGTGGGCGAAAGAATCGCCATGAACCGCGGCCGGCCGCGCCCGGCGTTGAACCACTCACGCAGCGCATCCGGCGAGTCAGCCAGCGAGATGACGTCCTGCGAGCCTGGGACGGCCGGCGCACTGCGCCGGCGCGCCACCTGGTCTCCCGAGGCGCACCCGGCGGCCATCGCGATCAAGACAACTGCGGCAGGACACAGAGACGTCATCCATAAGAATAGACGCATTCCAAGACGGATCGGGACCATCTTTTCAGCTATTCCCCTGGCAATTGCAACGATCGGGTACGGCAACGAAGCGACCTCGGAACGCCAACAGACCGGGACGACGTACTGCCGGCCGCCGGAGGGAACACGCGGCGCATCCATGGAACACGCGGCGCATCCATGGAACACGTGGGTAACCTCGCCGGGACCCAGGGGTTTCTCCGAGTAGGGGAGGCGGCAGGGCATAGGGAATCCGCCTCAATCCAGGTCATGTGCCGCCTTTCGGACAAAACCGGCAGCCCTGGGGACAACTTCGGGCCTCTGCTTGTAGAACGACCCCCGACGACCTGGACGGTGACCGCACCGCCGGCATTCATTGGAGTACCAGTCATGAACCGCTTCGTCACAAGAACGCTCCGTCATGTGCTCGCACTCGCGATACTGAACATGGCGACGGCAGGCACCCTGGCCGTACCCGGTGTCGGTGCTTCGCCGCGGATCGATACACTGTCAACGCAATCGATCGACCGCAGCGGGCGGCTGCTGATCTTCGGCACCAACTTCGGTACAGCCCAGGACAGGAGCCGGGTTCTCATTGACGGCCGGGTCGCGATCGCGACCACCTGGACGGACACCGAGATTCATGCCTATGTGCCCGAAGCGACCTCGACCGCCTCCGTCACGGTGACCGTTGTGACCGGGCGCGGTTCGAGCAACACCGCTCCGATCAACGTCACCTTGCGACGGCCGGGCACCGCCATGGGCCAGTCAGGCAGCCGCGTACGCTGGCGGTTCCAGATGGATTCCTATTTTTCAGGCCGGTTCATCGCCCGTGCGCCCGACGGCACGATCTATGCGTCGGACATCTCGCGGCTCTATGCGCTGACTTCGGACGGCGGGCTGCTCTGGGTCGCGACCCTTGCGGGCGGTCGCCGCCCGATCAGTCTCGCCGCGGACGGCACGATCTACACCGCCGGCAACATGATCAAGGCGATCAACCCCGACGGCACGCTGCGGTGGCAGTTCCTCAATCCCGCTCCCGGCGTCGCCGTGATAGCTGGACCGAACGTCGGTCCGGACGGCAACATCTACGCAGCCCAGGACACCTTCCACGGCCCCGGTCTCGGACCTTTCTCGCTCGACCCTGAGGGCAACCTGCGGTGGAGCGATCCTGACAATAATCTCATTGTCGCCTTCGGCGGCAGCAACTCGGACATCGTCTTCGGCACGGACAGGATCTTCGTGGGCAACGTGACGGACGCGGGCACCGCGCCCATTCTCACGGCATTCGAATTCGACGGAAACCAGCTCTGGTCCAGCGTCTCATCGGACCTTGGCCTGCTCACGGGGACCTTTCCGAAGATGGACCCCAGCGGACGAATCATCGTCGAGTGGGGCCAGACCGCGACACAGGCCATCAACCCCGATGGAAGCGTGGACTGGCTCTCGTTCCCCCCCAACGGGGGCGGCAACATGCGGATGCCCGGCATCGGCCCCGATGGCGCGATCTACACCGCCGGATGGCTTGGACTCAGACTGTGGGCGATTAATCCCGACGGCAGCACCCGATGGGCGTTGCCCGGTGCCGGCACTGGCCAGATCGACGCCATGAACGTCCCACCCGACGGCTCCATCATCCTGGTCGGCGGGCTCGACACGTTCGGTCAGCCCGGCTGGACCCGGGGCTACGACACCGCCGACGGTGCGTTGTTGTGGCAGGTCGATCTTGCCGGGGAGGGTGGGATCCAGCAGTACGTCAATTCGCAACAGCCCGTGTTCACGCCCGACAGCCTGACGGCGTACTTCCCCACGGCATTCCTGAGTGACGTGGGGTTCAGCTACATCTATGCCATCGACCTCTCACTCGACCTGGATATCGACGGCGACGGTGTCATCGACCTCGACGACAACTGTGTCGCCGAGTTCAACCCGGACCAGGCGGACGGCGACGGTGACGGCATCGGCGACGTCTGCGACAGCATCTCCGACGCCTGCACCTGGGCCATTGACCTGTGCCCGGGCACCATCACGGGTTCGACCGTTGACCAGACCAATGACGGCGCATCGAGCTGTAACGATTTCCCGGCACTCAACAAGGACGTCTGGTACGCCTATACGCCCCAGATCGACGGCACCGTGACCGTCGACACCTGCGGGTCCACGATCAGCACGATCGTCTCCGTTCACAGCGGCTGCCCCGGCACGATCGCCAACGAGATCGTCTGCGATAACAGCGCGTGCTCATTCGCGTGGGGGGTGGTGTCGTTCAACGCCGTTGCCGGCCAGACCTACCTTATCCGCCTGACCGGATGGTCCTCCAGCTCGGGCAATTACACGTTGGCCCTGACCGGACCACCGTGCGATCCGGGCGGCTCCGTCCCCGGCGACATCGACGGTGACGGCATGGTGGGCATTCTCGACTTCCTGGCGATGCTGGCGGCGTGGGGCCCGTGTCCGGACCCACCGACGACGTGTCCGGCAGACCTGGACAGCGACGGGACCGTCGGCATTCTCGACTTCCTGACGCTGCTGGGCAACTGGGGATGATCACCGCCCGCGTCGCAGAAACCACGATCCCAATGCACACAGGTAACAGAACAATGAACACAGCACACACTATCTCGACACGCCGCGCTTCGGGCACCTCGTTCCTTCATCTCGCAGCCGCCCTCGTCGTGACGGCCTCGTCCACGGCGGTCGCACAGGAGCCCTGGGTGCGCCAGAGCCCTCTGCCCTATCCGCCGCTGGACACACTGACCATGGCCTTCCCGACGCCCATGCACGGCTACCTTGCAGGCGACAGGATCGTCTTCGGCACGGAGACCGGCGACTTCCTGCTGGAGACACACGACGGCGGTCACACGTGGACCCACCTGGATCCTCCCGGGTTCCAGTTGGACATCCGATGCGTGTTCTTCCTGGACGAATTGCACGGCTGGGTGGTCGGCAGTACGGGGCCGGGCACGAACGACAACTTCCGGACCGTCGACGGCGGGGTCACGTGGCAGGCGATGACGCTTCCCTGCTGCTCCTGGAGCATCGTGCGATTCCTGGATCCGAACTTCGGCTGGATCGACAGCGTTGGCTCCATGGGTCCCATTGCGCTGAGCACCGACGGTGGTGACTCCTGGACCCTTCCGATCGTCATGGTTGACAACAACGCCGAGTTGCTCTTTACCGTGAGCTTCGCCAACGTCCAGTTGGGGATCGCGACGAACGACAGTGGCGTCTTCAGGACCACCGACGGCGGCGTGAGCTGGACGCAGGTCCTCTCCGGCGACTTCCATGCTCCCCAGTTTCTCTCCGAGAGCGTCCTGCTCCTGCCCGTGTCCCCGACGGGAATGCTGCGCTCGACCGACGGCGGCGCCACGTGGAGCCCGGTCGCCACACCCGGCAGCGGCTACTTCGGGATCGAGGTCTTCACGGCCGACATCGCGATCGCGATGAAATCCGACGGCGAGGTCATCCGTACGACGGACGCCGGCGCCACCTGGACCGAAGTCGACTTCCCCGAGCCGTTCATCGATCCTTTCGCCGGGATCGAGATCATCAACGAGACAACCGCGATCCGGGTGCGGTCATCCACCGGCAACATCTCCGTCACCGCGGATGCCGGGGCGACGTGGACGACGGGAGTCAACAGCCCGCCAATCCCGACGTCGGCCGTGGCCTTCGGCTCGCCGACGGACGGCGTCGTGGCGTGCCTCGACGGCCTCATTCTGGGCACGAACGACGGCGGGGCGAGCTGGGAGTATCGCTCCAACGGCCAGGCCCGGGATCTGCACAGCATCGCTATGTTCGATGCGCAACGGGGACTGGCCGTCGGGGAGTTCGGCACCGTATTACGTACCTCCAACGGCGGCGAGCTCTGGACTCCCTCGCGTCCCACGCTGGGCGATTTGAATGACATCTACCTGATCGACGATCAGACCGCCGTCGCGGTCGGCGACATCGGCAGGGTCATCAAGACCATTGATGGCGGCCAGACGTGGTCCAGCATCATGATCGCCAACGGCCAGTTCGACCTGGTGGACGTCGAATTCGCCGACGAGAACGTGGGCTGGGCGATCGCGGGCCCCGAGGCGAACATCTTCCACACGGTTGACGGCGGCGCGACCTGGCTCAGCCAGTTCTTCAACGGGGGTTTCCCCTTGAGTTCCATCAGCTTCGTCGACGCCGAGCACGGCTGGGCGGCAGGACCGTCGGACGCCATCCTGTGGACGGCTGACGGTGGAGTCTCGTGGACCGTCGCGTCGATCTTCGATCCGCAAGGCGGCCCGGATGTGAAGTGGGACATCAGCTTCGTCAACCACAGCGTCGGCTGGGTTGTCGGCAACTTCGGCTACATCGCCAAGAGCACCGACGGCGGCCTGACGTGGGTGAACCACGACATCGCGGCGACCGAGCACATCATGAGCATACATGTCGCGAACGAACAGGAGCTGTGGGTGGCCACGCTCAACGGCCACATCCATCACAGCATCGACGGTGGCGTCACATGGACGCAGCTGATCACCGGGTTCGAAAGCGATCCGGCGCTCAGCTTCGATTTCGTTACGGCGACGCCCTCGGGCGACCTCTGGGCCGTCGGCGCACTGGGCACGGTCCTGAAGATGCCGACCGCCTCGACACCCGGCGACGTCGACGGCGACGGCATCGTGGGGATCCTGGACTTCCTGGCACTGCTGGCGGCGTGGGGCCCATGCCCCGGCTCATGTCCGCCGGCATGCCCGGCGGACCTCGACGGTGACTGCACCGTCGGCATCCTCGACTTCCTGATCGTACTGGCCAACTGGGGCTGATCGCCCACTGTTGTACACGAGCAATCGAAAGGCCGGCAGCGACGAAGGACCCGACCAAGGCGGGTCACCCGAGCGGTGACCGCCCCGCCACACAGCGGGCGTCCCGCGAGAAGACCTGGCGCGATGCGTTTTGAGAAGGCCTTGTCAAGAAGGCGGCGGCTGGGTGTAATAGCCATAGAATCGAGGGACTCGTTCCTGGTCCTTAGTGCGTTCTGGATCTGACACAGTCATGGCGAAGTTTGAGTTCGAAATCACAGGCACCGTGGGAGACGAGGGGCGGATCGAGCTCGCGTACATTCGGGTTGCCAAAGGCGATGTTGCAAAGACGGTCGAAATAGACGGGGATCGCCTGCTTGCCGACTATGACGAACAAGGGAATCTCATTGGAATCGAGATTCTGGCGCCGATCGACACGCTAAAGCTCCGAGCTATTATCCCCACCGACCAATTTGAGGCCATCGAACGCGCACTGCCTGAGATTCTGAAGGCAGCCTAGCGGAGAGGAACCGCTTGCCGCCCAACGGTTGAGCTCAGCTGCGGGCCGGCGACGCCGGTCCGCACGAAACACAGTATTGTACCGGGCTGACGGAGCCGGTCGCGCGACGGGTGGCCCGGTCCGCCTCCGGCGGACAGCGATTGGTTAGGCAGCCCCTAGTTGCGGATTCGAACTCGATGCTCTTCGACGATCCACAGACAGCCGTCGATGGCCTCGCGTTGCAGAAGCTCGGGGTAGCTGCGCCGCTAATGCCAAGACATGGGGCGTGTCCTGGCGGGCCAGACGCAGAACGATGAGTCCGGGATAGGATTCCGGAGGGTATAAACGAATGTCGGCAAACCCGACATCGAGCGTGATAAGAGCACGATCTTCATTTCGACATACTGAGATGATGTCTCGGTCTGGGCGTCCGCCCAGATCTTGGGCAACAACGGTGACGGCATCAAGACCGGCCTTGCCCAGAGACTCAGCAAGTTCGACAGGACGATTCTCGTCGAGCTTGAACTTCATGCCTCTGAATCAAGCAGGCATAGACAGGACACGCTCGCGCGCCAGCTCGGCGGCGTAGGCGATTGCGGCCTGGACCGCCTCGCGATTCAGAGTGGGATAGCTTCGGAGAAGTTCTTCGACATTGATGTTGGCAGCGAGGTTGTCGAGGACTACCGAGACCGAAATTCGGGTGTCACGAAGCAGGCTTTGCCGTGGCACACGTTGGGATCGACTGAGATGTGCTTGCGCCAGTCCATGCGACTCTCCGTAGTTTCGGACAGTATAGGCCCACGGCCCGAGGTTGCCTAACGGTTGAACTCAACTGCGGGCCGGCGACGCCGACCCGACGATACAGACATTGTACGTCCTGCTGATGGGGCCGGTCGCGCGGCGGGTTGCCCCTCAGCTGCAGCGATTGGTTGGGCGGCGCGCTTGACGGGCATAACGCATCGCGCTATGCTTGCCAGGCATGATACGGAGCTTTCGGGACCGGGACACAGAGGCCGTGTTCCGGGGTGACCGCTGTGGGCGATTCGCGAGGTCGGTTCAGCGAGCGGCGCAGAGAAAGCTGCGCATCCTGGATGCGGCGGAATCACTCGCTGATCTGCGGGTTCCACCGGGCAACCGCTTGGAGAAACTCATGGGAAGGCGGAAGGGGCAATACAGCATCCGCGTGAACGACCAATGGCGCGTGTGCTTCCGGTGGACTGAGAGAGACGCGCATCATGTGGAGATTACGGACTACCATTAGAACTTGGAGCAGCACAATGGCGGCGAGACGATTTCCCCCCGTACATCCTGGCGAGATCCTTCTTGAGGAGTTCCTGAAGCCTCTTGAGATGAGCCAATACAGGTTGGCCAAGGAGATGAGCGTTCCGCCGCGCCGGATAAACGAGATCGTACACGGGAAGCGCGCGATCACCGCCGACACAGCGCTGCGGCTTTCGCGGTTCTTTGGGAGTACGGCCCGGTTCTGGATGAACCTGCAGACTGCCTATGACTTGGACGTGGAGAGCCGACGTCTCAAGCGCCGCCTGGAGCGAGAAGTATCGGTGTTGAAGCAGGCTGGGTAGCGCTGCCCAACGGTTGAGCTCAGCTGCGGGCCGGCGACGCCGGTCCGACGACACAGACATTGTACGTGCTGCTGATGGAGCCGGTCGCGCGGCGGGTGGCCCGTCAGCTGCAGCGATTGGTTGGGCGGCATGTCCTAAGGCGTGAAGAAGTACGCCAAGTCGACAAGCCACTCCCACGTTGAAAGATTGTCGACGGGATTCGAAGAACGCCGTGCAGCGATGCCTTTGTCGAATTCGTCGCGATCAAACCATAGACCCTGGCAGTGCTCACAAGCGTCGAGCACAATATGAGTTGATGCCTTCGCCGTAGTCGCAACAAAGGGAGACAGGTCTACTTCTTGGCACACAGGACAGCGGAGCCGCCGTTCAAGATCTGCTGCAGGAATCGCCCGGTGATCATCGGTGCGTTCAGATCGCCGAACACCGCGCAACTGTCCGAGCCGGGTCACCTCTGTTCCCGCCAACCACTGCCCTCCGCACCCATCGCAACGGGATAGCTTGACCGCCTGTTGCATTGTTGCACGAAGCGTGCTGTGACAGTTCGGACATTCCATGGTCAAGAACGCGTGTTGAATGCCGCCCAACAGTAAGTGGACAGTGTAGGGGGCTGTTGTTCCGGGGGGACGTTGCATGGCTATTCTAGGGTGGATCGGTCCTGATGACCCGGATAACAACCGATCGTGGCGGGCGAACTGCCATTTCGCAGTTGTTCCGAGAATGGAACAACTGCGAATACGCTTGTCCGTGTGAAACTCCTGGATCAAGTGCGGCAGGCGATCCGGCTCCGGCATTACTCGCGACGAACCGAGAAGACCTACCTCCATTGGATTGAGCGGTTCATTCGCTTTCACGCTCGGGGCGGGGTCTGGAAGCATCCGCAAGGCCTCGGTGCCTCTGACGTCGAGGCATTCCTCACCTATCTGGCGGTACGGCGAGGAGTCGCCGGCAGCACACAGAACCAGGCGCTCAACGCCATAATCTTCCTCTACCGCCACGTGCTTAGACACGAGATCGGGAAGATCAGCGCGGTCCGCGCGAAACGCGGTCGCCGCATGCCCGTCGTTCTCACGCGCGCCGAGGTGGCCCGGGTCCTTCAGCAGTTACAGGGCGTCAACCTGCTGATGGCGGAACTCATGTATGGCAGCGGTCTCCGGCTGCTCGAGTGCTGCAGGCTTCGGATCAAGGATACGGACCTGGAGCGCCGGCAACTCGTCGTCCGCCAGGGCAAGGGCGACCGGGACCGTGTCGTCATGCTGCCGGGATCGGTCATCGAGCGGCTCCGCGAGCAACTCGCCCGGCGCGAGGCAATTCACCACCGCGACCTGCTGAGAGGTTTCGGCTGGATCAAACTGCCTGGTGCATTGGGTCGCAAGATGCCGTGGGACGCGGTGTCGCCGGCCTGGCAATTTGTCTTCGCGTCCAGACGCCTCTGCCGGCACTTCGAGTCGGGTCGCATGATGCGCAGCCATATTCATGAGACCGTGGCGCAGCGCGCCGTGAAGCAGGCCGCCATCGCCTCGGGTCTGTCAAAACGCGTGACCTGCCACACACTCCGGCACTCGTTCGCCACGCACCTGCTCGAAATGGGCTATGACGTTCGGACCGTGCAGCGACTCCCGGGCCACCGCAGCCTCGATACGGCGCGAGACGCGTGTCACGGCGGAGGCACAATGAGCCCGGCTATTCTCGGAGACACTTGCCGTTATCATCCCGGCATCTGCCATGAGCACCGCCGAAGCCAGACCGTCGCTGGATTTCGTCCGTGAAGCCGTCGCCGAGGACCTGCGGACCGGCCGGTTCGACGGCCGGGTGGTCACGCGCTTTCCCCCGGAGCCCAACGGGTTCCTGCACATCGGCCACGCCAAGGCGATCTGCCTGGACTTCGGCATCGCCGCCGCCCACGGCGGGGCGTGCCACCTGCGGTTCGACGACACCAACCCGATGAAGGAAGAGAACCGCTTCGTCGAGGCGATCAAGCGGGACCTTCGCTGGCTGGGCTTTGACTGGTCCGAGCACGAATACTTCGCCTCGGATTACTACGAACAGTTCTACGAGTATGCCGTGAGCCTCGTGCGCAAGGGCCGGGCGTACGTCTGCGACCTGGGCCCCGACGAGATCCGCGCTCACCGGGGCACCCTCACCACGCCGGGGCAGGAAAGCCCGAACCGCGGTCGCTCGATCGACGAAAACCTCGAACTCTTCGAGCGAATGCGCGCCGGCGAATGTGCCGACGGGTCGCGTACACTGCGGGCGAAGATCGACATGGCCTCGCCCAACCTGAATATGCGCGACCCGGTCATGTACCGCGTCCTGCGGGCAACGCACCACCGCACCGCCGATGCGTGGTGCATCTACCCGATGTACGACTTCGCACACGGGCAGTCCGACTCCATCGAGCGGATCACCCACTCGCTGTGCACGCTGGAGTTCGAGGACCACCGGCCGCTGTACGACTGGTTCCTCGACGAGCTCGAGATCTACCATCCGAGGCAGATCGAGTTCGCCCGGCTCAACATCACCTACACGGTCCTGTCCAAGCGCAGACTCGTTCAGCTCGTCGACGAGGGCCATGTCACGGGCTGGGACGACCCGCGCATGCCGACGCTCGCAGCCATGCGCCGCCGCGGCTACACCCCGGAAGCCATCCGGGCGTTCTGCGAGAAGGTCGGCGTCACCAAGACCAACAGCCTCTCGGACGTCGCGCTGCTGGAGCACTGTCTGCGCGACGACCTCAACGCCCGTTCGCCGAGGGTCATGGGCGTGCTGCGGCCTCTCAAGCTCGTCATCGACAACTACCCCGCCGGCCAGGTCGAGCAGATGGAGGCCGTCAACAACCCCGAGGACCCCGGCGCGGGCACGCGCGAGGTCCCGTTCTCGCGCGAGCTGTACATCGAGCAGGACGACTTCCGCGAGGACCCGCCGCGGAAGTTCTTCCGCTTGGCGCCCGGCCGGGAGGTCCGGCTGCGATACGCATACCTGGTGACGTGCACCGACGTCGTCAGGAACGATGCGGGCGAGGTCGTCGAGTTGCACTGCACCTATGACCCCGAGACACGCGGCGGCACGACCCCCGACGGTCGGAAGGTCAAGGCGACGCTGCACTGGGTCTCCGCGGCGCACGCGATCGAGGCCGAGGTCCGCCTCTACGACCGGCTGTTCCGGACGCCGCGGCCCGGCAAGGACACCGGGAATTACGTCGACGACATCAACCCCCACTCGCTGCAGGTGCTCACCGGTTGCCGTGTCGAGCCGAGCGTCTGCGGCGCCGAGCCGGGCCACCGGTACCAGTTCGAGCGGCAGGGGTACTTCTGCGTCGATCCGGACAGCTCCCCCACGCGGCCGGTCTTCAACCGGACGGTGCCGCTGCGCGACGCGTGGGCGAAGATCGACCAGGCCGCCGGCCGGAAAGGCAGCAAGGCGTCATGACGGAATCGGTTCCCATGACCCTGCAGACGCTGCTGGCGGGCCTTATCGACTACGCGGGCCTGTTTCCGCCCGCGACGCTCGACATGCCGACCACGATCGCCAACTACGCCGGGTACCTCGCCGGCGACGACGAATGGGCACTGGGAAGCCTCATCATTCCTGCCGCGCGGCTCGACGAGTTCGAGAAGCATGCCGCAGCGCACCTGTCGACCGACAACGACCCCTGGCAACTGACAGTGCTGGTCAGGAACGACCGCCTCGACGACGACCTCCAGCGGGTCATCGACTTCCAACACACGCACACGGCCCTCGCACAGGTGCGGGTGATCGAACTGCGCGCGGCGTCCGCGGATGACATCGAGAACGCCCTGGACCGGATCCCCGACGACATCTTCCCATTCTTCGAGATCGCCGTCACCGATGATCCGCGCGGCCTGATCGCCGCGATCGCCGGCAGCGACGCGGGCGCAAAGGTCCGCACCGGCGGGATGGAGGCGTCCGCGTACCCGACCCCGGAGCACCTGGCCCGGTTCATCGCCGCCTGCGCCGCCGCGGAGATCCCCTTCAAGGCGACCGCGGGGCTGCATCACCCGTTGCGGCACTTCTCCGAGGCCGTCGGAACCGACGAATTCGGGTTCCTCAACGTGTTTACCGCGGGCATCCTCGCTCGCTCGTTCCCGTTTGAAGAGGCCGAACTCGCCACCGTCCTCATCGACGAATCGCCGGACTCATTCGACTTCGGCGACGACCGGATGCGTTACGGCGACGTCACGATCGGCATCAACGAGGTGCTGGACACCCGCGAGCACCTCGCGATCTGCTACGGAAGCTGCTCGTTCACCGAGCCGCTGGCCGACCTTCGAACACTGAACCTCCTGGCCGCGACATCACCATGACCACGAAGACGACCACGACCGCCACGAACAACCTGCCCAGCTGGGTCGAGTCCGCCAACGACGCGACCTGTGATTTCCCGATCCAGAACCTGCCGCTGGGCATCTTCCGGCGCCGGGGTTCCGGCGACGAGCCGCGGGTCGCGGTCGCCATCGGCGACCAGGTGCTCGATGTTCAGGCGTGCGTGGAGGCGCGGATCCTGCCGGACTTGTCGCCGGAGGCGGCGTGTGCCTTGTCCGCGACGACGCTCAATGGGTTCATGGCGCAGGGTCGTGCCTGCTGGGCGGGCACCCGCGCGGCGCTGACGCGTCTGCTGGCCGCCGACACGCCGACGCTCCGCGACGATCCGGCACTGCGCGACCGCTGCCTGGTGAGCATGACCGACGCCGACATGCTCCTGCCCGCAACGATCGGCGACTACACCGACTTCTACGCGTCGGTGCACCACGCGACCAACGTCGGCTCCATGTTCCGCCCGGACAACCCGCTGTTGCCCAACTACAAGCACCTGCCGGTGGGGTACCACGGGCGGTCCAGCTCGATCGTTCCCAGCGGCACGCCCGTCCGGCGGCCGCACGGCCAGCTTCGGCCCGACGATGCCGCGCCGCCGGTCTTCGGCCCGTCGCGCCTGCTGGACTACGAAATGGAGATGGCCGTCTTCGTGGGACCGGGCAACGACCAGGGCGGTCGCGTCGCGATGAGCGACGCACTGGACCACATCTTCGGCATGGTGATCCTCAACGACTGGTCCGCGCGCGACGTGCAGAAATGGGAGTACCAGCCGCTGGGGCCGTTCAACGCCAAGAACTTCGCGACGACCGTGAGCCCGTGGGTGGTGACGCTCGACGCCTTGGAACCATACCGCGTCGGGGCCCCGCCGCGCGGCCCCGACGATCCGCCGGTACTGGAGTACCTCCAGCCCGCCGGCAATGCCGCGTACGACATCACCGTGGAGGTGTACCTCGCGTCGCAGCAGATGCGCGACGCGGGCACCGAGCCGGTGCGATTGAGCCGCGGGAACTTCACCGACATGTACTGGACGGTCGCGCAGATGCTCGTGCATCACGCCAGCACCGGATGCAACCTCAGGCCCGGCGACCTGCTCGCCAGCGGAACGGTGTCGGGCCCGACCGAGGAGTCGCGGGGATCCATGCTGGAGTTGTCCTGGCGGGGGCAGAACCCGATCGAGCTTCCCGACGGCACACAACGCACGTTCCTCGCCGACGGCGACGAGGTGACCTTCCGCGCGTTCTGCGAGAAGCCCGGCGCGCCGCGCATCGGTTTCGGCGACTGCCGCGGCGTGATCCTGCCGGCGGTGTAGCGCCGGAGAGTCGGGGGACTGACGGGTGCATGACGACACTGTCTTACGGAGTGTCATGGTCGCCGCCATGGATGGCGCGGTCGGCGGCCGCGCCGGCCGTCACCGCGGACTCGCTCGTGACGGAGAACCGGTTCCTCGCGTTGACCGGCGCGGTGATGATCGCGCTGTTCGTGATGCGGACCGGGACCGAGGAGCACCGGCTCATCGCGCGGTTCGGCGACGCGTACACGGACTCCATGGGGCGTACGGGTAGATTTCTGCCCCGCCTGAGGGGCTGAATGACCGTGCCTGAATGTGCTCGGTCACCTGGAGCAGGCGAGAATGCCGTTGACTTTGTCACTGGCATGCAGCGATAATGCCATCGATGAGGTGCTGCATGCAGAACCTGCTCGCTGCCGTGACAGTCCTGACCCTCTCGACCGCCCAGGCAAGTGTCATTCACGTCGATGCCGACAACTGACCCGGCCCCGGCAACGGGTCCGTGGCCGAGCCGTACTGCTCGATCCAGACAGCCATCGACAACGCCGTGGACATGGACGAGATCGTCGTCGCTCCCGGGACGTACTTCGAGGCGATCAACTTCCTTGGCAAGGCGATCACGCTGCGGAGTTCGGACGGGCCGGAGGTGACGACGATCGACGGCACCGGCAACTTCCACGTCGTACAGTGCGTGAGCGACGAGGGCGCAAACACGGTCCTCAGCGGCTTCGTCATCACCGGCGGCAACGCCAACGGAGGGGGGGATGACGACCACGGCGGCGGCATGGTCAACAACCGCGGCAGCCCGACGGTAGTGAACTGTACTTTCAGCCGGAACTCTGCGTTCTCTGGCGGTGGGATGCTCAACAAAGCTGCTCACCCGATGGTGATCAACTGCACCTTCACCGCGAACCAGGTGTTTGACGGTGTCACATTTGGCACGGGCGGTGGCATGTCCAACACCGACGCCAGTGCCCCTGTCGTGGTGAACTGCAGGTTCGTTGGGAATATCGGCGGTGCCGGTGCCGGGATGAGGAATCAGCAACAGAGCAATCCCACTGTGATCAACTGCACGTTCTTCGGCAATGGGAGTTCGGGAATGACCAGCACCAGCCTCAGCGAACCTCTGGTGACCAACTGCATCTTCTGGGGGAACACCGTATCCCAGATCGCAGGCGTTTCATTGACCACCGTTCGCTTCAGCGATGTACAAGGTGGCTTCGAGGGAATCGGCAACATCGACGCCGACCCGCTTTTTGTCAGCGCCGGCAACTGCTGCGTGTTCCACTTTGATTCCGGCTGCGATGATCCCGACTGCGTGGCAGCTGTCTGCAGTGTCCTGCCATCGTGTTGCGACGACTTCTGGGCCGTTGAGTGCGCCGAAATGGCGTTCGACCTGTGTTCCGTATGTCCCAACGATATCCGGCTTCAACCCGGTTCTCCCTGCATCGACGCCGGCGACAACACCGCCGTGCCGGAGAACATCACGACCGACCTCGACGGCAACCCGCGTTTCCTCGAGATCCCGGAGACGCCCGACACCGGCAACGGCACGCTTCCCATCGTGGACATGGGAGCATTCGAGTCGCTCGGTGGCGGCTGCCTTGCGGTCACCAGCCAGGAGGTCGTCTGTCACGCGGACGGCACGACGTTCACTGTCAGCATCGAGGGGCTCAACGCCTGCACCGGCGGCACGACACAGGTCACGTTCACCGCATCGGGTGGAGCCGTGGGCGAGGAGCTGTGCTTCACCGCCCTTGTCAACGACGGCGGGTTCTGCTGCTCGACGGAGATCTGCGTCACGATCCCCGACTGCGCGCCTGCCGCGTTGCCGAGCGACCTGAACGGCGACGGCATCGTGGGCATGGTGGACTTCCTCGCCCTGCTCGGTGCCTGGGGTTCATGTTCAGACTGCGGCACGCCGCAGGCATGCCCGGCAGACTTCGACGGCGACTGCTCGGTCGGCATTCTCGACCTGCTGGTCCTGCTGGGAAACTGGGGTTAGCGCAGTGTACGGCCGGAGCGCCGTACGCAGCGCTCACAACAGTTCCTACCGCGCCTTCTTCTTGAGGCGCGACAAGTCCAGTCTGATCGTCTGTCCGCGTTTGATTTTCAGGCGGTCGATCGATCCTGCCCGCAACTCGATGACGAAGCGGGACGGTCCCCTGCTGGGGTAATGCTTCAGCCGGTGCTCGTAGGCGGCGAGGCTCTCGTCGTCGGCGCGCGGCGGCTGCTTCTTCATCTTGTGCACTGCCGTGATGCGGCCGCGGTCGTCCAGGAACATCGCGTCGATGTCAACCAGGCAGTCCTTCATCCAGAAGGTCCGCCCCCGCGCGTGGCGAAAGACGAACAGCATGCCGCCGTCGGCGTCGATCTTCGTGCGGCCGCCGAGGCCGCGGGTTCGTGATTGGTCGGTGACGGCCAGCTCCAGCCGGAAGGTCTCGCCGTCGATGACCACCTGTTCGCGAACGGGTTTGGACTCATCCGGTGCAGTGGTCGGTCCCGCGGCCGCGATCAGGAGAATCACGGTGACGCCGACAGCGACGACGAGACTGCTCCGGATCATCGCTCGACAGCGCCGATGATGTGCAGCGACCCGGTGAACCCGGACGCCCCGATGGCCAGCGATCCGTACAGCAGCCCCGGCCCGGCGTTGTCGGCGGCACTCACGCGAATGCGGAACTGCAGGTACTGGCCGTCGACCTGTGCCTCGATGAGCTCAGCCTGGAACAACGTCGACTCGCTGACGACGGTGGCGGTGGTGGGGTCGGGCGGGTAGCCGCCGTTGTACTCGATCTTCGTCACCACCTCGAACGCCTCGCCGGGCTGCACGGTGCCGACCAGGATCCGCTGGTCCTTGGGAACCCACGGCCGCCCCGGCGGCTTGGCCGGCAGCGTCGAGGAGTGCCGGATCCTGGCATCGATCAGCGGGCAGTCGGGCCGGTCCGTCTCGATGACCCAGAACCACGGGATCACGCCCTCGAAGCGGCGCAGGTCCCAGCGAAGCGTGTACTCGCTCCGCGGCTGGTCGGTGGCGGGATCGAAGCCGACGAACTCCGGCGCCTCGCCGTGGGCGCGCAGGACACTGAAGGGCCGGCCATCCTGCGCGGCGAGTACGATCTCGCCCGCCGTCGTGTGGACCCACTGGTCGTTGACGCGCCTGGACGCGTTCAGGTACGGCGGCGTCAGGCGGATCGGCAGGCTCAACTCGGCCGTGTAGTACTGGATCGCGACACGCTCTCCGCCGGGTTCGAAGTAGACGGTGATCTTCTCCTTCTTCTCGCCGAGCCCGGACTTCATGTTCATCGTGGTCGTGAACTCGATGTAGCCGCCGGGCGGTATCACGCGACCCGCCAGGTCCTCGGTGGCGGTGCAGCCGCAACTGGTGATCGACCTGCTGATCCGAAGCTCCTCGGTGCCGACGTTCCACAGTCTCGTCGTCCCACGGACGGCCGCGCCCGGCGACAGCACGCCGAAGTTCATCTCGGCGGGCTCGAACTCGACGGCCACGGAACCGGGCGGGACCGTCTGCACGGACCCGCGCGCCGGGGTGTACCCGAATCCCATGTCCTGGACGCCCGACGAATCATGCGCGTCGGCGGCCTCTTCCGCGGCGGCAGCCGTCTCGGTCTGCCCGCTGCCTTCGGCCGGGATCCTGCCGCACGCGGGGAGCCCGACGGCGAACACCACAGGCAACAGTGTCGCCGACAACGTCATGGCCCGGGAACGGGTCGATCGTGTCAGGAGCATCGGTCGTTCCTTTTCAGCCGCTCGTGTCAACCGCCTCGCTGACCGTTCGCGCCGGAACCTTGTGCTGGCCGTCGGGATGATGTTTGCCGGCGGTCTTCGGGACGTGCTCGCCGGTCCAGCTCTCCGGGTAGGCCGCGTCATCGAGATCCAGCGCCGCCTGGGTCGGGTACAGCGGGCGGAAGGTGTCGCACATCACCGCCAGCTCGTTGGTCCAGTTCTTGCCGAGCGATCCCTCGACGGTGCCCGGATGGGGTCCGTGCGGGATGCCCTGCGGGTGCAGGGTCACCGAACCGATCTCGATACCCTTGCGGGCCTTGTAGTTGCCCTCGACGTAATAGAGCACCTCGTCGGAGTCGATGTTGGAGTGGTTGTAGGGTATGGGGACCGCCTGGGGGTGGTAGTCGAGCGCCCGCGGGCAGAACGAGCAGATCACGAAGTTGTGCGCCTCGAACGTCTGGTGCGTCGGCGGCGGCATGTGCAGCGTGCCGGTGATAGGGCTGAAGTCGTCGATGTTGAACAGGTAGGGGTAGTAGCAGCCGTCCCAGCCGACGACGTCGAGCGGGTGGTAGTCGTAGACGTACCTGTGCACCTTGTGAAGGGCCTTGATCCGCACCTCGAATTCGCCCGACTCGTCGAAGGTCAGCGGCAGTTCCGGCGTCCTCAGGTCGCGCTCGCAATACGGTGCGTGCTCGAGGAACTGGGAGGTCTTCTTGGAAAGGTACCGCGGCGGCGGCAGAATGTGCGAGCCGTTGGCTGTCTCGATGACCAGCATCCGTGGGGCAGGGTCGCCTTCGGCCGTCTCGTCGAAGACCATCCGGTAGATCGTGCCCTTGGGGATGATGATGTAGTCCTTGCGGCGGAAGCGGAGTGTCCCGAACGCCGTGTGGACGGTGCCCGAACCGTGGTGCACGAAGATGCACTCGTCGCCCATGCCGTTCTTGTAGTGGTACTCCATCGGCTCGGCGGGGACGCAGACGCTTATCTCGCAATCCGAGTTGCCGAAGAGAATCACCCGGCCCGTGACCGGATCTCCCTTCGGCTGCATCGGCGTCGTCTTGAGGTGGCGCATCCGCATCGTGTCCACCTCGACGTACCGGGGCGTCGTGGAGTACATCGCCTTCCACCCCGTGACCTGGGTCGGAGCATGGATGTGGTACAGCGTGGTGGTCGGACCGACGAAGCCCTCGGTGCCGAAGACCTCCTCGGAGTACAGCGCCCCATCGGGGCGACGGAACTGGATGTGCCGCTTCGGCGGCACCTGGCCGAGCTTGAAGTAGTAGGGCATGAACGCTTGCTCCCGTGGCCGAGGCCGGTGCTGAGGCCGCAATCGCCTCACCGCCGCCCGCAGGAGCGATTCTAGCCGGGATCCCCGGTTCAGACACACTGGTGGAAACCTTCCATCCCGCCGTCAACCCGCCCCCGACTTTTGACGATTTGAACAGCGATGAGGCAATGGCCCCCCATGAGACGTGCACGCCGGGGCAGGATCCTGGTGATCCTTGCGGCGCTGCTGCTCTGGACGCCGACCGCCCGCGCCGCCGACCTCTGGGAGATCGTCGTCACCAACACCGACGGCAGTGGAATCCCGGTCCTCGTGGTCGGTGGGTCCAGCCTGCCGGACCTGCTCAGCGAACTCGTCAATGCCCAGGGGGCGTTCACGTCCTTCTCCGGCGCGGCATTCTCGGCAAGCATCAGCTTCGCGGGCATCGACAACGTGATCACCATCACCGTTGATCCGAGCACCCAGACGGCGACCCTCACGTTCACGGTTCTCGGCGCCGCGGCCCAGACCTTCACGTTTACGGGCGGCGACCTCCAGGGCCAGCTCGAGCAGTTCCTCGAGGACAACATCGCGCAACAGCTCACGGCGTTCATCAACAAGATCAACACGCTGTCGCTGATCGCGGTGACGGACGGCTCGCCCCTGTCCACGACGGCGCGATCGGCGACGTACGTCTTCGAACGCTTCGGGCTGCACGCTGACCTGACCGCCTGGGAGCGCCGGCAGGTCGACGGCGAACCGTTCCGGGCGGGCCTGCGCGGTCGCCTCGATACCGTCTACAGCAACATCACGACCGACGTGGGCAACGGCAGCAGCGTCTCGCTGGTACCGTCGCTGGAGTGGGTCCTGAGCCCGGAGGTTTCGATCGCGTTGCTGGTTCCCATCAACTACACGGAGATCGAAGGCGCCGACATTCTCAACGTCCAGGCGAGTCTGGCCGTACCGATCCGCGTCATCTCGCCAAGCGATGAGAGCCCGCTGGGCCTCACCCTCACGCCGTTCGGGACACTGGCTGCGGCAGGGTCCGTGGACCTTGTCTCCGGCGGCCTCATCGGCGGCGGCGGGCTGCTCGGTACGGTCAACCTGGATTTCACGAGGGTACGCGTGTCGTTCAGCAGCCAGTACAGCGTCCACGAAGGCATCACGATGCGCTACGAGGACTTCGAATTCGATCCGGGCGTGAGCCAGCAGATCTGGAAGAACGGGATCAAGACGACGCTCAACGTCGGTGAGAGCTTCTACGTCTACGGCACCGTGACGTACACGCAGTTTCTGAAGGACGCGGCCGTGGATACCTACTGGACGCCCGGCGCCGGATTCGGCTTCCGCTCGCCCAACGGCTTCAACCTTACCTTCGGATACTCCGGCGACTTCGACGACGGGTACCGCTCCGACCAGGTGCGGTTCACGGTGCAGCTTCCGTACTAAGAAATAGCGGGTGGCACGGTCGAGCGAGTCCGCCGCAGGCGGACGAGGTCGCCCGTGGCGTTGGACCTCGCTCCACGGGCGAGGCTCGCTTCGCTCGCTCGACCGTGCCACACAGACTCTGCGCGGACATACACGTACGAAACGCAGACTCTGAGGGTGGCACGGTTGAGCGAGTC
>JADFOJ010000147.1 GCA_022562915.1 Planctomycetota bacterium | reverse complement strand
CGGCGTCTTCATCCATGGGACGTTGCTCCTGCAGTTCACGAGCAACGGTGTCTCCGGGGTCCAGGCTTATGTCGGCTTCACCAGCATTCCGGCACCGGGAGCACTCGCCCTGCTTGGGGCCGCGGGCCTGGTCGGGCTCAGACGACGCAGACGACGCTGAGCAGAGTTTTCTTTGATCCTGATTCATCACCGCCGCCGGCCTCACGCCGGCGGCGGTTGTTTTTGCCTTGGGTGGCACGGTCGAGCGAGTCCGCCGCAGGCGGACGAGTTCGCCCGTGAGGCGACGTGCAACCCCACGGGCGACGTCGCTTCGCTCCGTCGACCGTGCCACCCCCCTTTGGGTCAGACAGTGGCTCTTCATCCCAGGGCCGGGAACCCGCGGAATCTCGGTGACAGCCGTTGACACCCCGAGACGGCGTGCAAGAATAGATCCTCGGATGCTGCCGGCGTGACACGGTGTTTCGACCCACGTCCATTCGTCGAAACCGGACGCCTTCACGCCGCGTAATGCCTCTCACGATCCATGCACGCCTCCATTGGTGGATCGGGTTCGGGAGGTCGGGTGCAGCCAGGCAGTGGTACCATGCCGGCGACAACAGATATGAAGAAAGGCACGTCATGACAAAACGAACCGTCCTCGTCACACTGTCGGGGTGCGCCGTCATCGCTCTTGCCGTCGGTCGGCGCGGTGAGTCGCGGCCACCGTCGCCGGATGCGGCGCTTCCGGCGATCCCGCAGTTGCTCGGGTACACCATGAGCCAACTCGCGGTGCCGCCCCAGGCAGGTCTGCCTTTTGACGTGGACGTGACGCTGGGCGGTGTCGCCCACGTCCTGAACCTCCATCCGTACTCGGTGCGGACAGCGGACTTCCAGCTCCTGGTCGATCACGGAGACGGCGTGCTCGTACCGGTCGAGCCGCCGCCGCCGAGCACCTATCGCGGCCGGGTCGAGGGAATGCCCGGCAGTTGGATCACGGCGTCGCTCATCGAGGGCAAGCTGTGGGCCTCCGTCGTGCTCGCTGAGGGCGCGGCGTGGACCATCGAGCCGCTTGCGGGCCTCGCCGCGGTCGCGGTGGCGCCGAACTCCTATGCCGTGTACCGGGACCAGGACGTGCTGCCGGCGGACAAGGGCTGTGGCGGGGCGATCGTGCCACCCTTCGCCGACGTGCTGCCGCCGGAGTTCCCCGCCCAGGAGGGCGCCGTGGCGGGCGGGACGGGTTTCAGGATCATCGAGCTGGGCTGTGAAGCGGACGTCGAATACTGGCAGAAGAACGCCAGCAACGTCGACACCACCATGATCGACATCGAGAACATCGTCAACAGCGTCGCCGGGATCTACGAGAACCAGATCTCCACGACGTACGACATCTCCGTGATCATCGTCCGCACGGGCGACATCAACAGCGACCCGTACACCGCGTCGGATTGCGGCGCGCTGCTCAACCAGTTCCGCAGCGTGTGGGCAACGGCGCCGGAGAACTCCATTCGCCGCGACGTGGCGCACATGTTCACCGGGAGGAACCTCTCCGGCTGCCTGGGGGTCGCGTTCCTCACGACGGTCTGCCAGAGTGCCGGCGGCTTCGGGTACGCCGTCGTGGAGTCCAGGGCGCCGGGTCTATCGTTCGCGACGCGTGCCGGTCTGTCCGCGCACGAGCTGGGTCATAACTTCAGCGCCCTGCACTGCTGCGGCAGTTGCGCCGGCTGCGCCGCCTGCCGGATCATGTGCCCGTGCGTCGGCGGATGCTCCGGGATCGTGAACAGCTTCGGGAACTCGGCCCAGAGCCAGATCCAGAACTACTCCAACGGGCTGTTCTGCCTGCACGACCAGCCGTCGCCGATTTCTCCCCCGTTCTTCGAGGACTGGCCGAGCTCGACACTGAACCTCGACAACTGGTCGTACGTGAACGGCATACTGATTACCACCGCGGCCGACAACGAGCCGAGCCCGGCCTTCTCGCTCAACCTCGACGCGACCGGTCCCGGCCTCTACCAGTTCAACGAGATCCGCACGGGCTTCATCAACCTGTTCGGCCACGATGACGAAGAGTTCTTCGTCCAGTTCTTCACCCAGGCCCAGGGCGTCGATGCCGGTGAGCAGCTCATCGTCGAGTACTGGTCGGGCCAGTTGTGGCTGGAGCTGATCACGATCACCTCCGACGGAACGACGGAAACGGAGTTCACCGAGCACACGATCAGCCTCGAGGGGCTGGGATTCTCGGTGTTCCACAGCGAGTTCAGGCTCCGCTTCAAGACCAACGTCAACAGTTCGACGGACGAGTGGTACATCGACGACATCTTCGTCGGCGGCACGCCTCCGCCGACCAACGACTCGTGCAGTTCTCCGCTGGCGGTCGGTGAGGGATCCTTCCCGATCACGACGATCGGTGCGACGACGGACG
>JADFOJ010000146.1 GCA_022562915.1 Planctomycetota bacterium | reverse complement strand
AACGATGAACGCGGCATCGTGGATCTCGCGGCGCTGCGGGCACTGCTGGAGGACCGCGCCGCCGAGATCGGCCTCGTCTCGGTCATGTGGGTCAACAATGAAACCGGCGTGATCCAGCCGATACGTGCGTTCGGGGAGCTGTGCCGTGAGTTCGGTGTCCGTTTTCACACGGACGCAACCCAGGCCGTCGGCAAGATGCCGATCGACGTCGGGCC
Organism: Planctomycetota bacterium; assembly: GCA_022562915.1. GTDB lineage: Bacteria > Planctomycetota > Phycisphaerae > Phycisphaerales > SM1A02 > JADFOJ01. The sequence goes on along the minus strand of JADFOJ010000146.1, from coordinate 2,225 downwards.
GCTGCCGGTGGATCTATTGAGCTTCGCCGCCCACAAGTTCCACGGTCCGCACGGGATCGGGGCGTTGTACGTTCGTCGCGGCGTACGCGTCCACGCCCAGTTGATCGCAGGGCCGCAGGAACGCCGGCGCCGCGGCGGTACCGAGAACGCGGCGGGGATCGTGGGGTTCGGCGTCGCGGCACGGCTTGCACGAGCGTGGCTGGCCGGCCCTGGACCGACCCGGCTCGGCGCCTTGCGAGACATGCTGGAGCAGGCGATCGTCGATGGCCTCCAGGACACGATCGTCAACGGCCTCGGCGCCGAGAGGATCGAGGGGACATCCAACATCGCGTTCGTCGGGCTCGAGGCGGAGGCGATCCTGTTGATGCTCTCGGAGCGCGGCGTGTGCGCGTCCGCCGGCGCGGCGTGCTCCAGCGGGTCGATGGACCCCTCGCCGGTCCTGCGGGCGATGGGCCTGCCGCCCGAGATCAGCTATGGATCGATCCGATTCGGTCTCTCGCGGGAGACGACCGAAGACGAGATCGGCGCGGCCGCGCGGATCGTCGTCGAGGCGGTCAGCCGACTGGCCTCGCTCAACGCGCGGCTGCCGATGTCGCGGCGGTGAAAGGCGCCGTCGAAGTGGATCCGGTCACAGGCGGCGTTGGCAAGGTCGCGCGCCGCCCGGAGGTCCTCGGCAAGGGCGGTGACCCCCAGGACACGGCCGCCGCTGGTGACCAGTTCGCCGGCCTCGTTGCGCGTGGTGCCGGCATGGAAGACGATGACCTGCTGCCCGGGGCCCGGGAGCGCCTCGGCCTGTTCGATGCCGGTGATCACCTTGCCCGTTTCATAGTGGCCGGGGTATCCCGCGGAGCACATGACCACGCAGCATGCCGTTCGCGGGTCGAAGGCGAGACCGACCTCGTCCAACGAGCCGGGGCGGCCCGGCTTTCCCGGGGCACTCGTCGCCCACAGCACCTCCAGCAGATCGCCCTGGAACCGCGCCATCAGCGCCTGGCACTCCGGGTCGCCGAATCGGCAGTTGAACTCGAGCACCTTCGGTCCCGCCGCCGTGATCATGAGCCCGGCGTACAGCACGCCGCGGTACTCGATCCCGTCGCGGCGCAGGGCGTCGACCGCGGGGACGATGATCTCCCGCTGGATCGTCTGCAGCATAGGCTGGTCGAGAACCCGCGCCGGGCAGTACGCGCCCATGCCGCCGGTGTTCGGGCCGGTGTCGCCCTCGCCGACGGGCTTGTGGTCCTGGCACGGGTCGAGGACCCATATGGATCTGCCCGCCACCAGCGCCAGCACGCTGACCTCCTGGCCGGTGAGCTTCTCCTCGATGAGGATAATTGCGCCGGCCTCGCCGAACTCGCGCCTCACCAGCATGCGCTCGACGGCGTCCAGCGCCTCGTCGGGCGTCTCGCAGACGAACACCCCCTTGCCCGCGGCAAGCCCGGCGGCCTTGACCACGCACGGCTCGTCATGGGCCTCCAGGTACACCCGGGCGCTTGCGGCATCGGTGAAGACCCTGGCCTCGGCGGTCGGAATCGCCGCCTGCCGCATGAGCTGCTTGGCGAAGCTCTTGTCTGCCTCGATCCGTGCGGCGTCCCTGGTCGGGCCGAAAACAAGGCGCGAGTCGGTCGCAAGAGCGTCGGTGATGCCCTCGGCAAGCGGTCCCTCGGGGCCGACGACGACCAGGTCGATGCGTTCGCGGTCACACCACCGCTGCATCCGAAAGACGTCCCTGAGGTCCACCTCCGGCGGGCACGGGTCGCCGAGCGGTGCCAGGCCACCGTTGCCGGGGTGGGTGAGCCACAGCTTTCCCAGCCTGGGCGACTGCGCCAGCTTCCAGGCGATGGCGTGTTCGCGGCCGCCGCCGCCGACTAGTAAGACCCTCATTTTCTCCTCTCAGTGGACCGTCTTTCAGTAATCATGAATCCCTGGCATGTAAGACCAGGTTACTGCAACGCAAATGAACCCTGGAAAGGATACAACGATACAGTGCCTGAGTCCACAAAACCTTTAGCTTCACGTTCCCCCGACTTCTACGCTTACGCCCATACCCCTGGCCTGACGCGCGAAAAGTACAATAATTGCGAGCCATGCGGTCGCATGCTTAGTCTTTATGATCTCATCTCTATTGATCCCTCAATGCGCTGGTTACTGGCATGGTGCTACCCCTAGCCAAGCAAATCGAATCTCCGCTCTTTTAGTTAACCGATGTGGGGCTTGTTATGCGCGTG
>JADFOJ010000145.1 GCA_022562915.1 Planctomycetota bacterium | reverse complement strand
GCGAGCGCGGCGGCAACCGAGACGGCGCCGGCGCCTTCGGCGATGATACGGTTTCGTTCGGCGAGCAGTCGTATTGCTTCGGCGGTCTGCTGGAGCGATACAACCAGTGAGCCGTCGAGGAGTTGTCGGGCCAATGGCCACATCTCTGCGAGGAGGCTCTTGCTGCCGCAGCCGTCGACGAAGCTCGGCGTGTAGTCGACCTCGCGCGGTTCACCGGCTTTCAGCGACGCCGCCAGCGGTGCGGCCGTCTCTATTTCGGCCGCGTAGACCTTGACCCCCGGTTTCATCGCCTTCGCGGCCGCGGCGATGCCGCAACTGAGGCCGCCGCCGCCGTAGGGGACCACGATCGCGTCGAGCTCCGGTAGCTCTTCGAGGATCTCCACGGCGATGGTGCCGTTGCCGGCCATCACGTCGGGGTTGCTCACGGGGTGGATCATTCGGCCGGGCAGGCCGTCGAAGCTGTGGGTGAGGATCACCTGCCACCACTCGTCGAAGGGGACCTTGACGACGGTTGCGCCGAGTCGCTCGATCGCGTCGAGCTTGGTCTGCGGGGCGTGGTCGGGGACGACGGCGCTGCAGGGCACGCCGATCCTTCGGGCCGCGTAGGCGAGGCCCTGGGCCATGTTGCCGGCGCTGGCCGTGTACACGCCGTCAGCGAGATCGTCGGGGTTGGCGGCCCTGATGGCGTTGCCGGCGCCGCGCACCTTGAACGAGCCGATGGGCTGGAGGTTCTCGAGCTTCAGGTAGATCCGTGACTGCGCGTCGTCGACGTTCAGACGAACCAGCGGGGTGCGCAGTGCGAGATCGGTGATCCGGTCGGCCGCGGCGCGGACATCATTGATCGAGACCGCCTCAAGCGTCTTCACGGCGGCGGCCTCCGATCGGCACGGCGAGCACGGTGTTTCCGGCCCGCGCCCTTTCGAAGACATGGTGTGCCGCGGCGAGATCCTCCACGGCCAATCCAAGTGACTTGAAGAGCGTCCGGTCCGTGGGAACCGTGCGTCCCGCCACCCGGCCCGTGAGCACCTCGCCGAGCTCGCCGACGATGTGGGCGTCGTTGACGGCGCCTTCGAGCCTGGGGATCAGGAAGTCGCCCGCTTCGTGCATCGCCGACTCGCGCCGGTCGACGAACAGCCTCGACTGCTTGACCGCCGGCGTGTCGAGCTCTCTTGCCCGGGCCATGCACGCCCCGACGGCGTTGACGTGGGCGCCGGCCGTGATCCAGGCTCCGGCCAGTACGGGCTCGGTCGCCGCGGTGGTCGTACAGATGATGTCGGCGTCCCGGACGGCGTTGTGTGCGGTGGTCATCGGTTCGACGTCACGGCCGTGCCGTTTCGACGCGCTGTCGGCAAAACGCCGCGCCGCGTCGTGGTTGCGGCTCCACACGCGGACGCGCGTGATCGACCGCACCAGCAGCATCGCTTCGAGGTGCGATCTCGCCTGCGTGCCCGACCCGAGGATCGCCAGGTCGCCCGCCCCGGGCGCGGCAAGGCACCGGGTAGCGACGGCGCTGACCGCGGCGGTGCGTATCGCGGTGATCTCGGTGGCGTCAATCACGGCGAGCAATCGGCCGTCGTCCGTGTCGAACAGGAGCACGACACCCTGGTGGGCGTCGAGGTCGGTGCCGTGGTTGCCGGGAAAGACCGTGACCACCTTGATGCCGAGCGCCCTGGGCTCACCGAGCCAGCCCGGCATGAGCCCCAGCAGCCCGCTGCGGTCCGGCTGCCACATGGCGGTACGCAGGGGCTGCAACGCGTCCTCCCGCGCGAGCGTGCCCAGCGCGCGCTCCATGAGCTCGATGCACTCGTTCATGGGCAGCAGCGCCCGCACCTGTTGATCGTTGACGATCAAGACGTCCATCGGCGGCGACAGGATACGCCATCCTGTAGATTGTGGGCCATGACCACGGGCTCCGATGGGGGTCGCAGACCGGTCTTCGGCACCGGCTGGGGAGTGATCCTCACGACGGCCGGTGCCGCGATCGGTCTCGGCAACATCTGGCGCTTCCCGTACATGATGGGCGAGCACGGCGGTCTGGCCTTCCTGGTGCTGTACCTGGGGCTGGTCGTCGCGTTCGGCATCCCCGGCCTCATGGCGGAGTACGCCCTCGGGCGCCACACGCGGCGCGGTCCCGTCGGCGCCTTTCACGGGGCGGGCATGCGGGGCGCGACGTTCTTCAGCGGCCTGTTACTTGTCACGATCGTCATGGCGGCGTCGTACTACGGCGTCGTGCTTGCGGAGGTCCTGCACCAGGCAGTCCGCTTCGGGCTCGCTGCGCTTCGCGCCGGCGCGCCGGCGGCGGGCGAGCCGGGGTTCGCCGCGTCGATGGCGTGGGTCGTGATCACCGTCGGGCTCAGCGGCACCGCGATCGCGCTGGGGCTGCGCACGGGGATCGAGCGACTGAGCACGCTGGTTCTGCCGGTGTTCTTCGTGATGTTCGTGGCGCTGATCGTGTACGTGCTGGGCCAGGACGGGGCGATCGAAGGCCTGCGGCAGTTCCTCCGGCCGCGCCTCGACGGTC
>JADFOJ010000101.1 GCA_022562915.1 Planctomycetota bacterium | reverse complement strand
GGCGGACTCGCTCGACCGTGCCACCCGCCCCTTTGGCAACGGAGCGCTCGCAACAGGTCCGGCAACCGCGTGATGATCCGTTCGTACCGACTGCTGCCGCTCGCGACGGGCGGTCTTCACGGCGATGACGCCGATGAAGCCGAACAGGATGAGCGCGATGGCATAGATGACGCGAACCCGAAGCTGGGTGAGCATCACCAGCGCCGCAAGCGTCACACCCACGACGGCAAAGACGGCGGTGATCCCGTACATGGCGAACACCGCGCGCTTGACGCCGCCGAGGGCGTGCTTGAGCTGGTGGTGCACATGCTGATCGTCGCCCACCGACATCGGTCTCCCCGCCAGCCACCGCCGGATAATCGCCAGGGTCGTGTCGATGATCGGAACCGAAAAAATGATCAGGCCGGCGAAGACGAGGTGCGTCTGACCGTATTCGCCGAACATGAGAATGATGACCACGCACACGTAGCCCAGCAGATGGCTGCCGCAATCCCCGAGAAAAATGCTGGCAGGGTTGAAGTTGTGCGGCAGGAATCCGAGCACCGCTCCCAGCAGGGCGAAGCACAGGACCATCCGCGCACCGGCCAGGGACTCATCAGGGGAGCCTTCTCCCACGGTCGCCATGAGCAGGCTGATACACAACAGACCGACGACCATGACGGCGACGACCCCGGACAACAGCCCGTCGAGACCGTCCAGCAGGTTCGCCGCATTGCAGCCTCCGAGCACGAAGACGGCGATGATCGCCGTGCCGGCCCAGTAGATCAGATCGATCGACACGTCACCGCCCGGCAACGGGATCTGGAAGACGAGGTCTTCGCGGCCCATCATCGTCGCCAGCGGCTGGAGTATGCCGCCCGCCACGCTGGTGCCGACGTCCTGGATCGCCAGCGCCGCCGCGGCCACGAGTTGCCCGGCGATCTTCAGTCGCGGGTCCCATCCCCAGAGATCGTCGGCAAGACCGGTGAAGGTGATCGCCACCATCCCGAGCACGACCGCCAGGGGCACGGCTCGAAAGCCGGCGGCGACACCATCAAGAAAGAGATAGCTCGCCGCGATCGCGACGATGAGTCCCAGGAACACGGCGATGCCGCCGAGATACGCCACCGGGTACCGGTGTGACTTGCGAACACCGTCCGGCTGGTCGGTGACGTTGGCGTGCAGGGCGATCAGGCGCACCAGCGGCGTCACCAGCAGCGACACCGCGAACGCCACGATCAGGATGATCGCGTAGCTGTTGAGCAGATCCATGCCGGAGACCGCGAGCGGCTCGAGGTCGCCGACCAGGACGTTGGTGGCCTCGAACATCGCATCGCTGCCGGGCTGGTTCACCTGGGGCGACATCAGATCGTCGACTCCACGGACCGCTGGACGCTCTCGCCCGATGCCGCGGCAAGATCGCGGATCGTCTGCACGAGAGAGAACTTCGGAGCGAACCCGACCGCGGCGCGCAGGCGAGTGAGGTCCGGCTGGCGATGCATCAGGTCGTCGAAGCCCGGGCCGAAGGCCTGGTCGTACGGCACGCGTACGATCGGTGATCGGCTCCCGAGGGTGTCCTTGACGAGCCGCGCCAACTCGCCGATTTCGATCAACTCGTCACGGCCGACATTGAAGATCCCACCGGCGCACCGTGGATCGTCCAGCAGGCGGGGCAGCAGGTCGACGACGTCACGAACGTCACAGAAGCATCGCGTCTGGGCACCGTCGCCGTAGACCTCGATCGGGTCGCCGGCCAGCGCCGACGCCACGAACCGCGGCAGGACCATGCCGTATTCGCCGACCTGCCTGGGTCCCACGATGTTGAAGAATCGGGCGACGACGACCGGCACACCGTTCTCCCGATGATGCGCCAGCGCCAGGAACTCATCGATTGCCTTGGAACACGCGTACGCCCACCGGGGCTGCGAGGGCGGCCCGTAGACGACATCGTCATACTCCGCGAACGGAATGCGCTCGGACTTGCCGTACACCTCGGAGGTCGAGGCGATCAGGATCGGCGTTCGGCCGGCCGCGGCAAACTCCAGGGCAGCCGACGTCTCCCCGACGTTGGTCTCGATGGTTCCGATGGGTTTCTTGATCACGAGTCGCACGCCCACCGCGGCCGCCAGGTGATAGATCCCGTCGACGCCGGACGGGTCAACGCTCTGCACCACCTCGGAGACGGTGCCCTCGATGAACGTGAGCCGCGATGGATCGACACCGTTCAGATTGCTCCGGCGACCCGTTGACAGGTTGTCGATCGCCACGACGCGATCGCCGCGGCGGACGAGGCGCTCCACGAGGTGGGAGCCGATGAATCCGGCACCTCCGGTCACCAGGGTCAGGCGATCGCCGGCCATCAGGTCCCGGACCCGTCCTTCGAGTCGGCGGACGAGGCCTCCCCGGTGCCGTCGGCGTACCGGGCCATGGCAAGAAAGTTCTTCTTGAAGTACCCGCCCGAGGTGCCGCGAGGCCTGTTGAGGATGATGCCGAGCATCTCACACTGAGCGTCGCCGAGCTGGTGCATCAGCCGGGCGACCAGGCCCCGGTGCTCCTGGTGGGCACGGACGACCAGGATGGTCGCGTCCACCTTGTTGGCCAGGACCAGCGCGTCGCCCGCCACCACGGCGGGAGGCGCATCGATGATGATCAGGTCGTACCTGTGCCGAAGCTCGGCCATGACGCTCTCGAACTGACCGTTGTTGAAGCGTTCATAGACCCGGCTCTCGGGTCGACCGGCGCCGATCACGTCAATCCCGCTCTCGGTGCTCTGGATCGCCTGCTCGACCGTCGCCTTGCCCATGAGCAGATCCCCGAGGCCGATGGCTTCGCCGGCGGCACCCATCACCCCGGCGAGGCGCGCCCGCCGGAAGTTGGCGTCGACGACGACGACCGTCCGGCCGGCCGCCGAGGTGGCCGAGGCGATATTCGTCACGACGGTCGTGGTCCCGGCCTGGGGCAGCCCGCCGACCACCAGCAGGGTCTGGTGTCCCATTCGGCTCATCGACTTATCAAGGATGGCGCACGCCTGCCGATACGATTCGGACAAGACGCTGTTCGCACTGTGGCGCACCACGAGCTCCGCCGCCTCGGCACCGAGGGGATCCTCGCTCAACTCGGGAATCACGCCGAGGACGCGCGCGTCCGGAACGACCAGCAGGTCAGCGGCCGTCTTGACTCGCTGATCCGTGATTTCGCGAAGGAAGATCAGCCCTGTCACCAGGCCGAGCACCAGCACGGCGGTCGCCGGCACCACGAACTCGATCTTCGGGAACGACTTCTCGCGAGGGGTCAGCGCCAACTGTGCCAACCGGACGCGAGACGCGTCTGCGCGAAGCCGCATGAGGCGGACCTCCTTGATGAGCTCGATGTCAGCGTCTTGCGTCATGACCAGGTGGTTCCGCTGATCTTCCAGCTCGAAGTAGTGCGACATGTCGGCCGCCAGCGTCTGCATCAAGGTGGTCTTGCTCTCGTAGTCCCGCTCGAGTTCTTCCAGCAGGATGCGTGTGCGATCGATCGAGTCGGTCAGCGACTTGAGTGCCGCCCGGAGGTTGTCGTGCATGATCTGGTCGACCTTGGCCTCGTACTCCAGCTCCAGGGCGCTGAGCCGCCGCTCGGCGTTGCGAATGCTGAAATGGCCGGGATCGCGGTACTTCCCGCGAAGCTCGCGGAGCACGGTCTTCTGCTGCATCACCGCCAGCTCATGCGGCCGGACGGCCGGATACTCCTGGGCCATTCGGCGATCCTCGTCGGACGGATCGATCGTGCCCTCCAGCTTGGCGGCCGTCTGGGCCCGCATGCTCAGGCCCATGTTGAGCGCCGAGTTCGCCTCGGCAATGCGCTCGACGAGATCATGAATGGCCACCATGAGCTGGTTCGAGCGAGGATCATCCAGCGTGGTGATGCCCTTCTCGCGAATGAAATCCTCGATCTCCCGACCGAGGTCCTTGATCAACCGGTCCGTCTTGGTGAGCTCTTCCTGGAAGAGCTTGATGTTCTCGCTGTACGTCGCGTTGTCGGTTCGCGTTCGCTCAGCGAGGTAGGCCCGCCCGATCGTGTTGAGGACGATCGGGACGTCCGAGGCGGTTGCCGCCGACCACCTCAAGCCGAAGAGCGTCGTGCCCTGCAGGAAGCGCCGGGCGACGTCTTCCTCGAGCTCGTCGACCGCCTCGTCGATCAGCGCAATGTTGTTCTCGTCGATGAACTTCTTTCGGAACCAGTCCGTCCGCTGCACGTCCGCGTGCTTCGCGGCCGCCTCGAGGATTCCGCGGCTGCTCAGGATCATGCTCTCGGTCGTGGCGAGCCTCAGGACCATGTCCTCGCGGGCAATGTCCTCGCTGGCCACGTCGCGCGATTCCTTCAGACCGCCCCGGACTTCAAAGAGTACTTCGCCGCTGTACAGCGGCATGAACCGGTCCAGCAGGAACCAGTTCACCAGCCCGAGAAAGACTCCGGCAAAGCCCGTGAAGACAAGCAGCAGCAGGTGCCGTCGCAGCAACCGGAAGGGATCGATGGTGCGGGCATTCATCGTCGGCGAAGACCGCCGCGGGGCGCCTCCGGCAGCGCGCGCAGCGGCGGAGCGGGTTGGAGATGCGGTACTCATGTCAGGTATCTCATGGTGTATTGGGGCTTCATGTGACTCACGTAGACTCGAACCGGGACTGAATCATCGCGGGGCCTGGCGCCCGGGTGATCGCCTCAGCTTCTCGGTCAGATCGTCAATCTGAGCCTGTGCGTCCGGTCCGGGTCGCAATTCCGCGGCCGTCCGGAGGTATCGCCCGGCCAGGCCGAGCCGGCCGGTCTTATAAAAGACCCAGGCAAGGTGCAGGTGGTTGTCCGCCGTGTCCGCGGCGTCGACGCTGTCGCGCAGCGCGGTCTCGGCCTCGTCATACCGGGCGAGCTTGTACAGAGCCCATCCCAGCGTGTCCAGGATGGAGAAATCACCCGGCCTCGCCGCGGCGGCCCGGGCAGCGTACTCGGCGGCCCGTGACGGGTTGTCGAGGTATTCGGCGTAGATGTACGCCGCGTTGTTCAGCGCCAGTGGATGGTCCGCTACGTTCGGATCCTGGACGGCGATCTCGATGACCTCTTCGAAGGAGGCGACGGCGCTGCGGTAGTCGCCCAGCAGAACCTGGTAGCCGCCCCTGTCGAACCCGATCATCGCGCGGAGCTCGTTGTCCCGTTCCGGGCAGAGGGTCAACGCCGTCTCGAGCAGCTCGATCGCGTGCGCGGCGCCGTCCGACTGCCGGTCCTTCATCCAGGCTCGCCCGATCCATACCAGCGACAACGGCCCCGGCTCTCCCTCGGCCAGCTCCCTGACGAGTTGTTCGTACACCGTGGGGTTCTCGCCATCCAGCACGACCTGCAACGAGCGCAACCACGTTGCCAGGCCGTTCCTCGCAGCGGGCTGCTGGGCAATGATCCGGGCATGCTCGTCCCAGGCGAGCCTCATCTGCTCAATCGCCTCGCTCCGACGGCGCTGTGTGCCGAGTGCCATCGCATAGAGCCCGCGCAGCAACGGGCTGCCTTCAAGTGTGCCCGGGGATGCCTCGATGAGTTCGGTGACGGCCGCGTACTCGGGCTCCTGCACCGCCATCGCCAGCTCCGCGTACTTGGCGAGCCGCTGGGCGCCGGGTTCACGACCGTGCGCGTCGCGGAAGGCGTTTCTCGCCCGGCCCACGTCGGCATCGGCCGCGGCCATGTCGCCCGCCGCCCTGAACCGGGCCGAACGCGCCACATGCAGATCGCCCAGGTTCTCGTACCACAGCGCGATCGTGGGATTCAGTTCGATGCCCTCGTTGACGACCTGTATCGCGGCATCGATCTTGCCCGTTCCCGCAAGCATCTGCATGAGCATTCGTCGCGTCGCGACATTGTCAGGCGCGCGTTGCACGAGACGCCTGAGTTCTCCGATCGCACCGCGTACGTCGCCCTTGGCGTTGAGCACCTGGACGCGCATCCGGCTCGTCGACTCGGCACCGGCCTGCACCCGGTCGGCGCCGTCCAGCGCCCTCAAGGCATCATCCAGCAGCGACTGCCGGCCGCTCTCCTGATACTGGCGGAGGAGCCGCTGGGCCCGGCGCACGTGCGGCAACGGGCTGGACGGCAGGAACTGCTCCGCCTGGTCCAGCGCCGCCAGCACTTCGGCGCCCATGAGCTCGGCGGATTCGGTCAGGCCCGCATCGAGCAGCGCCTTGGCGCGGCCCTCGGCAATCGATGCCTGGAGCATCGCCGTGACATAATCAAGCCCGTCCTCGTCGACGATCTCCGACAGCAGGCCGGCGGCATCGTCATACTCCAGGAGCTTGGCCAGGCACTCGACGAGGCGAAGCTGAATCGCGCGATCACGCGTGACCGACACGACATCCTTGTACAGCTCTGCCGCGTTCACCCATCGAGCTTCGCTGAAGTAGAGATCCGCCAGCGCAAGATCGGCTTCACGCCCGGCCTCATCCTGGTAGGGGCGGGCCGACTCCAGCGTGGCGATCGCGCTGTACGTGTGGTTGACGCCGGCCTGGTATGCCGCCAGCGCCATGTACGCGCGAACGTCGCCCGGATGATCGTCGCGATACTCTTTCAGGACCTGCTCGCCGTCATCCACCTCGCCGCGCTCGCTCAGGAGTTGCGCTCGCAGCTGCACGAGCTCGATCGTCTCGTCTCCCGCGGTCGAGATCGACGCCAGGATCCGGTCCGACTCCGCCCGCCAACCGGCTGCAACGCTCTCCAGCAACTCCCGGCGATCATCGTCCCTGAGCAGCTGCCATTGGTCGCGGGCGTACTTCCGATTGCCCTGGTCGTCTTTGACGTGCTCAATGGTCGGCGTCGCACGGACCAGCAGCGCCGCCAGTTGCCTGGCGTTGGCACGGTCCGCCGGTATCACTGCATACAGCTCGCGCCGCTCGTCCAGCGCCACGGTGACGTTGCCGACCTCGGCCTCCATCCGGAGCCGGACCTCGCGAAGCAAGGGGTCGCGGGGAACGGCATGTCGCGACCTGCGGAGAATCCGCAGCGCCCGTTGCCGCTCGCCCGTCTGGATGAGCAGGTTGGCGTACCAGCGGATCGTGAACGCCTCGTTGGGATTGATTGCATACGCCTGTTCGTAGGCCTCGACGGCCTCGGCGAAGTGGCCGCTGCGCTCATGGGCCCTGCCCAGCAGGCGCCACGCCAGCGAGGACCAGCTTTTGCGAGCGGTCGCCGCGGCCAGCGTGAGGATCGCCTTCTGGTGCTCCCCGCTCGCCAGCTCGTAGCGCCCCCGGAAAATCAGCCCCCCGGCCTGATCGGCGTCGACCTCCTGGGCTGCCTCGACCAGCGATTCCATCGCCGCCAGGTCCCGCGCGATGAGTGCCTGGTTGAAGAGATGGTCCAGCAGATCCGGATGCTTCGGGGCGATCCGGTTGGCGCGGACCAGCAGCTCGTCGGCCTCCGAGCGGGCGACCTCGGCTCGGCCTCGACTGCGCTGTGCCTTCTCGGTGTCACCCTGTCGTTCGTACCGTTCGGCGACCCGATCGATCTCCTGCGCAAGTGCCCGCAGCTGGATGATGGTGTGAACCACGCGATCCGCCTCATCGGGAAATTCCTCCGCCATGAACAGCTTGAGCGCCTCGATCTGATCTTCGTTCTGGAGACCGACCCTGAGCTTGCGCAGGAAGGTGTTGCCCGGCTGCAGCAAGAGCGCCTCTTCGAGATAGCCCAGTGCGTCGTCGACCCGACCTGCCCGCAACTCGATCTGGATGAGCTCGCTGAGCAGCGGCAGTCGGTCCGCCGCGCCGGCCAGCGCCTCGGCCAGGATCGAACGGGCCCCGTCCAGGTCGTTCTGTTTGGCGGCGTTCTGTGCGGCCAGCATCGCGCGCGCAACGGGATGGCGCGCGTCGGATTCACTGTCGGCGAGTTTGGCTTCGATGGCCGTGAGAAGCCGCATAGCGAACTGGTTGCCTTCATCCAGTTTCAGTATCCGGTCGGACACGATCCGCGCCTCGCCGTAGAAACCCACCCGGAACGCCAACCGTGCCATCTCGCCGAGCACCACGATGTTGTTCGGCTGTATCGCGACGGCCTCCTCGATCCGGCGTCGTGCAAGGCCGATCTGGCCGATCTTCTCCAGCGCAACGGAGTCGTACCACAGGGTCTCAAAATCCGGCGAGGGCAACAGTTGGATCACTCGCTCGAATCTCGCCGCCGCAGTGGCATGGTCGTTTCGGGCAGCGGCGATCTTGCCGTCGGCCTTGAGCAGCACCGGATCGTCGTCCTGCTCGACCACGCGGTCTGCCAGCACGTCGCGCGCGGCCACGACGCGGGCCAGTTGTGCCGGCTTGTCGGCCGGTTCGGCCCGCTCCCACAAGCGATACTCGAGATCGATGATCAGTCCGGCTGCGCGGATGCGGAGCGTGTGCAGGATCTGTGCCAGGACGCTGACCGGGACGGACCTCGCCTCGATGACCGCCGTGGCCACCGCGCGTGCTTCGGGGTAGTCCTTGTTGTCGAAGTACATCTGGGCAAGGAGGATCCGCTGAAAGTGTGCCTCCGGGTTCTCATCGACGTACGTCTCCAGCAAGTGGATGGCGCGCGCGAGACCGCCGGCGCGGTCCACGTTTCGCAGGAGCCTCCCGGCGTCGTCCAGCAGCATGGGGTTGTCGGAAGACGCGACGAGCTCGACCATTCGATCGACGGCCGCCACCAGCAACGAATCATCGGCGGGGCGGGATTCGGGGTCGTCCGCATACTTCAGCGCGAGCCGCAGCACGGCGACCCGCGCGACTTCCGGGCCGTCGGGGACGGCATGCAGGGCCTGGAGAATCGTCTCATCGACCTCGGCGAACATCTCGTCGGCACGGCTGGACTGACCCTCGGAACTGAGCCGGCGGGCCAACGACAGGCGCATCCCGGCGAGGGTCGCCTGCCCCAGGTCGTCGCCGGGGACCGCGTCCCGGAAATCCACGAGATCCCGCATCGCGGCATCGATTTCATCCTGCTCGGCCGTGAGGCCGACGGTGAAGACACCGCCGCCGTACCTGAAGATCTGCATCTGGGCGAGTCCCCGGTACAGCAGGGCGTGAACGCGCTTCGGCTCCCTGCCGGGGACGCGTTCCCACATATCGTTCGCTGCATCGGCCACCTCCTGCCACATGCCCGACTGGCCGAACCAGCGGGCGATGCGATGCAGCTCCCGAATCAGTTCCAGGTGCGCGTCGGCGTCTTGCGGCCGGTAGGTCACCACCCGGCGCAGGACCCCGATGCGCAGCCTCTCGAATTCGGCGGCCTGATCCTGGGTCGCGGGCCGGATACTGTGCAGTGCCTCGGTCACCTTGGCCAGGTGGCTCAGCTCGGCCGGCTCGTTGCTCACCGCACGCCCGTACGCCTTCACGGCGCGCTCGTAGACGACCGCCGCCTCGACGTCGTCGCCGGACGCCTCGATGGCGCGTCCTTCGGCCAGGTAGGCGTCACCCTTCTTGATGTGACGGCCCGAATCACCGCGGATCTGCAACAGCCAGAGACCGCCGACGATGACGACCGCGGCGAACACCGTAGAGACGAGGATGAGCACGAACTTGGTGTTGATTCGGGTTGCCATGAGTGAAACCTCTCTTCGTTCCGGTTCGGGCGGCTCAGCCCGTTGACATCGATTCGACTTCCGCCCAGTCGGGCAGGCACCACATCAATTCGGGCAGCAGTTCATTGGCGAGATCCGCAACGTCCGCCACGAACTCTTCGGGTGTCTTGCCTTGCGGCGCGATCATCGTGAACTGGATCTTGGCAAAGTAGGCGTATCGCGTGGTGAGATCGAACGCGAGGGCGCGAACACCTTCCGGCCACGGGGTCGTGCGGCCGTTGGCGATGAAGAAGTAGCCCGCATAGATCCGTTGTTCGAGACGGTCTCCACCCCGGAACTCCGTCGTTCGGAGCTTGAACTCCCCCACGGGCATTCTCACGGTGACGGGTCGGCCCGTGACGTGATGCGAATACGTCAGCCGCGGATACGGCTGGTCCGTCCCCAGGTTCACGTGATCCGGGTCCGGCAGCCAGTTGGAGCGATCCAGGGACAAGTCGATGTTCCGCGGCAGACCCACGGTGACCCACCCGCCGGCGACCAGGCACCGGTCCGGCACGTGCGGGACCGCATCGATGAGGCCGGTGTAGTACGTGATGTGAACATGGATGGTCTGGTCGCGGTTGCGGCCCGTCGAACGCACGTAGGCCCGGTCGAGATACTTTCGCGTACCGAGCGCCTCCTCGATCTCGGCGGTGAGCTTGACGTCCAGCCCGCCGGCCTCCCAGTCACGCAGTCGCTTGGGAATCGAGGTCAGGGGATTGCGCAGTGGCACGGGCTCCTTGGCCAGGAACGCCTGGGCGCTGTCAACGGCAACGCGGAACCCGATCCCGCACACCAGCAGGGTCACGCACGCCGCCACCAACGCGTACTTCGCCTGGCGATCGAAGTTCATGACGGATCACCTCCGGGAGTCTCGCGTGCCGGCTGCTCGATCACGAGATGCCGCAGGATCCACTGGAGCCCCAGGTACATCAGGAACGCGGGCACCAGCCAGAGCAGCCCGACGAACGTATGGAAGTCACCGGCGGCGAAATCGGTGTCGTAG
This sequence comes from Planctomycetota bacterium, assembly GCA_022562915.1. GTDB lineage: Bacteria > Planctomycetota > Phycisphaerae > Phycisphaerales > SM1A02 > JADFOJ01. The sequence goes on along the minus strand of JADFOJ010000101.1, from coordinate 1,181 downwards.
AGGCTCAGCACCGCCAGCGTCACCACCCGAAGAACGTTGACGACGATCGCGGTGGGAATCCCCAGCAGCACCAGTGTCGCCCGTTGCCAGAAACGAGTGAAACCCGTGTAGGCCATCGCGACACCGAGGGCCAGGAACGCCATGAGCATGCGCATGCCGGAGCACGCCTCGGCGATGTTCAGCGGCCTGGGGACACCGTTGTCCCAGATAGTGAGGATGTTGCCCGTCCGATCGGTGTCCACGCCGATGAGGTTCAGGACCACCCAGGACCCCCGCGCGGTCACGTCCTGCATGGGGAACGTGACGTAGGTCATCAGCTTGGCGGAGATCGTCTGGCTGAAGACGCACACGTACAGCAGCGGGAACCAGAGCAAGGTCATCGCCCGCATGCCGAAGAACAGCAGCGTCAGCCCGAAGAGCGTGAGCGTGAGCCCGGCACCCTGGAGGTTGTGGTGACGAAGTGCCGGGGGGCCCAGCCAGCAGGCGACGTACCAGGCGATCCCGAGCACGACGGGAATCAGTCCGCTCCAGGTCGTCTTGAACGGCACCGACAGGATCCGGTGGCGATTCATGTAGACGAAGTAGCCGCCGATCAGCGGAATCACCAGCGTGTGACCCCAGTCAGCCTGCTGGCGTATGGCGAAGCGGACCTGGGAGACGAAGAACTCCCAGAAGACCCACGCCACCAGGACCGTGAGGATTCCGCCGCCCAGGAGCAGCCCGCGCAGCCGGAGGGCCTCGACGGCGACCATCGGCGGGGGCTCGCGGGGAATGCTGGTCATGGGGGTCTTCTCCCGTGGACTGCTCACAGCGACGGCGTGCGGGACTCGTTCCAGACGCCCCTGGCGAGTGCCTGGGTGCAGGGTGCCCACGTCAACGGGACCACCACCCGTGGAGCACCGCACACTGCCACTGCCGCTGCCGAACACTCCTACGATCATGCGGCAGGGTGTGGTTCGGTCGAATTCGCCGGACCACGGCAGGGGGGTCAGGTCATGTGGCTTCGCGCAATGGGCTCGGGGGCGCGGGCTCGTGGGGCCGGGCCTATCAGCCTGTTGAAGAAGTCATTCGGGCTGCGAGCGGCCCAGATCCGCCAGCTCGGCGTCGCCGAATCTCGACGTATCTCCGGGATATGCCTTCGATCCGGCTCCTTGATCTGACGAATCTGGTCGCGCTCTCGC
>JADFOJ010000023.1 GCA_022562915.1 Planctomycetota bacterium | reverse complement strand
AGCGTTCTGAGTGCGATGCTCTTCGCTGTGGTGGCGCCGCCGGATCGACGGCATATTGCTGATATTCCGAGATTCGGCGACGTCACCACAGCGGAGATGATCGTGCTCAGAACGCTACAGATGGAGTAAACCCGCTCTCAGGGGCTCTAACAGAATGAGCCTGCATTCGCCCGGCGAGGATCGCCGCGTGCGGCGTCGGCCTCCATCGACGGCATGGGAAGCCGCCTGCTTCGGCCTTCTTGCTCGCGACGATCCTCGCCAGGCTCGGTGCGACGGCTCATTCTGTTAGAGCCCCTGAGCCACGAAGTCACCGACCTCGACCGGTTCGTCGAACCGGAGACCGAGTTCGTGCACGCGTCCCGCAATCAACCGGCACCAGATGACCCTGCCGTGGGCAGGGATCACCTGCGCATCGAGCGCCCGCAGTCCGACCACGCAGTTCGTACCGGCGTAGACGAAGGTGCCGTGGAACAGCGAGATCCCGTTGCGACTGATGTTGCGCGGCGCCAGCGCGCAGGTGCGCCGGCCCTTGATCTCGTTCTCCAACAGGACGCCCAGCCGGAGGGGCAGTCCAAACGGGACCCTGGGTGCCTGCCGGCGTTCCCGGGTGACGTCATCGCGGGCCCGGCGGTCGATCAGCCCGCGCAACTCGGCGATCTGCTCTACAGAGAGCTGCAGGATGTCCTGGATTTCGACGGTGTTGATCACTGGGCACCCGCGTGCAGGCAGTGCAGTGCCTCACGAGGCCGACTATCGGCAGAATCGTGGGGCACTATGAGGGGTGCCTTGAGCGCTCAGAAAGGTAGCGACACGCCCGCGTACAGGTAGATGTGATCCCGGCCGGGATTGTCCTCGAAGAGCTGGGCATTGGAGATGTGATACCAGCGGATGCCCGCGAAGAACCTCGTGTGCTCGTCCAGCGCAAGCGTGAAACCGCCACCCGCCTGGGGCGTGAAGTTGAACCTCGATCCGCCGTCCGGCTCCTGCGGACTGCTGCCGGGAACTTTCCTCGTCGTCTCCAGCACGCCGGCGCCGCCGTCGAGGTAGATCGACCACGTGTCGCGGGCAACAAAGTGCCACCGCAACAGCAACGCGATGTTCACACCGAAGGCGTCGTCGCCGTTCTGATCGAAGTACATCCCGTTGAGCTCGAGGTCGAGGCTCAGGTCATCGGTAATGAAGTAGCTCACGCCTCCGCCGAGCAGCATGAAGCGATTGTCGGAGTCTCGCACCTCGAACGCGCCGCCGACCTGCAGCATCCATCGCCAGGAGTCCTTCTCGCCGAACTTCGGCTTCGGTCCGGCAGTCGCCGTCTGCAGCGCGGCCTCGGATCCGTCCGGCGGTGCCTGTGCGAACAGGGCGCCCGTAAAATCGACCCGCAATGACTCCGCGCCGGCCCCGCTCGCCGGCGCCATGATGGAGATGGCAACGACCGCCACGCCGGCAACAACTCGAAGTGTGACCACAACCAGGTACTCCCGAGGCCGAGACGACCATCCGCCGACGAGGGGCGGATAGCCTATATGACCGTGCGCGATGATGCGAGGCCGGAGCAGTAGAGCAGTAGAGCAGTAGAGCAGTAGACCGCAGGGGGGCAGGAAGCCTGCTCCCCTGCTCCGAATGACCGTGCACATTCGTGCACGATCATTCAGATCACCGCCCAGCCCCCGGAGTGTGTGTGCGCCCGTGGAAAAAATCCGCCGTCCGGGCGCTCCGACCTTCCCGGACGGCGGTGCGCCACGGCCCGAAGGCCGCGTCTTGAAAGCCTGAAACCGAGCTTCGCTTCCCACAGTAGCCCCTTGGGCGCGGACAGGTCAACGGCCGATTTAGACGTTCGGTAGAATTTTGTAAGTCATTGCTACTACAGCAATTATGCGCGCTCACCCTCCCGGCGGCTGAACGCCGGGATCATGAGGGCAGGACCGGCCGCTCTCAGGCGGGCTCCCCGCCGTCGGAGTCCGCGGCGTCCGGCCCGGAGTCCCCCGCCATCGCGACGATCCGCTCACCGAGGTCACCGATGTATGACACCCTGATGCCGTAGTTCTCCCCGACCTTCACGGCGGTGCCGGTCCCGATCACCTTGTTGTTGACGCGGATCTCCAGATCATCGTCGGCGGACTTGGGCAGATCGATGATGGTACCGGGAGCCATCGACGTCACCTCGTCGACGGTCATGATCCGCTCGGCAATCTGCACGATCACCGGCACCTCCAGCGCGAGTATGGTTTCCAGCCCCGTCGGCATGTCTGCTCTATCGGCACGCAGACCGGCCGCGCTTCGCTGCGGGGCGGGAAAAGAGCGCCGCGGCCACTGGTACTACGGCGTCCAGTTGGTCAGCAGCGTGAGAAAATCGACGATCCCCACCACGCAGTCACCGTCAAGGTCGCCGGGACATGACGGTGGACACGGATCCGGGCACGGCCCCCACGCCGCCAGCAGTGCGAGGAAGTCGAGGATGCCCACCACACCGTCGCCGTCCAGATCTCCGGGGATGCCGGGCTGTAACTCGATCGTGCCCATATCCATGTCCACGGGCGCGCTCATGCCGTGAAGCACCCACTGGTCATAGGCGATCCGGCCGCGGCTGTCGGTGGTGTTCTCGTCCCGAAGGAACTCGATGTACTGCTTCGACGTGAGCTGGAAGTAGAGGGTCACGACCGCCACGTCGGTACCCGGCGGGATGACGAAGTCCGTGTCGTGCCAGTTCTGTCCGTCGGCGTAGCTCGCGCCGACGGGCTCCGCCTGGACCGCCTCGAACGCGGCGTTCGTGAAGCCGAGCGGCGGGATGCGGTTGTCGAAAAGGATCACGTTGTTGAGGATGAAGTGAAGGGACTCGCCGGCGGGCAACCCGGTCTTTGCCGCTACGGCCGCATCGATGCCCAGCTTCGCCTCGTAGACCGTCGTATCGTCTTCGGTCAACTCCGCGGTCACGAAGTCATACGCGCCTCGCTCCTCGATGACCTGCTCGCCCGCGTCGAGGAACTTGACGTTGATCCACATCCGGCGCCCCTCCGGATAGCCGGTGGGCAGCTTGTGGGCGCACATGTTGATCACGCGCACGCGCAAACTGCCGCCCACCTGTGTCAATTCCATGTCCGATGCGTCCCGCAACATCTGGGTCGTGCGGTCGAGCGCGTCGGCGATGATATCGGGCGTCAGCCCCGTGAACTCGTCCTGGAAGACCGGATCGTTGAAGCTGTTGGGTGGATCATCGATGGGATCAGAATCGGTGTACAGCGTGTTGATGGCGTTGAGCACCCACGTGTTGCCGCCGTTGAGAAAGTGCGCCGCCATGTCCGGATGACCCACCTCGAAGCCCGGCACCCGGCAGCCGGGAGACTGTTGATCCGGCATGTGGCAGTCCTGGCAGCTCTCCATGATGCCGGTGGGATGGTTGCCGCCGAATCGACCGTTCATCTGCACGCCGCCATTGGCGAAACTGCTGTTGAGCCATTCGCTGTAGGTTCGCTCGATCGGGAACATGTCGAACTTGTCACCCGTCGGGTGCTCCGCGTTGGCGTCGTTCATGACGTACGTGCCGTCGGGCTGCCTCGTGTACAACGGGTTGCTGACGTCGTGGCAGGTGCCGCACAGCGCGGCCTGCTGGTGAAACGGCGACTGCAGCCACTGGTGAAAGAAGAAGTTCTTGCCCAGGTCATACGGACCGCGCCGTCGATCCAACGGATCGATGACGTACCGGGCGGTGCCGGGTTGAGCCGGCAGCAGCCCCAGGACGTCCAGGTCGTCGTTGATCAGCCCGTCCTCGATCGGGCTCTCGCCGGGGACGAAGTCGGGGTTGACCAACCGGTGGCAGAAGTGGCACGTCACGCCCTCGAAGTCCGCGCTGCTGTGCACGAGTCCCAACCCGTCGGTGGGGACGGACCGCCCGCCCAGCCAGCCGGCCGGCGAGTGGCACCGCAGACACAAATCGCCGCCGAAATCGACGTCCTGGTTCGCGACCGTAAGGGCGGCCCAGAAGATCGGATCCCGCGCTGCCTGGCCCATCATGCTGCCGGCCCAGTTCCGGAAAGGCTCACCCGCCGGCGGCAGCGGCGGCTCTGCCTGGTCGAAATCGGCGTGACAGAGAATGCAGTTGGTCGCCGACTGGATCGGCTGCACCACGACACCGCCGGGGTCGGGCTGCGTGCCGGGCATGAAGAAATCCTCGAGGGTCGCCGCCACCGGCAGGCTTCCGTCGCCGGTAGAGCCCGGGGCCGGGATCGACGCCGCCGCCGCGAGAACGGCCATCAGGCCGGCGCGCGGCCATCGCCCTCCCTGCCGGCTTCCTTCTTCCTTCCTGAACTCCAAAGGTCAACTCCTTCTCAGGCCTCCGCCTGATACGGCGCCGCCCCGAGGGCCGGATTCACTGTACGCCCTCCTGACATCCGGTCAACAAAAAATGAAATCACACGCGAAACCACGGCCCCCGGCGACGTTTGGTCTCAGGACGGGGCTTTCCAGGACCCATGCGGAGACCGGATCGATGAGAATTCTCTCCCAGACGACGTACCGGCTCGCCGGTGTCCTCTTTCTCGCAACAGCGCTGCTGAGCACGGCCCGTGCCGCCGGCCAGGCTCCGCCACGCGACGCGCTGATCGATGTGCGGTTCCCCGGCGGCACTGCGGCCCAGTACATCGACGCGATCCGCAAGGCGGCCGGCGACCTGAACGTCATCGTCGCGTCGGACGCGGCGAAGGTTTCGATGCCCCCGGTGACCCTCAAGAACGTCTCGGTGGCGGTGGCGCTCAGACTCCTTGACGGAAAGATCAACAAGTCGCCGACGGATGTCATTCGGCTCAGGATGGCGAGCCTGCCGATCTTCGTCGAGAACGAGCAACCCACCTATGAGGTGAAGGCGGAGGTCCGCCTCCTCCTGCAGCGTGCCCCCGGCGCCTATGTCTGGACGATCTCAAACCTGCTCGACCACGACATTCCAAGCACTGCCGTCCTGTCGGCGGTGGAGATGGCGCTGGAGGTCGTCGGTTCCGAGACGACGCTGGATGTTCGGTTCCACGAAGACACCGGGCTGTTGATCGCCATGGGCGACGTCGGTCAGATGGAGACGATCGAGGGCGTGCTCGACCGGCTCCAGGAGACGGTGGATCAACGGCGAAAGGATGCCCGCGACGCCGCAGCCGTCGGCCGCGTCGCCGAGCTGGAGGCGGCGCTGAGCCGGGCCAACGACGAGATCAACGGTTTCCATGCCGAGTACTCGCGGCTGGAAATACTCAATGCCGAGCTGCGGCGTATGCTCGAACGCAGGGAGCTCGAGTTGACCGATACAAGGCGGCTGCTTCGCAACGCCGCCGAGCGCCTGGATGAGAGGCAACGGCCCCGCCGTGACGAGTTGCCCGACAATCATCGCCAGTGATCCGCTGCTCGCATCCGAGACGGAGTCGCCAGTGGACGCGCTGTCGGATACACGCACCCTCACCGCAGCGATCGCCTCGGGTGACTCCGAGGCCTTCGCACGTTTCTTCGGCGCCTGGTTCGACTGGATGCGCCGCGAAGCGGCCCGGACCACGGCCCGCGACGAAGCGTTCTGCCTCGACGTCGTCCAGGATTCGATGATGCGCGTCATCCGCTGTCTGAAACCGATGAGCACCGACGACAATCTGCGCCGCTGGCTTCGCGTCGTCGTTCGATCGTGCGCCTACGACCGGCTGCGCCGGGAGGCGCGGGCGAGCCGCCGCGAGCGTGACACGGCGGGTGCGTCGACCGCTCGGCACGACGCCGACCCCGAGTTCGACGAACGTCTCCGGTGGCTCGAGAGGGAGCTCCAGTCGATCGGCAACGCCAACGCCCGGTTGCTCCTCATGCGGTACCGCTTCGGGTGGACCCTTCAACAGATCGGGTTCGCCCTGGGCCTCAAGCCCGGTGCGGTTGACGGGCGACTGCGACGGCTCGTCTCGATGCTGCGCCGCCGCGCGGGAGACCACCGCCATGAGTGACACGTACCTCAAGCACCGGATGCTCACCGAGCTGACTGCCGCCATGCGGCGCCATCACGCGCGCCGCCGGGTGCGCCGGCGACTGGCGACCACGTCGGCGATGCTGGCCGTCGCGGCCGGTGTGCTGTGGGTGACGGCGTCACGGCCCGCGGCTCGGGAACACGTCGAACGCGGCGACCCGCCGGGCCACCGTTCGCCGACGGTGCAGGTCATCCGGCATGCACACCGCACCGGCCTGATCAGAACGATCGACGATGACGAATTGCTTGCCCGGCTCGAGGAGATCGACCGCCCGACCGGAATGATCCGCACCGAGGGACGGGTCTGGCTGACGGAAGCCGTGATCGGCCCCGCCGGCTTGCGATGACGGCGGCGGCCCCCCGTTATGATGACCGGGTGCCCGTGGTCTCCGTACACTCAGCCCGGTTCGCGTGGATGGTGCTCGCCTGCTGTCTGGCGGCGGGCGGCTGCGCGACGTCCGCCGGGCCCGCCTACCTGACCATCGACTCGACGGCGTACGCACAGGCCTTCGACGCTGCGATCGCCGCCGCGCGCGCCAACGACATGCCGCCGGCGTTGCGAGACCGCCGACTCGGCGTCATCGAGACCACGCCGTCCATTGCCGGTTCGATTCTCGAACCGTGGCGCAGCGGCAACGCGTCGCTCGACCAGGCGATGGAGAACACCGTGGTGTTGCAGCGCCGCCGGGCGCGCTTCGAGTTCACGCCTGCAACCATCCGTGACGCCGCGGCCGGTGGGCCGCCGGACCTGCTGGGACTCTCCGGTCCGCCGGCGGATCTCACATCGTTCGAGGGTGCCGTGGAACTGCGCGTGTCGGTCATCATCGAGCGGGCGTACTCGCCGGGCATCCGGCGCAGCACCTGGTCGAGCTCAGGGACCTCGCATGCCGTGATCAGGCGTCCCGCGTCCGACCCCGAGGCGACCACGAAGTCCTTCTGGGCGCCGGTGGCCCGCGACACCGCCTTCGAGAAGCGACTGCTGGCCCTGGTGGCCCGGACGTTGACCACCGGATCGCGCTGAATTGTGTTGCCTGCCGGTGAGTGCGGCATATGCTAGTCGAGCGCCCGAGGCCGTCGGGGGCGTGAACATTCCACGGAGCGAGAAATGATCCGAAGACCTGCCGCGTGTGCGCTCGCCGTGCTCGCCGCCATGCTGTTGACGGACTCCGCGCCGGCCGGGCAGACCACCAACGACGGCCCGGAAGTCGGCCTGGATGACCTCGTCGCCCGCCTCGGGGCCGGCAATGTTCCCACGGGCGCCGGCGTCATCGTGGCCCAGGTCGAGGCCCCGGACGCCCAGGGCGACTACGGCCCCAACCCGGCCCACGCCCAGAACGTCGGCAAGACCTTCATCCCGCACAGCGGCCCGACGAACACGAGCGGCCACGCCAACAACGTCGGCTTCAACTTCTACGGCAACACGCTCAGCATCGCCCCGGGCATCACCGAGATCAACGAATGGAACGTCAACGGCTGGATCGCGGCCGGCTTCCTCCGGAGCAATTCCGCCCTGGAGCCGGATCCGGCCACCGCCGGTCTCAAGATCCTCAACCACAGCTGGATCGGCGCGTTCCCCTTCGCCTCGCAGAACAACGACGCGCTGCGACGCGCCGACTTCGTCATGAACCGCGACGGGACGCTCATGTGCGTCGGCATCGACAATGACGAGCCGGGCGTTGCCACGGACGACGTCAACGTCGCGCTCATGAGCCACGTCTTCAACGGCCTCAGCGTCGGCGTCAGCGACGGCAGCCACATGAACGATGCCACGCTGCCGGACATTGACGGCCCCGGCCGGATGATCCCCGAGATCGTCGCGCCGGGCTCCAAGACCAGCTGGGCGGTCCCGGTCGTCTCGGCGGGCGCGGCACTGATGGTGGAGACGGCGCGGACGACCCCCGCACTCGCCGGCAACCCGGCCGCGGAGCAGGGCATCGTGCTCAAGGCGGTGCTGCTGGCCGGGGCAAACCACCGCGCCGGCTGGACCAACAACCCCGTCTCCTCCGGGCCCGACCGCGGGGTGGCCTCGATGCCGCTGGACGACCTCTTCGGCGCCGGGCTGCTCGACGTCAACACGAGCCACATGATCCTGACCGGCTCGGAACAGGACGGCTCGGCGACACCGCCCTCCGCGAACAATGTCTCCCCCCAGGCGGGATGGGACCTCGCCGGCGTGGGTCTCGGCGAAAGCCGCTACTGGCGGCTTAACGTGTGCCAGCTCACCGGCGAAGCGTCCTTCCTGGCGACCTGGAACCGCGACGCGCAGCCCCCGTTCGGCAACGCCGACTGGGCCGTCGCGGACTTCGACCTGATCCTGTGGCGCGTCGACGAGCAGGAGCAACTGGCGACGCTGGTCGGCGACCCGGGGCTACCCTTCTTCGGCGGCGGCAACGTCGTCAGCGCCGGCAGCGTGGACAACATCGCGCACCTCTTCGTCCTGGACCTGGCCGCCGGCACGTACGTGCTCGAGCTGCGCCGTGTCGATGCCGGGATCGACCATCCCCAATGGTCCGCGGTCGTCGCGTGGCACATGCCGCCGACGGCGATTGCCGGTGACCTCGACGGAGACTGCACGGTCGGGATCGTCGACTTCCTGGCGATGCTGTCGGCGTGGGGGCCGTGCCCCGATCCGTGTCTACCGTCATGCCCCGCCGACCTCGACGGCGACTGCATGGTGGGGATCACGGACTTTCTCGCGCTGCTGGCGAATTGGGGGTAGTGAAGTGCCGCTTCCATTCAGGGGTTTTGGCGATGAAGCTACGGAGGGGGCTGGCAGCGGCACAGAGAGTAGAGAGTAGAGCAGTAGAACAGTCGGCGATGTTGCTCGTCTGACAGGATCGGGCCCGGTATTCAACCGATACGCTTCCCGTGAAGCGACACCTGCTGAGAGCGGCCGGCCTGGCGGCATGCGGCGCCGTGCTCAATATTGCCGTGGCATGGACGTGCGCGGCGGCAATGGACCTCGGTCACGGCACCGTTTCGGAACTGTATGCCGAGGTCGGCACCGAGCATTCCTGGGAGGTGTACCGCTGGGACAACGTGGCGGGCACGCGCATCATGTCGCGATGCTGGCGGGGTTTCGCGCCGGGGCCGTACAACCATGGCGACCCTGCCACCCTGCTTGCGACGTGGGGGCGGATCGTCGCGCCGTCGGAACCCCTGCCCGCCTCGCGATCGGGGGTCGATGAGGGATGGGGCTTGCCGATGCGCTCCGTCGGATGTTACTACGACCTGTTGTGGACCGACCAGGGCGAGAAGTCGACCAGCAAGGCGGGCGTGCTGAGACTCCGGAAGTCGGCGGGACCGGGTCAACGCGGGCTCTACCTGCCGGTGAAGCCGTTGTGGTCCGGCTTCGTCATCAACACGATCGTCTATGCCCTGGTCGTCGTCGCGATCCACGGCGTGGTCCGCGACATCGCCCGCGCGATCCAGCGGCGGCGGGCGGCCGCGGTCGCCGAGACCGCCGCATAGAGAATGCTCCGGCAGGTCGGGGGCCAGCCCCTATACTGGCCGACTCATGCCGTACACGCTCATCCCCGACGAAGGCTACGACGTCGACGTCGAGACGACCGAATACCTGGAGAACCGGGCCGACAGCGAGGGTCGGTGGGTGCTGAATTTCGGCCCGCAGCACCCCGCCACCCACACCACGCTGCGAATCGTCCTGGAGCTTGACGGCGAACGGGTCGTCAGGGTCACACCGCACATCGGCTACCTGCACAGCGGCTTCGAGAAGCTCGCCGAGCACCACGACTACAACCAGTACGTCTGCACCGTCAGCCGGATGGACTACGTCTCGCCGATCGTCAACGACATCGCGTGGCATCACGCGGTGGAGACGCTGTTCGGGATCAACCTGACACCGCGTTGCACCGTCGTCCGGACGATCCTCGCCGAGCTGGGCCGCATTCAGAACCACCTGCTGTGCGTGGGCGCCGCGGCGCTTGATCTCGGCGCCTTCACGGGGTTCCTGTACGGCTTCAACGAGCGCGAGTTCATCTACGACATCATGGACTACATCTCCGGCCAGCGATTCCACCCCGACTGGACCCGCGTCGGCGGCGCCATGCAGGACATCCCGGACGATGAGGTCTTCCGCCGCATGGTGCGGAGCTTCATCGACGTCCGCCTGCCCAAGGCGCTCAAGGACATGGAGACCCTGTTGACCCGCAACCGGATCTTCGTCGACCGCCTCCAGGGCGTCGGCGCAATAAGCCGGGACGATGCCATCGCCTGGAGCCTGACCGGTCCCATCGCCAGGGCCTCGGGCGTTCGCCGCGACCTCCGCAAGGACGAGCCATACCTCTGCTTCGCTCCGAACTGGGACGGCGAGGGCGCCGACGCGGTCGATTTCTCGGTGCCGATCGCCCACGACGGTGACTGCCTGTGCCGGTTCCTCGTACGGTTCGAGGAGATCGAGCAGTCCCGGGCCATCATCAGTCACCTCCTGGACCGGATCCCCGGCGGATCCATGAACGTCGAGGTGGACGCCAAGCTCACCGTGCCGGACAAGGCGGACGTGTACGGTTCGATCGAGGCGACCATCCAGCTCTTCGAGATCTTCATGACCAACCGCGGGTGGGACGTTCCGATCGGCGAGTCGTATGCGGCGATCGAGTCGCCCAACGGGGAACTGGGCTATTACATCGTCGCCGACGGTTCAAAATGCGCGTGGCGCGCCAAGACCAGGCCGCCGGCATTCCTGCACTTCCAGGTGCTTGCACGGCTGCTGGAAGGCCACCAGCTCGGCGACACCGTGGCGGTGCTCGGGTCGTTGAACATCATCGCCGCCGAGCTGGATCGATAGGAACACGACACCCATGGCCTGGACCGTCAAACCCTCGGCGACGACCCCGATCACCAGGCGCGCCGAGCCCTACCTGACCGACGAGATGAAGGCGCACTTCACGGCCGAGATCCTCCCGCGCTACGAGAATCACCGGGCAGCGCTGCTGCCGATCCTGAACGATCTTCAACATCGCTACCGCTGCATCGCCCACCAGGCGATGGTGGAGGTCGCGCAGTTCCTGAAGATATCTCCGGCGGACGTGCTCGACACGGTCTCGTTCTACGAGGAGTACACCATCGAGCCCACGGGAAAGTGCGTCATCGCCGTGTGCCAGTCGGTCGCCTGCGAGATCTCCGGCCAGGTCGCGCTGCTGGACCATCTGCGTGACAGGCTCGGCATCGAGCCGCACGAGACGACGGAGGACGGCCGGTTCACCCTGCTGACCCTGGAGTGCCTCGGTTCGTGCGACACGGCGCCGGTGGCGCTCGTCGGCGATACGCTTCACGAGAACCTGACCATCGAAAAGGTTGACCGGATCCTTGACGAACTCTGAGAACAAGCCGCTCATGCGATCGCTCGGTGAGTTCGTAGGGCACCTGTACAAGGCCATACGGAGCGACCCGGGCACCAGCCGTCGCGTCCTGAACACGACCACCCGGCAGGAGCGCCGCGGCACCATTACGCTTCGCCGGACAACGACCGACGAGATCGAGATACACGACGTGAAACACCCCTCTCCATGAACGAACCCGTCCTGACCAGACGCATTCCCTGCCACCCCTGGGGCGATCCGAAGGATCGTCACATCGTCCGCTACGACGAGTACGTGAAGACCGGCGGCTACCAGGCCCTGGAAAAGGCCCGGAGCATGAACCCCCAGGACATCGTCGACCTGGTCAAGGAGTCGCAGTTGCGCGGCCGCGGCGGGGCCGGCTTTCCCTGTGGCCTGAAGTGGACGTTCCTGCCGCCGCCCGACGGCGGCCGTCGCTACCTCGCGGTCAACTGTGACGAAGCGGAACCGTGCACCTTCAAGGACCGCCTGCTCATCGACTTCGATCCGCACCTGGTGCTGGAGGGCATCGCGATCACCTGCTACGCGTGCGCGCTCGACACGGCGTACTTCTTCATCCGGGGCGAGTACCGCCACCAGGCCACCGTCGTCGCCGACGCGATCCGGGAGGCGTACGACCACGGCATCTTCGCCCCCGGCGTGGAGTGCTACCTGCACCGCAGCGCGGGCGCCTACATCTGCGGCGAGGAGACCGGCCTGCTGGAGGCGATCGAGGGCAAGCGGGCCTGGCCGCGGATCAAGCCTCCGTTCCCGGCCGTCAAGGGCCTCTTCGGGCGCCCGACCATCGTCAACAACGTCGAGACGCTGGCGGCGGTCGTGCCGATCGTCGAACGCGGGGCCGAGTGGTGGAAGACGATGGGGTGCGAGTCGTCCATCGGCGCCCCCCCCAGCTACGGCCCGAAGCTCATGGGCGTGTCCGGCCACGTCAACCGTCCGGGTGTCTACGAAGTGGACCTGGGCATCTCGTTGCGCACCCTCGTCGAGGAGCACTGCCAGGGCATGCGCGGCGGCAAGCGCTTCAAAGGGGCGATTGCCGGCGGCATAAGCATGGGCGTGCTGGGCCCCGACCAGTTCGACGCGGTCATGGACTTCGACCTCGGGCGTACGTGCCACGTCCTGGGCCTCGGCACCGCGTGCCCGACCATCTTCGATGAGGACACCGACATGGTCGCGGTGACGCGCAACATCGCCCGGTTCTTCATGAACGAATCGTGCGGCCAATGCACCCCCTGCCGCGATGGTTCCCGCTGGATGTACCAGCTCCTGTGCCGGATCGAGGCGGGCGATGCCTCGAGCCGGGACCTCGACCTCCTGCTGGAGCTGGCCGGCTCGATGGGAATCATGCCCGGCACGACCATCTGCGGCCTCGCCGACGGCAACAACTGGGCGGTCCGAACGCTGGTCAACAGGTTCCGCGGTGAGTTCGAGGCCCGCGTGAAGCCCTCGGCGGTCGCCGTCGGGGTTTCGGCCCTGTCTTGACTCAATTCCCCGTGGCGGACAGCCGAAACAGGTCGTATCCTTATGGGCGACACGCCGGCCACCCACGGGGGACGCACCGGCGAACAAGCAATGACCACGATCGCTGACACGAACTGCCGCACCACGACATCAGCCGGGGAATCGACCGGCGGTGACGACGAGAACCCTCCTGAACAAACCGGCGCGGTGCTCGACATCGTCGCGGCGCTGCCCGGCGACCGGGCGCGGGGGCTGGACCTTCAGTGGATCCGGGTGACCCTTGCCGCCGCGTTGGACCACGTCGAGCGCCGGGTGGCCTGCGTCACCGTCAAGATCGTCGATGACGCCCGGATGCGCGACCTGCACGAGCGGCACCGTGGCAGCGCGTGCACGACCGACGTCCTGACCTTCGACCACTCCGATGCGCAGGGGCCGGTCGAGGCGGACATCGTCCTGTGCCTCGACGAGGCGGCCCGCCGCGCGGCGGAACTGGGCCACTCGATCGAGCGCGAGCTGGTGCTGTATGCGCTGCACGGCGTCCTCCACTGCGCCGGTTTCGACGACCGGACCCCGGAAGACTTCGAAGCGATGCACGCCGAGGAGGATCGCATCCTCACGGCGGTGGGCGTGGGGCGGACATTCGACGCGGGCCGGGCGAGTACGCCGGCCGAGGACCAACGGCGTGACTGACCTGTACGTCTGGCTGGCGGTGGCCGTACTCGTTGCGGCCACCTGGATCGCGGCGCTCAAGCTGGCGCTCGTCGGACCGAGCCGCACGGTGGTCACCATGCGCCTGGAGGACAGGGGGCGCGCCGAAGCCGCGACGTGGCTCAACAGGAAGTTCGATGCCGCGGTCTTCACCCTGGCACTGGTGCGGACGATCGGCCAGTTCGCGCTGTTCGCGCTGGTGCTGGCGGAGACGGTCCAGCTTCGCACCGAGGCCTCGCTCTCCTGGCCGGACCTCCTGATCAGCGGACTCATCTCGGTGGCCGTGCTGTGGGTGTTCACCAGCGTCCTCGCCGCGGCGCTCGCCCGGCACGTCGGGGAGGGGCTCCTCTCGGCGGGCTTGCCCCTGATCCGCCTGGTCACGCGCGTGTGCCGCCCGCTCACCATGGCCGTCTCGTTCATCGACGAGGCGGTGCGCCGCCTCAGCGGAGCCAACCTCCGCAACGAGGACGAGACCGAAGCGGAGTTGCTGCGGTCGATCGATCAGACCCATCGCAAGGGCGGCCTTGACGAGGAAGCCGCCAGCATGCTGGAAAACGTCGTGGAGTTCACCAACACGGACGTGGCCGAGATCATGACGCCGCGCACCGACATCCAGGGCATCGAGCTCACCGATGACCTGGCGGAGATTCGCGCCTTCATCAGCGACGTGGGCCACTCGCGGATCCCGGTGTACCGCGAGAACCTCGACGAGATCCTCGGCATCCTCTACGTGCGCGATCTGGTGCCGTTGCTCGGCGAGGACGCCGAGCATTTCGCGCTCGAGCCGCTGCTGCGCCAGCCGATCATCGTTCCGGCGAGCAAGTCGGTGCGCGACCTGCTCGCCGACTTCCAGCGAAGCGAGGTGCACATGGCCCTCGTCGTCGACGAGTACGGCGGCACGGAGGGGCTGGTGACGATCGAGGATGTCCTTGAGGAGATCGTCGGCGAGATACGCGATGAGCACGAGCCCGACGGCGACGAGGAACCGACCCTCACGACCATCGACGACACCCGCGCCGAGGCGGACGCGCGGTACCACATCGACGACCTCAACGAACGGCTGGGGCTGCACCTGCCGGAGGACGACGACTTCGACACGATCGGCGGCTTCGTGCTCGCGCAACTCGGACACGTCCCGACCGAGGGGGAATCGTTCGAGTCCCACGACGCGCGGTTCACCGCGATCGAGACCGCGCCGACGCACGTCCAGCGCGTCGGCATCGAGCTGCTGTGCCCGCCCGGCCCGGACGGCAACGGGGCCGCGTAGAGACTGTTGCGAGCGCTCCGAAACGGTCTCCGCGGAAGGGTGGGTGGCACGGTCGAGCTTGCTCGCCCGTGTCTTGGGACGTCGCACCACGGGCGAACTCGTCCGCCTGTGGCGGACTCGCTCGACCGTGGCACCCACCGCTACAGGCAAAGGGAACCTGCGCTAGCCCGCCCCTGTCTGCAACAGCCGTCCGTGCTTTCGGTAGTAGCCGTCCATGTGCCCGGCCAGGTCAAGGGGCCGGCCCGCGTCGAGTCGCCGCGCAAAGTGCACGAGCAGCTCGACCATGCCGTGGAAGTCAGCCAGCGAGATGTGCTCCGGCCCGACCCTGGCCGGCCGCTTGCCGGCGAGCACGCCGTCGATGTCCACCATGTTGTGATAGTTGCCCAGCGGCAGGCAGACGCACGTCGACTCGTACCCGTACGCGCTGAAGGTGGACGCCTCACAGGTTCCACCGGGCATGAGCTTGCGTTGCGCCTTGAACCCGGGGTTGTCCCGCTGAAAGTCCGCCATCAACCGGCTCAGGCGATTCGTCAGGTCGGGGCTGAACACACTGAGCTTGTCGCCCACTCGCAGGATCGGCCCGGCATCGATGGGCGACTCCGGGTAGCTGCGCGAATTCTCCAGGCAGATCAACCGGGCCCGCTTCGGCACGGTGCGGTGTTTACAGGCGGCGATGGCGCCGACGAAACCGATCTCCTCGGCGCGAGTCAGCAGCACGCCGACGTGCGCGGCACTCGTGCCGGTGCGCAGGACGTCCAGGGTGCACAGCGCCGCGGCGACGCCCGCGAGGTCGTCACACGCCGGCGCATACAGTCGCCCGCCGGCGATGACCGGCGACGCGCCGCGGCCGCGCAGCGCCCACCGTGCCACGTCGCCTCGGTTCAACTCTGCCGGGGCGCGCAGGACCGCCACGACCCGCTTGAACGGCCGCGCGTCGGGCTCCAGCCGTACCACGGCGGCGCGGTATGCCCGGCCATCGGCGCCGAAGATCTCGATCTTCGCGTCGCTGAAATAGGGATCATGGACTCCCCCGCGGAACTCCAGTTCGACGGTGCGCTCGTCGATTCGGCGACGCAGGACGAACGCCGGGTGGTCGAGGTGGGCCGTGATGAAAATCGGTCGGGAAGGATCGGCGCCCCGCCGAGTGATGACGAGGTTGCCGGCCGCATCGCGCCGCAGCGAGAGATTGCGGCGCCCGGAGACCCACTCGACGACCCACTCGACGACCCGCTGCTCGCACGCCGAGGCTGTAGGGATACCCGTCAGTGCGGTGAGCCACCGCCGGTGCTCGGCCTTCTGCTTCGCGGTCAGCATGGGGCCATGGTACGGAACAACCGCGCGGGCCCTACACTACCGGCGCATGGCACTGTCACCCATCCCGGAGATCCTCGACGAGCTTCGTGCCGGCCGCATCATCGTGCTCGTGGACGATGAGAACCGCGAGAACGAAGGGGACTTCGTGTGCGCCGCCGAGAAGGTGAGCAACGAGGTGATCAACTTCATGACCCGCGTGGGCGGCGGCTACCTCTGCCTGGCGCTCACCGGAGCCGACTGCGACCGCCTCGACCTCGTCCCGCAGGCGTCGGCCAACACGAGCCTGCGCATGACCGCGATGACCGTCAGCGTCGACGGCCACCCTCGACACGGCGTGGGCACGGGAATCTCGGCGACCGACCGCGCCAGGACGATCCGCCTGATCATCGATCCGGACTCGTCGCCGGACGACCTCGTCCGGCCGGGGCACATCAACCCCCTGCGCTCCCGCGACGGCGGCGTGCTCGCGCGCACCGGCCAGACGGAAGGCTCGACGGATCTCGCGCGGCTCGCCGGGCTTCGCCCCAGCGCCCTCATCATCGAGATCGTCCGTGACGACGGTGAGATGGCGCGGATGCCCGACCTGGAGGCAACGTGCGAGCAGTACGGGCTCAAGATGTGCTCCGTCGAGCAGATCATCGAGTACCGCCTCGCTCGCGAACAACTCATCGAGCGGCTCGATCCGACCGGCGGCACGCCGATCGAGACGCCGTACGGGCACTTCAACCTCATCGCCTACCGGAGCACGATCGATGCGCTGCCGCACCTGGCGCTCACCGTGGGCGGCATCGGCAGCCTCGGCGGCAACGGGCACGCCCGGGAGATCACCGAGCCCGTGCTGGTCCGAATGCACCGCCGCGACCTGCTCGGTGACATCTTCGACGAGACGAGCAACCGCAGCGGCGAGATCCTGCGGGCGTCACTGAGAATGATCCATGACGCGGGCCTTGGGACGCTGATCTATCTTCGGCCCGAAGGGATCGGCGAGGACCTGCGCGGTCGCCTCCAGCAGATCCGGCGGCCCGCGACCGACGATGTCAACACGCCCGATCTCACGCGCAGCGACGGCCCGGCGGGCAGGGCCCAGCCGATGGACCGGCGGGACTTCGGCATCGGCAGCCAGATCCTGCGCGACCTCGGGCTGCACCGCCTGCGGATCATCACCAACCACCCCAAGAGACTGCCCGGCCTGGCCGGATTCGGACTGGAGATCGTCGAGCAGGTTCCCGTCGGATCGTCCTGAGAGACCACCCCTGCATGGGCCAAAAACGCGACTCGCCGACTTTCTTTGGCAAAATCCGCAACAGCCGCGCAGGATCGTCGGAAAACCGTCATAGATACATATGAGCAATGGTCCCCGCAATGATGGTCCCCGCAGCGTCCCGCCCCGGGCCGATGCCGCCAGGAGCCCGAAGGTGCAGTTGATCGACAGCGGAGCGTCGCACACCGACTGGTCGATGATCGCCCAGACCACCGATGCGGATGGCCAGGTTGCCGCCGATGCCTTGGAACGGCTGGTCCGCCGCTACTGGTCCGCGGTCTACGCCTACATCCGGCGTACCGGCCGCGACGTTCACGCGGCGACGGACCTGACGCAGGGCTTCGTCTGCGACATCATCATCAGCCGGCGATTGTGCGACTACGCCGACCCGCAACGGGGCCGTTTCCGAACGCTGCTGCTCGGCGCCGTGCAGAACTATCTCCGCGAGCAACACCGCCACGACCTCCGGCAACGCACGTTCGGGGTGGACATGAGACCACTTCCCCTGGAGCCGTGGCCGGACCAGGCCAGCTCCGACGAAACGCCGGAACAGGCGTTCTGCCACCACTGGAGCGCCACGCTGGTTCGCCAGGTGCTCACCGACGTACGGGTCCAGTGCGAGAAGGACGGCCTGGGCGCGCACTGGGTGGTCTTCGAGCACCGGGTCGTGCGCCCGATGCTGCTCGACGAACCTCCCACGGCCCACGCCGCACTGGTCGAGCGGTTGCATCTCAAGGACGAGTCCCAGGCGGCGAACATGATGATCACCGTCAAGCGCCGCTTCGCTCGTGCGCTGTACCAGGAAATCGGCCGGACCGTAGCCGACCCGTCGCAGATCGAGGACGAGCTGCACGAGTTGTTGCGGGACCTGGAGCAAACGAAATGAGCATGGTCTCGCGACAGCAGTTGAGCGACGTCCTGCGTTCCGCGGTCGAAGCCTCCCTCGATCCGGCGATGGCCTCCGCCAACTGGTTGGCCCGGGACATCGACCCGAACTACAACACGGCGGTCGAACTGCTCACCGACTCGGCGGTGTCGCTGGAGACGCTCCGCAAAGCGAAGGACGTCTACAAGACCATGCGGATTCTCGGCGAATCCCCGGCGGACCGCCGCATCGCCGCCCGCCTGTATGCGGCCTCGATCGGTGCGGCACTCGTGCACCACGGCTGCAGGATCAGTCGCCAGTCCGAGTCCGCCTTGCAACGGGGATTGCAGTCGCTTGGGACGGACAAGAGGATGCCGCAGCCGATTCGCCGACTGGCCGAGGCAGCGCTCATCATGCTGGATGGACCATCCTGACTCGCACGGAACCCCGGCGCCGGCGCGTGTGGCTCGGCTTTTTTCCGTACGATCCCGCGAGATGTCCCACCTGGAGATCGAGCGCACTTACCTGCTGGACGAACTGCCGGACCTGCCCGCCGATGCGCGGGCGTACCGACTGGAGCAGGGGTACTTCGCGGACGAACCCGGTCGAGTGCGGCGGAGCGTCGCGCCCGACGGCACCGTGACGTACACGCACACCGTCAAGACGGGCCGGGGGCTCGTGCGCCGCGAGACCGAGCGCCGGATAAGCCCCGACGAGTTCGAGACCATGTGGCCGCGCACCGCCGGGCGCCGCCTGGCCAAGACGCGATCCTGCATCAATGAGGGCAGCCTGGTCTGGGAGATCGACGACTACGACGGGATTGAACTGGTCCTCGCCGACGTGGAACTGCCCTCGCCGAACACCACGGTCATCATTCCCCCCTGGCTGGCCGCCCACGTTATCCGGGAGGTCACCGACGAGCCGAAATACCGGAACCACGAGATCGCGCTGCGGATGATGAGAGAACGTTAGCTGGAGCAGATGCCCTGTCCCTGTAGCGGTGGGTGTGGCACGGTTGAGACCGTCGGCGAAGCCGGCGGGCCCGGCCGTGGTGGGACGTCCGAAGACACGGGCGAGCAAGCTCGACCGTGCCACCCACCACTGCGCTTAGAACGTCGTCCCGCGCTTCCACTCGTCGGTCTTCTTGAAGTGCTCCATCGCCAGGTCTATATCCGTGACATCGTCCTCGGTGTAACGGATCTCGGACTGGCCGATCCGGATGACGTCGCCCTCGTCCAGGTGACGGTCGCCGGTGATCCGTGCCCCGTTGACGAAGACGCCGTTGGCGCTGCGCATGTCCACGGCGAAATGGCAGCGCTTGTCCTGGTCGTACCGGATCTGGAGGTGCCGGCGCGAGATCTCGTTGTCGACGAGCTGGAAGCTGCACTGGTCATCGCGCCCGACGCTGACCGGGCTGCTCGACTCCAGCGGATAGGTCTTGCCCTCACACGGCCCACTCATCACGATCAGCGTCGCCATACCCTTGTCCTCCAGTATCCCGAACAGTCATTCTTCGGGGCATCGAGCCGCAAGGCAAGTCTCCGGTCTCCCGGTTCATATCGCCTGGGAGCCGTTCATGACGAGCTTCACGAAACGCAACAGCAGCGCATCGGCGTGGGACGACTCGCCGGTCTGCTTCTCGACGAACTCATCGTACGGCATCCCGGTGATTCGCTCGATGTAGGCCGGGTACTTGCGCAGTCGATCGAGCAACTTCTCGCGGTCGAGTTCCGGGTGAAACTGCGTGCAGTATATCGGCTTGCCGGGGAAGTAGAACGCCTGGTTGGAGAGCCGCGTCTTCGCCAGCAGCACCGCGCCGTCGGGCAGACGATCCACGACATCCTCGTGCCCCATCTGGGCGGGAAAGAACTCCCCGGCGGCCGCCATCGGGCCGAACAGGGGATCCTCGCGCCCCCGGTCCGTGAGGTACACCTCGTGGGTGCCGACCTCCGCGCGCAACGGATCGGCGATCACCCTGCCACCCAGCGCCTGCGCCATCGCCTGGAACCCCCAGCAGGACGCGAAGGTCGGCGTGCTCGCCTCGTGAAGTCGCCGCATCGTCTCCAGCGCCGGGTCCAGCCATGCGCCGCCCCTGGACACGCAATAGTCGCCGCTGCCGCCGAGCAGGACGATGTCCACGGCATCGAGCTGGGCCTCCGACGGGCTGCCGGCAATCAGGTCGAACTCGCGGATCTGTTCCGGCGCGCAGCGCAGCGCCCGCGCAAAGCACTCGACCTCGTGGCCCGCCATCGGGTCGTCGGCGTTTCTCACCTGCAGCAGCAGATAGCGAACGGTGTCGAACATGGTGTGACGTTATACCGCCAGCCGCTCGTCGTGCAGCAACTCGGCGACCGCCATGGTCTCGACGATGGTCACGCCGCGGCGGGCCATCTCGACCGCTGCCTCGGCAGTCTCGATGCCGTAGACCACCCATCGCCACGGACCGGGCCACAACTGCTCCGGCGGGTCGGGCACCAACGGCCGGTCACAGAACAGGTACTCAGGCGAGGTCGCCTCGGCGAGGGCACGGCCGGTGTCGTCGTACCCATCGATCACCCAGCCGATCCGGACCGCCCCGCGATCCCGGGCCATGGCGACCGCCTCCCGATCGAACGAGATCACCACCGCCCGCGGGATGACCGGCCGCAGGTCCTCCAGCACCCGGTCAACGACCGCGGCGACCCCGAAGCGGCGCAGGCTCTCCCGCTTGAGCTCGACGAACGCCGTCGCGTCCGGCCACGCACCGAGCACCTCGACCACCTCGGCGAGCGTGGGCATGGTGACGCCGGCAAAGGCGGCGCCGAACCGCTGCGGCTCACCCACTTCGATCTCCCGTGCCCGGGCCAGCGGCAGGTCGAAGATCTCCCGGTCGACGCCGGCCGTGCGCTGCAGACTGGCGTCGTGCAGGACGACGGGGATGCGATCGGCGGTGAACTGCACGTCGAACTCGACGGCGCCGACGCCGGCGTCCAGTGCCGCCCGGATCGACACGATGGTGTTCTCCGGATAGCGGCCGGCGTATCCGCGGTGCGCCACCAGGGCGGGGTGCGTCTGCTCGTCGTGACAATCGGTCATCGGATGCTACACTGTCCGAAGCATCGTACCAGTGCAGACCCGCGCTCTGCCGGAGCCACCCGTGGCCGCTACCTTTCACTGTTCCATCGTCACCCCGACCGAGACGGTCTTCGACGATCAGGTCGAGTACGTTTCGTTTCCCGCATGGGACGGCCAGCACGGGGTCATGGCCGGGCAGTCGCCGCTTCTCAGCCAACTGGGCATCGGCGCCCTGCGCATCGACGGTCCCGATGGCGGGAGCCGCTGGTACCTGCTGGAGAGCGGCTTCGCCCAGGTGCAGGACGGGGCGCTCACCCTCTTGACCGACCGCGCGACGCCGGCGGCGGACCTGTCGGTCGACCAGGCGAATGCCCTGATCGCCGAGGCCGCCGCGCGAATCCCCACCGGCGGCGCGGACCTTGGGACCTTCGAGCGTCTTCAGCAGCGGGGATTCGCCACGAGGGCACTCGCCAGGGTGCACGGATCGTGAAGCCGGATCGCAGCGCCGCGACGCTGTCGGTGGAGATCAAGCCCATGCCCAAGGGAAAGGCCGACCGCCGGCCGGAGGTTTGCGCCGAACTCCCCCTGCCGGCGCGCATCGAAGCGCTGCTGCTTTCCGGCAACCGCCCGTCGTCCGAGGCACGCCTCGCGGAACTGCTCGGTCTCGAGGGCAAGGCCGCCGACGAGAGCGTTCGGACCGCGATCGACGAGCTCAACCGCGACTACGAGTCCTCCGGCCGCGCCTTCCGCGCGCAGCGGGTCGCGGGCGGCTGGCAACTGTTCACGCTCCCGGCGTTCGCGCCGCTGGTGAGCCGACTCCTGCAGGACCACCGCGACGCCCGACTCAGCCAGCCCGCGCTGGAAACGCTGTCGATCATCGCGTACCGCCAGCCGATCATGCGCGCCGAGATCGAGGCCATCCGCGGTGTCGCCTGCGGCGAGGTCCTCCGGGCGCTGCTGGAGCGCCGCCTGATCAAGATCGCGGGCCGGGCTCAGCAGCCCGGCCGGCCCATGCTCTACGGCACGACTCCGAACTTCCTGAAGGTCTTCGGCCTGCCGGGTCTCGATGCGCTGCCGGTGCTGGACGACGAAGACTGACTTCGCCGCCCGGGTCCCGACGAGGATACGATTAAAGCATGCGTGTTCGAGCACGTGTCCCCGGCTGGCGGCTGATTTCCGTCGCGTGTCTGGCCGCGGCAGGCGGGTGCCGGACGTACGTCATCCAGGGCACGGTCGTCCAGGGTCCCTTCGGAGACATGGCGTTCGTGCGACCGGATGATCCGCGGCTGGACGACCCGCCCATCGCCAACGTGCGCGTGACCGTGGACCGCGATCCCGACAGCCTGGGACGGCGGCAGGTGGGAACCAGGATCACCGATGCCAGGGGGTGGTTCGAGATTCCCGTGGGGGAGTTCGGCGCCGGATGGATGGACGAGCAGTGGCTCCTGCGCGCGTTCAAGAACGGGTACCAGACCGTCTCGACCACCCGGCGGCTGCCCCGCGGCAGCGACCGAAGATTGTTGATCATCATGACGCCGGGACACGCCGAGGCCGCGCCCGAAGACTTGCAAGAGCAGTACGAGAGGTTCCGGTGAACGGCCCGGCAGCGCTCTTGCGGCGGTACCACCTGCACGCGCCCGGGTTCGTCTACGGCGCGATGACGATCCTGGTCGGCCTCGCAGCGGTGAACCGCCAGAACAACCTGCTGTTCTGGATCCTGGGCATGATGCTCTCGGCGCTGCTCATGTCCGGGCTCGTCTCCGGAATCATGATGCAGAGCCTTCGCGTGCGGCGACTCGTGGCCGGACACGGTCTCGTCGGCGAGCCGCTTCGGGTCCGGTACTGGGTGACCAACCGCAGCCGCTTCCTGCCCGCATTCGCGTTGCACATCGAGGAACTCCCCGTGGACGGCCCCGGCGGCTGGACCCGGCTCATGCGTCCGGCGCGAGCGTGGGTCATGCACCTGGGCCCGCGGGAGACCGTGCACGGCGAAGCCGTCTTCTGGCCGACGCAGCGAGGCGAAGTCCGTTTCGACCGTGTTCGAATCTGGACGACATTTCCTTTCGGCATCATCAGGAAGTCGAAAACGATCTCGCAGCCGCAGCACACGCTGATCCATCCCCTGCTCTACGAAGTGCGCCGCGAGATACTCCGTTCGGTCGCGCCGCAGGGGCTTGCCGGCTCAAGGGTGTCACGGCGCACCGGCACCGGTGACGACTACTACGGCATGCGCGACTTTCGACCGGGCGACACCATGCGACACATTGCGTGGAAGCGGTCGGCATGCCTGGACGAACTCGTGTGCCTGGAGCGCACGATGCCCACGCCGCCGCGGCTGCGCGTCATCGTCAACCTCACGACGCCGACACACCGACTGCGCGTCGATGCGCGGCGGGAGACGTACTCGCCGCGACAGCTCGAGGAGCGCGCGATAAGCCTGGCCGCCTCGATCATCCACGCCGCCGACCTGGCCGGTTTCGAGATCGGTCTTTCCCTGCCCGGCACCGACCGGCCGGCGATACTTACCCGACGCGGCCACTGGCACCGCGCCCGCGTGATGTCCTCCATGGCCGCGATCGACCTCGACGCCCCGCGCACCGGATCGGGACCGCTGCCGACGAGCTACGGTGAGCGGGCGGCGCAGATCGTCATCCACCCCGATCGGGTCGATCCGTCGATCGGCCGTGAAGATGCGTTGCACCTCTCGGCGCGGCACATGAGCCGCCTGACCGTGCGATCGATCGGGTGGGACCCAGGCACGGCGCCCCCGGAGTCCCCGGAGTCCCCGAAGTTCCCGGAGTCCACGAAATCCACGAAATCCCGGGAGACCCGGGACGCCGCGCCGGCGGAGACGGCGGCATGAGGCTCCTGCGGGTCTTCCCGATCCTGGCCAACGCCGTGGTCCTGTTGAGCATCGTCGGCGTCAGCATCGCCACCGGATCCATCGGCCTGCTGCTGGTGGGCGGCGTGCTTGCGGCGCTGAGCTGGTACGTGACGGAGGGGCCCCGCGGCCGATCGCTTCCGGACTGGACGGCGAACATCCTGATCGTCGCGGCGTCGCTGAACGTCATCGTCGACCTGGCGCAGCACACCGACGACGTCCTGGCCGTCCTGAGCCGCTTCGTCGTCCTGCTCACCCTGATCAAGCTCTACCAGCACAAGTCGCCACGCGACTATGCGCAGTTGCTGGGGCTCAGCATGCTGCTCATGCTCGTCGGCTCCATCCAGTCCAACAACCTGCTGTTTGCCGTCACCCTGATGCTGTACACGGTGCTGGGACTGTACGTGCTGCTGCTCTTTCAGCTCTACGCCGCGCACGAACGCAACCGGTCGGCGCGGCGTGACGCGATCCCGGCGGGGTACCGCCTCGCGCCGTCCCTTCAGCCGATCGTCGGGCGCCGTACCGCGTACCACCTGCGGGCGCTGATGATCTTCATCGCGGCGGGGGGGCTCGCTGCCAGCGCCGGGCTGTTCCTGCTGTTTCCGCGGAACATCGGCGAGGGCCTCATCGGCACCCAGTCCATCGGACGCCGCACCGGGTACACCGACGAGGTCAACCTCATCAGCGGCACGCGGATCACCGGGAGTCGTCGCGTGGTCATGAACCTGCGGGTCACGGGCACCGCCCCGAGGCAGCTTCTGCGTCTGCGCGGCGCCGTCCTGGGTCGGTACGACGGCAACGGCCGATGGTCGCGTTCGGCCGTGCACCACCAGCACAGCATCGCGACGGATCCGCCGGCGTTATTGTCACTGGGTCCGGATCATGCGGGCCGCGGCATCACCCAGGAGTTCGAGATGCTCGCGCCGAGCCGCACGATCTTCTCCACCGCCGTACCGGCGGCGATCGGCACGAGCGAGCGACACCGATTCCGGTTCGACCGGCGCACGCTGACGATCCTTGACGCCGAGGCAGCCCGGCTCAATCACTACACGGTCACGGCGCTGCCGGAACCGACGACGGCAGACCTGCACGCGCTTCTCGGCAGGACGCCGGATTCAAGCGGGGCGCTGATCGTAAAGCAGTTCGACTTGATCGATCCCAGGGTGCGACGGCTGGCGCAGGACCTGCTCGCGTCGGCGGATCTCGACGACCGGCCTCCGCCCGACGAGCAACGGCGATGGGCGTGGAACCGCGCGGGTGCCGCCGAACTGTCGCGATACCTGCAGTCGGCGCGTTTCCGCTACGAGACCGATCTTCGGGACGTTCGACTGACCGGCCCCGGCGGATCGTCGCGTGACCCGACCGTCCAGTTCCTCTTCGAGACCAGGATCGGTCACTGTGAATACTTTGCGTCGGCGCTGGCGGCACTGTGCAACACCGCCGGGATCCCGGCACGGCTCGTGACCGGCTACGTTGCCCTGGAATACGACGAGCGGTCCGGGGTCTACGTCGTGCGCGAATCCAATGCGCACGCATGGGTCGAGGTGCAGACGAGCCCGTATCGATGGGAGACGTTCGATCCGACTCCACCGGGAACGCTTCACAACATCCACGGCGCGCGGAACACGCGGTCCGATCGGTGGCGCTGGGTCTTCGACCGGTGGGAGTCGAAGTGGAGCAACCACTTCGTCGGGTTCGACCACCGCGCCCAACGACGGCTCCTGGCGAGCGCCGACCTCGGTTGGTTGCAGCGGCTCGACGACGCACTGTACGCGACGCGGCAGTGGATGGATCGGGTGAACCGTGCGTTCTACCTCGGCCCCGCGGGATATATCTGGATGGGACTCGTCGCCGGGGCGATCGTGATCGCGGCGATCGCCGTGTGGACCAGGCTGCGGCGTGCGGCACGGCTCCGAACGACGCTGACCCTTCAGCATGTGGGCGGCGCGGCCCAGCACCGGATGCTGCGGCAACTGGGCTTCTACCTGGACATGCTCACGGTGTTCGAGGACGCCGGCGTGCCCAAGCCGCGATGGCAGCCGCCGCTGGAGTACGCGGACATGCTCGACCGCGAACATCCTCGAGGCGGCTCGATTGCGCGGCAACTCACCGGACTGTTCTACGCCGCCCGCTACGGCCGCAGGAACCTCTCCCCCGACGAACTGGCCCGCGCCGACACGCTGGTGCAGCAGCTCCGGTCGGCGTTGGGGCAGGAGAAAATAGACCGGGACTAATTTCCGGGCTGCCGGCACCGCGTTGCAGTAGGCCACCGGCCGGAAATTAGTCCCGGTCTATTTTCTCCCGTCGGCCGTGCCACCCAGAGGCTTCGCCACGTTATCGGCGTCGCCAAAGCGTGCGATCACGATCGCGCCGTGGGACGTGTCGGGGCATCGGCCGATTGTCGCCGTCGTAGTGAAGTGGTTCTTTACCGGCGACGATACTCGACACGGGACCCCATCCGCGCGATCAGAGAGAGGACCATTCGTGCCGGCGAAACGCTCACGGACATTGCAATGGCGCCGCTGCCTCACGCAGGTTCGCGATCGACGCGGCGCGCTGGAGATCGCCTTTCTCCGTCACAACGAACGCGCCGGCAACACCGTGGGCAGCCACCTCCTGTGGCGGGTGCGCCTGCTGGATCTCACCGAGGACGAGATCCTCGTCGAGCCCCCCATGGCGCTGGGCGAGGTCATGCCCGTCGAACCGGGCGTCGATATCGTGGCGATCCTGGCGGTCGGCCAGAACCGGTGGACGTTCACGACCACCCACCTGGGCCTGACCGAGCATCACAGCGGCCCGAACCGCACGATCGCCGCCATGCGGCTGGCGATGCCCAGGACAGTGCAGCGGTGCCAGCGCCGCAGCCATTACCGCATGGAGACCACCGGGCTGGTCCTGCCGGAGGCCGAAGTGTGGCCGCTCCTCGATCCGAAGTCCGTCCTTCTCGCCGAGCGGGCCAACGAGTTGCAGTTCGATGATGACCGGGAGGCGGTGTCGGGCATCCCGCGGTCGCTCCCCGCCGACGGGCTCGACGGGGCGCTCATGCCCGATGTCGGTCCGAAGTTCACCGCCACGCTGCTCAACATCGGCGGCGGCGGCGTGGGCCTGCGGGTGGAACCTCAGGACGCTCAGTCGCTGGCGCGGCACACCGTCTTCTGGCTGCGGTTCGGCTTGCCGCCGGAGCTCACCACGCCGATCTGCGCCACCGGCAAGCTCGTCCACACCAGCATTGACTCCACGCAGCACACCTACGCGGGCATGGCGTTCGACTTCTCCTTCAACCCCGTCCACCAGCGGTTCGTCGTCGAGCAGATCATTCGGTTCATCGCCATGCAGCAGCGCGGCCGGGCTGACGACCAGGTTGACTCCCGGCAACGCGCGTCCGCGTGAGCCTGGCCCGGACCATTCAGGAACTTCGTCGCGAGAAGCAGTTCGGGCCTTCCTGGCAAGGAGATGCGGTGGTTCTCTCCCGCAGGCGGCTTGTCATGCCGTCGAGGAGTCGAATCGCTGCATCGACGCCGTCCAGGGAGGTTCGAACGGCTTCGCAGCAGAAGTTCGTGAATGGTCCGGGCCAAGGACCCGGCGCAGGATCTCCGCCTTGTCCATCGTTTCGCGGTACTCCGCTACGGGATCGGAATCGGCCACGATCCCGCCGCCGACGCCGTAATCGAGCGTGCCCTTGAGAGAATCCCACGACCCCTCCGGGCGCTCGCCGGTCAGCACGATCGTGCGGATCGCCATGTTGAGCACTGTGCGCCCGCCGGCGCCGACGAAGCCGATCGCCCCGCAATAAGGGCCCCGCGACACCGGCTCCAGCTCGTCGATGATCTGCATCGCCCGGATCTTGGGCGCGCCGGTCACCGATCCGCCGGGAAACGTCGCCCGCAGGAGATCCGGCAGCGTTGTCTCCGGGCGCAGCCGCCCGGCGATCTCCGCGACCCCGTGGTGCACGGTCGGGTGGGTCTCGATGGTGCGGGCGCGCGACACCCGCACGGAGCCGAACTCGCAGACCCGCCCCAGGTCGTTGCGCACCAGGTCGATGATCATGTTCAGCTCCGCGGCATCCTTCGCCGAGGCAAGCAGCTCGGCAGCCGGGGCCGAGGAGGGCCGCGTGCCCTTGATCGGCCGGGTCACGACGCGGCGCGAGACCGCGTCGACGTCGAGAAAGAGCTCCGGGCTCAGTGAGAGCAGGGCACGTCCGTCCGGCAGCTCCAGGTACGCGCCGTACCACGCGCCGCTGAGCGCCATCGCCTCCACGCAGAGCCGCCGCGTCGATCCCTCGAAGGGCGCGGTGAGCCGGTGCGTCAGGTTCGCCTGAAAGATGTCGCCGGCGGCGATGTACTCGATGGTCCGGCCGATCGACGACATGTAGGCATCGGGCGTCACACTGCTGACCAGGGCCCCGACCGAGAAAGAGCCGAGGGTTCCCGGCCGTGTTCGCGGCAGCTCGCCCGCCGCGTGCCACGTACGCGTCCGGTTGTCCAGGAGCAGCGCGTCGGGGCACCAGCCGAATTCGCCGAGCGGCCACGCGCGGTCATCGACGCGACCGACCCTTCCGTGACGATCGCTCGCGGCGGCGGGCTCGAAACGGCGGCCGAGGTCGTAGCCGAGGTACCCGATCCAGCCGCCGGGGAACGGCAGGGACCGGTCGGGGCACGCCTCCGGTACCGGTGCCTGGAGCCGGCCGAGGTCGCCGAGGATGTCGTCGCCCACCCGCAGCATGGTCCGGGGGGATGCGATGATCGTCCAGCGGCCCCAGCGCGGGTGCCCGCGGCCGGAGTGAACGACCATCAGCGGTCGGTCCGCGGGCCACGCCGCGATCACCTCCGCGGGATCGCACGTCCAATCGAGCCGTGTCATGCGGCAGTGGCCCATGGGCAGCGGATCATATCCTCCCAAGGTGCGAAACAAACGGTCCATATGACCGATTAGGAGATAGACTCCGCCACTCGAATCCATGAGGAGAACTCCGTGACAACGACACCGGTCGCGATGCCCGCACACCAGGAACCAGACACCGCGTCGAGCGGCTCCCGGACGCCGGTGGCGAAGATGATCTACGGCTTCGGCCGCACCGGGACCGAGGGCGATACGTCACAGCGTGAGCTGCTCGGCGGCAAGGGCGCCAACCTTGCAGAGATGATCTCCATCGGCCTGCCGGTGCCGCCGGGGTTCACGATCACCACCGAGGTGTGCGCGGCGTATGACCGGGCGGGCGGCGAGCTGCCCGCCGGGCTCATGGACCAGGTACGTTCGAGCATCAAATCGATCGAATCCGAGACGGGCAAGAGCTTCGGCTCGTCGACGAACCCCCTGTTGCTTTCGGTGCGCAGCGGTGCCGCGGTCTCGATGCCGGGCATGATGGACACCGTTCTGAATCTCGGCCTCAACGACGCTGCCATGAGCGGCCTGATCTCGGCAACCGGCAACCCGCGCTTCGGGTACGACGCCTACCGGCGGCTGATCAATATGTTCGGCGACGTCGTGATGGGCGTCGACCACGATCACTTCGAGGCTGCGTTCCGGAAGGTCAAGAAGAAGTACACCGCCACGCTCGACACCGACGTTCCGGAGCAGGGCATGGCCCGGCTCTGCGACGACTACAAGGCGGTCTACCTCACCCGTGTCGGCACGGCGTTTCCCCAGGATCCGTACGAGCAGCTCCAGGCCGCCATCGAGGCGGTGTTCCGGTCGTGGAACGCCGATCGCGCGGTCACGTTCCGCCGGATCAACGGGATCACGGGACTTCTCGGCACCGCCGTCAACGTGCAATCGATGGTCTTCGGCAACCTCGGCGACGACTCCGGAACCGGTGTCGCGTTCACGCGCGACCCGTCAACGGGGGAGAACGAGTTCTACGGAGAGTTCCTCGTCAACGCCCAGGGCGAGGACGTCGTCGCCGGAATCCGCACGCCGCGCCCGATCGCCGAGATGAAGAAGTGGAAGCCCGACATCCTCGATCGCCTGCTGGAGATCAAGGATCTCCTGGAAAACCACTACCGCGACATGCAGGACATCGAGTTCACGATCGAGCGCGGCGAACTGTACATGCTCCAGACCCGCTCCGGCAAGCGCACCGGGGCGGCCGCGGTCCGTATCGCCGTGGAGATGGTCGGCGAGGGGCTCATCGACCGCAACGCCGCTCTTCGCAGTGTCCCGGCCGATGACCTTACGCAGGTCGTGCTGCCGAGCTTCAGCGAGACGGATAAGAAGGGCGCGACCGTGTTGGCCAGGGGGCTCCCGGCATCGCCCGGCGCCGCGTCGGGTGCCATCGCCTTCACCGCCGAGGACGCGGTCGCGCGGGCCGAGGCAGGCGAGGACGTCATCCTCGTGCGTCGCGAGACCTCCCCGGAGGATGTCGACGGCATGCATCACGCCGTCGGGATCCTGACCTCGACCGGCGGGATGACCAGCCATGCGGCGGTGGTCGCCCGCGGCTGGGGCAAGTGCTGCGTCGCGGGCACCGCGGACCTGCACATCGACCCCAAACGGCGGACGGTCACGATCGGCAAGCGCACGCTCAGGCCGAAGGACGTGATCTCCATCGACGGCACGACCGGGGAGGTGATGCTGGGCGTGGTAAAGCGGTCCATGCCGAAGCCTTCGCGCGAGTTCACGACGCTCATGGAATGGGCGGACGCCGTGCGAACGCTCGGCGTGCGCACCAATGCCGACACCCCGACGGACGCGAAACGCGCGGTGAAGTTCGGCGCCGAGGGGATCGGCCTGTGCCGCACCGAGCACATGTTCTTCGAGCCCGATCGCATCACCCTCATGCGGGAGATGATCATCGCCGAGACCTCCGAGCAGCGAGCGCGGGCACTCAAGAAGCTGCTGCCGCACCAGCGGCGCGACTTCGTGGGGATCCTGACCGCGATGAAGGGCCTGCCGGTGACGATCCGGCTGCTCGACCCGCCGCTGCACGAGTTCCTGCCGCACGAAGCCGCCGCGCAGCGCGAGCTCGCCAGGGTGCTCGACGTCCCCGTCAAGACGATCCAGCAGCGGGTCGCCGCGTTGCACGAGATGAACCCGATGCTCGGCCACCGCGGCTGCCGGTTGTCCGTCACCTATCCGGAGATCCTCGTCATGCAGGTGACGGCGATCATCGAGGCGACGATCGCCTGCAAGAGCCGGAAGGTGGACGCCCGCCCGGAGATCATGATTCCGCTGATCGCCACCCGCGCCGAGCTGGCGTTGCTCCGGGCGTTGACCGAGCAGACGATCGAGACCGTTCGCAGAGCAAAGAAGTTCACCGGCACGCTCGACATTCCCATCGGCACGATGATCGAGATCCCGCGTGCCGCACTGACGGCCGGCGAGGTGGCGGAGGTTGCCGACTTCTTCAGCTTCGGCACCAACGACCTGACGCAGATGACCTACGGAGTGAGCCGCGACGACATCGCGGGCTTTCTGCCGAGCTACTTGAAGCAAGGCATCTTCGAACGCGACCCGTTCCAGACACTCGACCGCCACGGCGTGGGGCAGCTCGTGCGTACGGCGTGCCGCCTCGGCCGGGAGACCCGCGGGTCGTTGAAGCTGGGTATCTGCGGCGAGCACGGCGGCGACCCCTCGTCCATCGCCTTCTTCCACGAGGTCGGCCTGGACTACGTCAGTTGCTCACCCTTCCGCGTGCCCACGGCGCGTCTCGCCGCAGCGCAGGCCGCGCTGCAAAAGTAGGCCGGTTTCCCCGGCGACTTGGCTTTCGGCAAGGCTATTATCTGCCGATTTCCTACTGGAGATTCACCGCATGGCCGATGCCGTTGCCACCGGAATGACCCCCGCCACCTCGCCGCGCCTTCCGGACGCGGTGTTCAAAGAGCTGGAGATCGTCCGGGATCCCACGAACCTCTTTCACCAGACGATCGAGCAGGTCCTGATGGCCTCCCAGATCGTCGGCCTGCGCCACCACCAGCAGATCATTCTCGCCCAGCCCGCCAACGAGATCATGGTGCACTTCCCGGTGCTCATGGACGACGGGCATCACGACCTGTTCAAGGGGTACCGGGTCCAGCACAACAACGCGCTGGGCCCCTACAAGGGGGGCATCCGGTATCACCCGGACGTCCAGCTCGACGACATCAAGGCCCTGGCGGTGCTCATGACCATGAAGTGCTCGCTGGTGCGCGTGCCGTTCGGCGGCAGCAAGGGCGGTGTCAAGTGCGACCCGCGCACGCTCAGCAATAACGAGCTCATGCGGGTGACGCGCCGATTCGTCTCGGCGATCAGCAACCAGATCGGCCCGGACTACGACATCCCCGCGCCGGACGTCGGCACCAACGCCCGGATCATGGCGTGGTTCGCCGACACCTACGCCCAGATGCAGCCGGAGCGCGACCGGCAGGACACTCTTCGAATCGTCACCGGCAAGCCGGTCGAGTGGGGCGGCTCGCAGGGGCGGGAGAAGGCCACCGGCCAGGGTCTCGTGTACATCCTCAAGGAGATGTTGCCGGACATGGGCATCGACATCTCCAGGATGACGTTCAGTCTTATCGGCTTCGGCAACGTCGGCAGCTGGACGGGACGCCTGCTGGCCGCTCTCGGCGCGAAGATGCTCGCCGTGGCCGACCACACCGGCGCGATCCACAACGACGGCGGCATCGATCCGGAACTGCTCGCCGAGCACGTGATCGAGGCGGGCGGCGTGAACGACTTCACCGAGGCCGAAGCAGTCACCACCGAACAGTTCTACGGCATCCCGGTGGATGTCTTCATCCCGGCGGCCCTGGAACAGATGATCACCGAGGACAAGGCCCGGCTCATCAACGCCAAGGTCTTCGCCGAGGGCGCCAACGCGCCGAGCACGCCGGGGGGCGATGCGATTCTCACGCAGCGAGGCGTCGAGATCCTGCCCGCGATTCTCTGCAACGCCGGCGGCGTGACCGTCTCCTACTTCGAGTGGGTCCAGAACAAGAGCTCGGTGTACTGGACTGCCGAGGAGGTGGACGAGCGCCTCAACACGCACATGGTCCAGGCGGCCCGGCGGGCCAAGGCCGCGCGCAAGAAATACGACGTGGACATGCGCACCGCCAGCTTCTGCGCGGCCCTTGAGCAGATCGGCGACGTCTACAACCTTCGCGGCGTGTTCCCGTGAGCGCAAGCGACCCTGGTCACTGACGTTCCCGAGAAGCTCGGCATAGAGATCTGCGTCTCCCTCGGGGGGATCAGATCGCGACCACCAGGACCGTACGCGAGGTTGTCGTTGCGCTGGTAAGAAGGCCGTATGGTGCACTAACTCGGCCGACCGAGAATCGGGCATTGTTTCTGGTCCCGATTCACCGTTTCAGCGAGATGTCGGATAACGATCGTATCACCTGTCGACAGGTTCCTGACGTTCACGCTTCGTGAGCGCACGGCGAAGCTCGCGATTCTCTTTGCGTAGTCGCCGGTACTCACGATGTTGCTCAGGATTGATCCAGCCAAACATCGCTACCAGCAGTCGTGTGCCGAGGCTTGGCCGTCTGATCAAGCCGCGACTCCAGTGTAGGAACGGAGAAGTCCGCCCAACCGCTCGCGACACACAACCGCGCTGGCGGGTGGCGATTCAGGATCCAGCGTAATCGGACGGTTGCCGATCCCCTGATGTGGCCGCTCTTCGTTGTAGTGCTCGAGATACTCGTCGATCGCATGTCGTAGCGAGCGCTCACCGAAGAAGATCACACGCTCCGTGCACTCGGTCTTGATCGATCGAACGAACCGCTCAGCATATGCGTTCAGATTGGGAGATCTTGCCGGCAGCCGCACCGGCTGCACATCTGACCTCCTCAACAGGTCGCGGAACGCTTCCGAGTACTTCGCATCGCGATCGATGATCAACAGCCGCTTGTCGCTCAAGAAGCCATCGCAAGGATCGGTGAGGTTCTTCGCGATCTGCATCATCCATCGCTCGCTCGGATTGCGCGTGATCCCAGCCACATGGACCCGTCGCGTTGCCAAGTCCATCACAAACAAGACGTAGTATGTCACAAGCCCTCGACAGCTCCAGACCTCGACGGTGAAGAAGTCCGCCGCCGCCAGGCACGACCAATTCGATCGCAAGAACTCGCGCCACCTCGTTCGTTTCCGTCGCTCGGGCGACGGCTCGATCCCATTCGCTTTCAGGATGTTGCGTACTGTCGTCGGTGACAGGCGATGGCCGAGCTTCTTGATCTCACCCTCGATCCGGTCATAGCCCCAGAACGGGTTCTCGAGCGCCATCCGGACGACAAGCCTGCGGAGCAGGTTGATCACAGGCGGCCGGCCCGGCCCTCGCCGATCACTGAAGTCATGCGTGGCCGCAATCAACTGTCGGTGCCACCGCAAGATCGTGTCTGGCGTGACGATCGACGCCCACTCGCCAAGCAGTTTGCGACCCAGCTGTTTTCCGAGCACAGCCAGTCGACGGCGCTGGTCATCGTTCAGCCGAGGACGCTTGCCCAGCTGCTCGCGAAGAATCCGGTTCTCCTCCCGCTGGTACAGGTTGATCAGGAGATCTCGCTCCGTGAGCACGCCCGCCAAGCAAATGAGCATCAACTCGAGTGGCCGGAGCACATCATGCATCGCCCAAGCCTACCGCCCCCTGCCGTGCCGGCCGAGTTGTCGTCCAACCCACCGATCATTCACCCTTGAAGACAAGTGACTTGCGGTTCGGCCGAATATTTGCACCATACGCGGTTTCGCGGCTGGTCGATCGCTCGTGCACGCTGACGAGTTGCCCCACGCCGATCCCGTGCTCCTGCGGGCCCTCTACGATGCCACCGCTGGCACCGCGACGGACACCACACGCCGCCAGGGCCGGTCACCCAGAATCAAACGTCCTATCAGTCAGACTCTTGACGTCGTGCACGATCTGTGCGGACTACGCCGACGAACTATGTCCGCACCGTAGCCAAGCTGCTTGCTTCATTGGCGGCGGAATTATACGTTTACGGTGTTCCCAACCGCGCCGAGCGGGGGGCCCGCAACAAGAGAGGTCATCGACCAACCATCCATATCAGGATGGACGTCAAGAGGACCAGTGTCAGGAGGTACAAGGAGCAGCGTCATTAGGAGCCAAGCTGGAAGGTTTGAAGCGTTACTTGGAAGCGGGGTAGTCTTTCTTCTTGGTTTCATGTTCGTCGGCCAGGCGGGAGCGCAGACCGTGACCCTGATCTCGGCCGACGCGGACTTGGTTGACGTCTTGGCCGTCACCACCGACGGAACCCATCTGTACGTCGGCGGTAGTGATTCAGACGTTCCTTCTCAGCCGAGGATCTGGCGGATTCCCATCGGCGGAGGGGCAGCGACCCGACTTTACACTGGCTGGGGCCTCAACACTTGCTGCGCCGCCGGCCTCGCCGTGGTTGGCAACGATGTCTTCTGGATCGACCCGAACTCCGGGCCGGTCACTGACACGGAAATCTTTCGCGCACCGAAAGACGGCAGTGGCCCAATAACCCCGATGTATACTGGCATCCTTGAAGGACAACCCATTGTGGATGGCAGCGACCTCACCACGGACGGGGGCAAGCTGTACACGGCGGACTTTGTCCAGGGTCGAGTCCACAGCCTTAACACCGACGGCAGTGCGATTACTCAACTCGGCCCGAATCGCTACGGCGGTTTCTTCGACCGCGAACACCGCAACCTGATCGCCGAAGACGTTGGGATCCTCTACATCGGCGACCTGGGGCACCCCTCGTTCGGCGACTCACCGCCTCGGGTGCAGTCGATCCCTTCAGCGGGTGGAGCGTTCACCACCCTCTTCTTGGGACCCACCTACACCAGCCGGGGGTGGGGAGGTCTTGCCGTCGGAAACAACACCATCTTTCTGACCGAGGGCAACAACATCCTCCAGATGCCCGTGACTGGCGGCACCCCGACGCTGCTGGTTTCCGACCCGCAGTTCAAGACACTGCAAGGCATCACGTTCTTCAACAATGCTCTCTACGTGGCGGACAACGGGAACTTCGACACGACGAATGGCCCGGGCAAGATCTGGAAGGTGGATCTCGACGACGCTGACGATGACGATAAAGGCGTTGACGATGACGATAGAGGCGTTGACGATGACGACGGCGACGGCATCCCGGACGACGAGGACGCGTGTCTCGATTCCATTCTGGATGAGAACATCGTCATCGACGGCTTTGATACAGGCGTCGAGAACGTGATCTTCGAGGACGGCTGCACAATGATGGACCTGATCGGCGAGTGTGCTGCGAGTGCGACCAACCATGGGTCGTTCGTGCGCTGCGTCGCTCACCTCACGAACGAGTGGAAGACATCCGGGCTCATCAGTCGAAAGGAAAAGGGCAGGATCCAGCGCTGCGCTGCCCATGCCGACAAGAGCAACACTTGACGATCACCAGGCTGCACACATGGCCGAGGTGGTCCTTCGGGAGATGGAAGTAGGGCGCGGCCTAACCAATCGCTCCAGCTGAAGGGCCGCCCATTGCGCGACCGGCTCCATCAGCAGGACTGGTGCCATGCCTCGTGCGAAGGCGGGAGAGGGTCTCTTGACTGATTGGAGCTTTGATTTTGGGCGATCGGTTCTGGGTGGTCCGCGGGGGCCGTCCGGCCGGAGTGGCGGCCTCGTGGCGGGGCCCGAAAAGGGTGCGATCCGCCTGGGAAACCTGCCGGGCAGCCACGAAACGTCCACGACCGCTCGACCGGCCTTGGAGTCGGCCGAAGAAGGCCGAAATCGGCCCGTCCGGAGAAATGCTCGCGCACCGACCGCGCGGGCCGTCGCCGCGGCGTGTGAGAAATCACCAGTGTTGATCAGTCCGCCGACCAGGTGGGCTCGGCCGGTCCGGGGTCGTGGACGACGAGCACATGCAGTATGTCTGGGGCGCACGCTACATCGATGACATCGTGCTGCATCGGATCGACATTGAGCCCAACGGCACCTACGACGACATCTACTACCACCTGACCGATGCGCAATTCTCAACGGTCGCGGTGGCTGACCAAGCGGCCAACCTCAAGGAGCGTGTCAGCTACACCGCCTACGGCGTCGCGCGGCATCACTGGACACGCGACGTGGACGGCGACGGGGACCGCGACCCCACCGACGACGCGATCATCAACACCCTGGCGATCGCCGGCGGGCCGGGGGCCGGCACGCCGATCTCGTCGCCGGAGTACGACGTCGCCGCGGACATCAACCGCGATGGGGTGATCAATTACAAGGACAAGACGTTGCTGTCGACGGTGTTGGCGGCGCTACCGCAGGGGCAACTGAGTGGTCCAGGCGTGCGGAACGAGATCGGCTGGGACGGGTACGTCTTCAACGCCGAGACGGCGCAGTATCACGTGCGGTTCCGGTGGTATTCGCCGGTGCTCGGGCGGTGGCTCACGCGTGACCCGGTGGGGTATGTGGACAGCGTGAATCCATACGAGTGTGGAATGGGCGGTCCGACGATGGCCATAGACCCGTTTGTCTGGCCTGCCTGGCCGGGGTCGCTTCGGCACAGGAGAAGCTCGATCGCACGGTCCTGCCAATCCAGGAGCCCCAACGACCGACCTGGAGCGAACTCGACGTGCGCACTGCCGGGCCGCCGCCGCGCTTCGAGGTGAAGGCCCCCGCGAGAGCCCCCAACGTCGTGATCGTGCTGATCGACGATGTCGGCATCGGGCGCGACGAGACTCGCTTCACCGGAAAGATCCGCAGAGTGACCGTCGAGGTGGAGGATGTGAAGTAGGACCTGCCCGGACCGCCATCAACACGTCGTCACCCCTCTCCTTCAACTCGCCAGCGCCCGCGGGAACAGGATGTTGTTCTCCAGGTGAATGTGCTCATGCATCTCAGTTTCCAGGGCGGCCAGGCCGTGCCATAACGCGCGCCACGTGGTGCAGGCTTCTTCCGGCGGCTGGTAGTCGTCGGTCAGTTCGCGCACACGTCGCAGGGCACGGCCGGCCGAGTCATGCTCGTGCATCATCACGGAGACGGGGTCATTGGCCATCGCGCCGCGCCCTTGCCGGATCATGGGAAAGAGTACCTGCTCCTCCTTCATCATGTGTTCCTGGAGCTCGGTCTTCAGGGCGAGATAGACCGTCAGCAACTCGGCGAAGCGCTCGGGGTCCTTCTCGCCGTGCACGCTCTGCACCTTGCGAATCATCGCCTCCAGACGCGGCAGCTCCTCGTGGAGCGGTCGATGGTATGCGGTGAGGATGTGCTCGATGAGATCCTCGAGCGGGGCTTCGTCCCATCGCCGTTGGGGTTCGCCTGATTCGGCGAGCTCATCCTGAATCTCCTTGAGCACCAGCTCGGTATCAAGATCAAGCCGGCTGCAGACTTCCGCGAGCGGCTTGCCTCCGCCGCAGCAGAAGTCAATGTTGTGGCGGGCGAAGACGCGCGTGGCGAGCGGATGGTCGACGGCGATCTCGCCGACGGTCGTTTCAGGCGTCACTGTGGGGGTCGTGGACATTGTGGTCTCCTGAGAATGGTCGATCGTGTTCGTTGTGCATCATGATTCGTCGCTCTGGCGAGTCATGATCATGCGTTCCAGTGCGGCCAGAACGCGCGATGTGCCGCGGTGTTGTCTGCCCGTGACGCGTTGCGAAGCGCCCGGCATACCGATCAACGCGTGGATCGTTCCGATGATCGGTACGAGAAGTACATCGGGTGGAATGTCGGTTCGAATGCTGCCCTCGGCGGCACCTTCGCGAATCGCCTTCAAGAGGAATCGGCGAGAGCGCCGGGCGACGTCGCGCAGTTCGTCGACGGCGTCCTGGGGCAACGTGAGGTACGCCTGCTCTGATCGCAGCAGCCAGGCGAGACCCGGATCGGGGCCGAGCAGGCGGATCCGGTTTCTCGCCAGGGTGAACAGACGCTGCCGTGCGGGGAGCGATTCGTCGGGGAAGGTCCGGTCGATCCTGGCCACGGCGCGCCGGACGACTTCGCGGAGGATGTCATCGCGGCTGTCGAAGTGGCGGAACAACGCGCCGGAGGTGACGCCGATCTCCGCGGCGAGGGTCGCCATGGTGAGCGAGGTCAGGCCGCGCCTGCCGATGATGTGCAGGACGGCGGTGGAGATCTCTTCGCGTCGCTCGGCCGAGGATTTGCGGGTCCTGGTGGCCACGGGGAGATTGTAAGTAACCTCTTACTTATTTATAAGTCCCGCCGGAACGCGGCCGTGAGGGCCGCGGAGAGGGTGTAGTGGCCCAGCGAGTTCGAGACGCCCCGAATCAGCCGCCATTGTCTGACCGCCGTCGCGATTTCGGGCCCGGGCCTGCGAGTCCGCAACGCCGGCACGCCCGATGGTGCCGTACTTTGAGGATGAGGCCCACTGCTGCCGGCGAGGAAGGCGCCACAGATCTGCGCCAAGCACGTGGTCAAGCAGCTCGGCGCAGTTCAACGACGGGCAGATGTTTCCGGCCTTCCACGTAGCCGACGACAAGAGTGAGCCTGGTCCCGCGTCGTCCCTTGATCTACGGCCTGCGGCGCCGCGCATGAGCTTCCTCGCGGCCACATGGTCCGTGGCTCGAAGCGCAAGGCCGCGTTGGCCGGACGCTGACCTGTGTACACCTCGTTGGGCGTTCTCCCGCTCAGCGCCTGGCTCGGCCTGTGCTCATTGAACCATGCGAGGTACACGGTGAGCTCACGTCGCATGGCTTCCAGCGCGAGCGGAACGAGAATCCGTCGCGTGCACTCGTTCTTCATCGAGCGTATGAATCGCTCGATCACGGCGATGCTGCCGTGCTGCTGGACGGCGCCGAAACGCGGCCTGATGCCGCGCCGTTGGCACCAGTTCTTGAACGAGTCACACCAGAACTGCGTTCCCTTGTCTGAGATCACGTACTTGGGCGGGGCTCCCGACCTTGCGAATCGCTCGATCGAGCGCTCGTTGCATTTCGAGAGACGTCGGTCGCTTCACGGAGACGGCGAAGCCCACAACGGCGCGTGAGAAGTGATCGACCACGACCGCGACCCACCAACAGAAGGGCCAGGACTGCGGTCGGGCGTACGGCACCCATGGCACCCGGAAGCTCGCGCTCGTGGGGACGGTGCTGAGTTCGACATGCCAGACGTGACCAGGGCACTTCGCGGTCACGACGCGCGTGGTGACTTCAATCGTGGCCAGGTCGGTCTCGCCGGGTGACAGGGGCTCCCCTTCCTTCAGCATCCGACCCACGGTGCTGGCCCCGAGGTGCAGCCCAGCGCGAGCCAGAACCTGGGCGATGCGAACCTTGCCCATGGTCGGAAGAAGCACGCCCAACTGTTGGACGAGATAGCGGACGAAGTGCGGGAATCTGTTCACCGGTTCCGCGATCTGGATGAGCGATCGCTCGCCCTGTTCATCGACCCGTCTCATCCACGAGCACAGCGTCTGTTCATTGCTCAGGAACGCTCGCCCAGCGTGCTCGCACGACCAGCCGCGGGCGGCCTTGAGCTGGAGAATCCGCATACGCTGGACGGGCAGGTAGTACGGGCGTCGTCGCGAGGGCAACCGGCTCCAGCGGTCATCCTTGATGTCCAGCTCCTCCCTGAACAGGGCGATCTCGGTGGCGGCGCGATCAAGATCAGCGGTCAGCCGCCTGCTTGTGCTCCGGCTTGTTGAAGCCCGACCGTGCGCGAGGGTCAAGGCGGTCGTGGCGAGCGATAGGGACTGGATCAGGGCGGACTTGACGCGCTTGGTCCTCTCCCCTGGGCAAAGCAATGGTCTTCTCTGAGCAGTGAGATGCCATTCTGAAGCTCCACGGAAGACGGCAGCGAACGTGAGCTGGCGCCATCATAACGGCTGTGCTTGCAGAGACTTCGAGAGCGCACGAGGCGAGTCTAAACTCGCTGGACCAGTACAGCACCCCTGGACTCGCAAAAAGTGTCCGCAACGATTCTACTGTCTGGAGGCTCGGATCCATCGAAGGATCGGACGGAATCA
The DNA here is from genome assembly GCA_022562915.1 of Planctomycetota bacterium. Lineage (GTDB taxonomy): Bacteria > Planctomycetota > Phycisphaerae > Phycisphaerales > SM1A02 > JADFOJ01. Next base: position 1,294 of record JADFOJ010000023.1, on the reverse strand, counting down.
TGACACGACGGGCAGGTTTTCATGTCGTCACGGGGGCGTTCGGCTACTCCGGCCGGTACATCACCCAGCGCCTGCTGGATGCCGGGGTCGAGGTCCGCACGCTCACCAACTCGCCGGGTCGCGAGAACCCGTTCGGCGGCAGGGTCAAGGCCGACCCGCTGGGTTTCGACAACCCGGCGAAGCTGACCGAGTCGCTGCGGGGCGCCGCGGTGCTCTACAACACCTACTGGGTCCGGTTCAACCACCGGACCTTCAAGCACGCCACCGCCGTCACCAATACGCAGCGGCTCTTTGACGCCGCGCGGGCGGCCGGCGTCGGCAGGGTCGTGCACGTCAGCATCACCAACCCGTCGGAGGACTCGCCGCTGGAGTACTTCCGCGGCAAGGCACGGCTGGAGCGCGCCCTCGTCGAGTCCGGGCTCCCGCACACCATCCTGCGGCCGGCCGTTCTCTTCGGCGGCCCGGACATCCTCGTCAACAACATCGCGTGGATGCTCCGGCGGTTCCCGGTGTTCGCCGTCTTCGGCGACGGCTCGTATCGACTGCAGCCGATCCACGTCGACGACCTTGCCGAGGTGGCCGTATGCGAGGGCGGCGGTCGGGACAACCGCGTCGTGGAGGCGATCGGCCCGGAGACGTTCACCTACCGCGAACTCGTGCAGGCGATCGGGCGGATCATCGGCAAGGCCCGGCCGATCGTGTCCGTGCCGCCGGCGCTGGGCTACGCGGTGGGCCGGGTCGCCGGGGCGATGCTCCGCGACGTGGTCATCACGTGGGAGGAGATCATGGGCCTCATGGCCGACCTTCTTTATGTTGACGCACCCGCCGCGGGCCGGACGAAGCTGACCGACTGGGCCGCGCGGAACGCAGACACGCTCGGCACCAGGTACGCCAGCGAGCTTGCCCGACGACGCGACCTGGACACGGCCTACGAACGCCTCTAGCAGCCTGGCGCCAGTGTCGATGCGTTCTGCTCGGATGACGTCGAGCCCGCGCTCGGATCGTTCGTCTGGCGCGGCTGTAGGGTCTGGGTACAAGGCCGAACACCTGTCGGTTGAACCGGCAGCCGCATGACTACTGATAGGAGCTTTGATTTTGGGCGATCGGTTCTGGGTGGTCCGCGGGGGCCGTCCGGCCGGAGTGGCGGCCTCGTGGCGGGGCCCGAAAAGGGTGCGATCCGCCTGGGGAACCTGCCGGGCAGCCACGAAACGTCCACGACCGCTCGACCGGCCCTGGAGTCGGCCGAAGAAGGCCGCAATCGGCCCGTCCGGAGAAATGCTCGCACACCGACCGC
>JADFOJ010000003.1 GCA_022562915.1 Planctomycetota bacterium | reverse complement strand
ACACGGCTCGCGGTGGCGATCGATGATGACGCGGCCTTGGTCCTGGCGACGGCGTCACGCGACACGCCGCGAGAGGCGCTGGCCCTGCTGGCGGCCGCGCGCGACGAGGCGCAGCTTGGCGGCGCGACCTCCATCGACGCCGTGATGGCCCACGAGGTACTGCGGAGCCTCGGAATCGACGAGCAGGGATTGCACCGGGTCCAGCGCGAGATCCTCCGGACGCTCCGCGAATCGCACGGCTCGCTGGGGCTCGGCACGCTCGCGGACTGTCTTGGCCTGACCCGCACCGAGCTGCTCACAGTGCACGAACCGTTCCTGGTCCGTCGAGGGCTGATCGAAAGGACACGGCGAGGCCGGGCGATCAGGTCGGCGCGATAGGCCTCCTGGGCGACGTGCTTGGTGAGCCTTGGGAATTTCCCCGGTATTTCCACACGGTTTGCGCGCAGGAAACGGCAGCGACGCGCATATCTATTTGTATAGAGAGGTGTCGCCATGATGAGAACCCGAGCCGTGGTCCAGATGGGGGCGTTCATCGCCTCGGTGGCCCTCACACTGTCGTCGGAGCCCGCGCGGGCGGGAGGCTGTAATGCGCCGGTATTCGGCAGCGCACGCCTTACCGCGGGGGATTCGCTGCGGATGTTGGCGATGGGTGATTTCGACGGGGACGGGGACCTCGACCTCGTAGCGACGAACGGATCGAGCAACGGCGTGTCCGTCGTGCTTGGCGACGGGACCGGCGGTTTCGGCAGCGCGGTGAGCTTCGCCGCGGGCGACTTTCCGGTCACCGTTCTAGTCGCCGATCTTGACGGCAACGGTGATCTCGATCTGGCGGTGGCGAACGGAGGGAGCGACGACGTCTCCGTCCTTCTCGGCGATGGGGCCGGCGGGTTCGCGGGGCCGGTGAACTTCGCCGTGGGTGATTTCCCGGTCTCCATCACGATCGGAGATTTCGACGGCGACGGCGTTCTCGATCTCGCTGTGGTGAACGGACAGGGCGGCGATGTCTCCGTCCTTCTGGGCGACGGAGCCGGAGGGTTCGCCGGCCCTGTCAACTTCGCCGTGGGGGATTTGCCAACGGAGATTACGAGCGGGGATTTCGACGGTGACGGGACATTCGATCTCGCGGTGGGGCACGCCCTGGGCAACGATATCTCCATCTTAATCGGCGACGGAACCGGCGGCTTCTCAGGCCCGACGAACTTCGCCTCCGGCCCTAATCCCGGTTCGATCACAACGTGTGACTTCGACGGCGATGAGACGCTCGACCTCGTGGTGGCGAACTTCACTGGGCACGGGCATGTCTCGGTGCTCGTCGGCGACGGAACCGGCGGATTCGGGAGCCCGATCAGCTTTCTTGCGGGCGGTCACCCGAGCTCGGTGGCAATCGGCGACCTCGACGGCGACGGGAAGCTCGACCTGGCGGTGACGCTCTTCAGTGATGATGAGTTCGTTGTGCTCGTCGGCGACGGGACCGGCGGGTTCGGGAGCCCCACCAGGTTCTCTGTCGGCGATGGCGCGAGCTCGATCGTCGTCGGTGACCTCGACGGTGACGGCAACCTCGACCTCGCCGTGGCGAACTCCCTAAGTGACGACATCTCAGTCTGTTTCGGCGACGGGGCCGGCGGATTCGCCGGTCGCACCGACTTCGCCGTCGGCGAACGCCCCTTTTCGGTTGCCATTGGCGACTTCGACGCCGACGGCAACCTCGACCTCGCCGTGGCGAACGCCAACAGCGCTAACGTCTCAATTCTCCTGGGCAACGGCGCCGGCGGTTTCGCGGACCCCACCAACTTCGCCGCCGGCGAGGGCGCCTTCTCGCTCGCGGCAGGCGACTTCGACGGCGACGGAGACCTCGACCTCGCCGTGACCAACGTCAACATCGGCACCGTCTCCATCCTGCTTGGTGACGGCGCCGGCGGCTTCGCGAACTTCGCCGGCTTTACCGCCGGCGATGGCCCGGCCTCCGTGGTGACAGGCGACTTCAACTCCGACTCGAACCTCGACCTCGCCGTAGCGAACTGGACCATTGACAGCATCTCCATTCTGCTTGGTGACGGCGCCGGCGGTTTCGCGAACCGCACCAGCTTCGCCGCCGGCGACGGCGCCCGCTCGCTCGCGGTGGGTGACTTCGACGGAGACACGGATCTCGACCTCGCCGTGGCCAACATCACCAGCGCAGACCTGTCCATTCTGCTTGGTGACGGCGCCGGCGGCTTCACCGACCTCACCACCTTCGCTGCTGGGGAGAGCGTGACCGCCGTGGTGACCGACGATTTCGACGGTGATGGTGATCTCGACCTGGCCGTGTCGAATTGGTTGGGCGATACCGTCTCAATTCTCCTCGGTGACGGCGCCGGTGGTTTCGGGAGTCCGGTGAACTTCGTGGTGGGTGATCGCCCGGGGTGTATGACGACCGGCGACTTCGACGATGACGGGGACGTCGACCTGGCCGTGTCGAATCGGTTCAGCGACAGCGTCTCCATTCTCCTCGGCGACGGCGCCGGTAGTTTTGCAAGCCCCGCGAACCTCCCCGTCGGTGAGGAGCCATTCTCGGTCGCGAGGGGCGACCTTGACGGCGATGGCGCCCTCGACATCGTGGTGGTCAACGGTCAGAGTGACGATATCTCGGTGTACCTGAACCGGTGTGCAACCTGCCCGGCCGATCTCGACGGCAGCGGGAGCGTCGGAGGTATTGACGCCCTGGCACTGATCCTGAGCTGGGGAACGGACCCGGGCGGACCACCGGACCTCGATGGCGACGGCAACGTCGGCATCGTCGATTTCCTTGAACTCCTGGCCAGCTGGGGCCCGTGCCGGTCGTAGGAGAGCAAGGGAACAGACCTGTCGATCAGCCCCAGTTGGCGAGCAGTGCAAGAAAGTCCGCGATCCCGACGTTGCAGTTGCCGTTGAGGTCGCCGGCGCATGCCGGTGGGCAGGGAGCGGGGCACGGGCCCCACGCGCCCAGCAGCGCCAGGAAGTCAAGGATGCCGACCGTGCCGTCGCCGTCGAGGTCGCCGGGAATCGCCGCGCCGCCCGCGGGCGGGAACCACGGCTCGGTAAAGGGCGAGCCCCTCGGCCGCGTGCGCCGCCGGGGGAGTGTTGACGCCGCCGGGGTACAACCCCCCCTGGAACTGGCCGAGATACAGGCCCTGGCCGAGATCACCCAGCGGCGTCAAGCCGACGGAGACCTGGTCGCAGTTCGGGAATCCGGCTGCCAGGGGAGCACCTACGGCCACGACGATCGCCGCAAGGACCCGTCTCATCGGTCTACCTCCATGGCGCGTCCGTCAGGCGTGTCCGGCGCACATCGTCATGGTAGCGCGCCACAGCGCGCGTTCGTCACGCTCGCCCCAGGCCCGGATGATTTCCCACGCGGCCCGCGCGATGGCGGTCTCGTGGTCGCCGAAGTCAACGTCCTCGTGCACCACCATGTTCCGAAGCGATCGGATGGTGTGCATCATGTTGGCCTCGTGAGCCGGAACGATCTGCTCGTCTCGTAACGCCGTGATCGCTTCCGCCAGGCTGGCGGGCGACCCGGTATCCAGGTGTGTGTTCCAGAGCGCCCGGCAGAAGCGATCGACGTAGCGCCACGCCTCCTCGATACCGAGGCCGGCCGAGCCGGGGGAGACCGCCGATTTTGTGCGGGTGCTCCGGCGCGCCGTGAGCGCGTTCAGGACCCTCGTGTGATTCCCCAGCGGGCACTTGCCCTTCTCGCGGACGAGCTTGCCCAGCTCGACCAGCCGCCGGCAGAGCTGGTTGACCTGCCGGGGGGGCCGGATGCCGGTTCGCCTGGAGAGGCAGGCGTCGCAGCAGCGTCTGGTGGGAATCGTTTTGAGAAGCTCGACGACCAGATCGCGCTCGTTCACGGCTCACCCTCTTGTCCTGGAGAAATGTCGATATGCAGGCCCGGGGGCTCAGGCCCGGTGAGTATCGACCAGCCGGGATTGTCTCTGCTGTAGAATCCACGGTCCGTGGCTCGCATTCACCGACTGGCCGGTCTTGGATTCGTTCTCATGTTCGTCGCGACGGGCGTCTGGCTGTGATTTCCGGGGCAGGCCGTCATCGATCAGGGCGAAGCGATCCGCTTCTCGCTGCGCGCCAACCACATTTACATCCTGTTCTCCGGCCTGGTCAACATCGCGGTCGGCATGAACCCGCCGGAGCCGGCCGTCACCTGGCGACGCCGCCTGCAACGGGCCGGCTCGGCGCTGATGCTCGCGGCGCCGCTGGTCCTGTTGACGGCGTTCATCGTCGAGGGACCCCAGGCCCGGGCCATTCGTCCGATCACCGAGGCCGGCGTCATACTGATGTTCCTGGCCGTCATGTTCCAGGTCCCCGCCCGCACCCGGCGGTAAAGGGGACAGACAGTAAAGGGGACAGATCTATTTGTTACAGGGAAGGAGCGTCGATGCGCGAACACGTGACCGCCCCTGTAACAAATAGATCTGTCCCCTTTACTGTCTACTTGCACGGAAGGAACCGGACCGTCGTTTCCATCTCGTCCAGGACGCGCCGCAGTGCCGAGAGCGTGTCGTCGATGTCCTTCTCCGTCGTGTCGTGTGAGAGCGACAGCCGTACGGCGCAGTGCACGTCCTGCTCGGGCTTGCCCATCGCGATGAGCACGTGCGTCGGTTCGGGTGAGCCGCTCTTGCATGCCGAGCCGGAACTCAACGAGATGCCGTGCTGGTCCATGGCGACGACCAGCGACTCACCGCGCAGGCCGGGCAGCGTGAGGTTCAACGTGTTGGGCAGGCGGCGATCGGGGTGGCCGTTGAGCTTTGCCGCGGGCACCAGGCTGCGGACACCCGCTTCGAGCCTGTCGCGGAGTCGCGGCATGGCTTCGCCGTTGCGCAACGAGACGGTTCGTGCCAAGTCGGCGGCGGTGCCCATGCCCACGATTGCCGCGACGTTCTCGGTGCCGCCGCGGAGCCCGCGCTCCTGCCTGCCGCCGTGAATCAACGGCTCCAGTTCGACGCCCTTTCTGACGTAGAGCGCCCCCACGCCCTTGGGCCCGTGGAACTTGTGGCCGGAGAGGCTCAGCAGGTCCACGTCCAGCTCCTGCACGTCGACGGGGATCTTGCCGACGGCCTGCACCGCGTCGGTGTGAAAGAGTACGCCCCGTTCGTGCGCGATGGCGCACAACTCCTTGATGGGCTGGATGGTGCCCGTCTCGTTGTTGGCCATCATGATGGAGACGAGAATGGTGTCGTCGGTGATCGCGGTCCGCAGTGTGTCGGGGTGCACCAGGCCTTGTCCGTCCACCTCGCAACAGGTCACCCGGTACCCGGACCGTTCGAGAAACCCGCAAGCAGCCAGGACCGCCGGGTGCTCGGTGGCGCTGGTGACGATGTGGCCGCCCGTACCGCGATGCGCGAACGCGACGCCCTTCAGCGCGAGGTTGTCCGCCTCCGAGCCGCCGCCGGTGAACACGATGCGGCGCGGCCGGGCATTGATGAGCCCGGCAACCTGGCGGCGGGCCTGCTCGACGGCCTCCCTGGCACCCAGCCCGGCTCGATGGATACTGGAGGGATTGCCGTGCGCCGCGTCGAGGTGCGGCAGCATGGCTTCCCGGACGGCGTGTGCCACCCGGGTCGTGGCGTTGTTGTCGAGGTAGATGTGCCGGGCCGGTTTCTTGCGGGCCGTGACGGACAGGGGGACCGGACCGCAGCGCGCGGCGGCGCCGCCGTTGGATTTCACCGCACCGTGTGTGCCGGAGCGGACCTTGACCACCTCGCACAGCAGTGACTTGAACACCGGGAAGCCGGAGATCTCGTCGTAGTTGTCAAGGTCCGTCAGCTCGTTGACGTTCCACTCGCGCCAGGACTTGGGACCGACCGGCGTGCCGCCGCCCATGTTGCATTCGATTGCACCCCGAACGATGTCGTTGGTGACACGCGCACGGAAAGGCACACTGCCGCGCTTCGTGCGGACCTCGACCAGGTCGCCCGGCCGGATGCCGCGCTCGGCGGCGTCCTGCTCGTTGAGTTCCACGGTCGGCTCGGGGTTGTCCTTCACGAGGCCCTTGATCCCGTGGTGCTGCGAGCGGAAGTCGGTGTGGGGCCGGGCGCCGGAATTGAACACCAGCGGAAAGTCCTCGATCGCGCCGGGGCTCGCCAGCGGTCCCTCCTTCGGTTCGGTGTACTTCGGCAACGGTTCGTAGCCGTGATCCTGCAGGACCGTGGAGCAGATCTCGAACTTGCCCGTGGGGGTGTCGAAGCCCGGCGCGCCGTCCGGCCGCAGGCCGCCCTTCTCCCACTTCTTGTATTGCATCATCGGGGTGGGGATCTTCACCCAGCCTCCGGCCGCCTTGACATCCTCCAGGGAGAACCCGGAACCCTCCAGTGCCGCCCGGATCATCTCCTGCTCCGTCTGCGGATAGCGGTCGCCATAGCCCAGCCGGCTCGCCAGCTCGGCCATGATCAGGTAGTCGTTGCGGGCCTCGCCGACGGGCTCGATGAGCTTCTCGCGCAGCCGGAAGATCGGGCCGTACACCATGTACGAATCGATCTCGAACATGGTGGTCGCCGGCAGCACGATGTCCGCGTACGCAGAGTCCGCGGTGAGCTGCCGATCGATGCACACCACGAAGTCGAGCTTCGAGAGCGTCTCCCGCCATCGCGGCGTCTGCGGCCAGCTTGTCAAGAGCGACGCGCCGTGGATGATCAGGCCCCTGATCCGGTATGGATCTCCTTCGAGCACGCTCGTCACCAGTCCGCTGGCGTGGCTCTCGCCGCGGTAGTCGCTGTAGATCGGGAACTTCGTTCGCGCGACCGCCCGGTCCAGGTCGGGGTTCTCCTGGTTGCCTGCACGGTTGATCGGGAAGTGTGAGTTCAGCATCGCCAGGCCGATGCCGCCGGGGACGTCGAGTTGCCCCGCCAGCGCGAACAGCGTGAGCACCGCGCGTATCGCCTGGACGCCGCTGTTGGAGTACTCCAGGCCGGTGTACATCATCGGGCACGCGCCGCCGGCGTTGCAGATGCGGCGGGCGAGTTCGCGAATGGTCGCCGCCGGCACACCGGTAATGGCCTCGGCCGCTTCCGGGCGAAAATGCTGTACGTAGGTCGCCAGTTCGTCGAAGCCGTGGCACCAGTTCTCGGCGAAGGGCTCGTCGTACAGTTCCTCGTCGAGCATCACCTCGATCATGCTCAGGGCGAGCGCGCCGTCGGTGCCGGGCCGGATGGGGATCCAGCGGGCGCCGGTGCGCGTGACCGACTCCGTGCGGCGGGGGTCGATGACGACGATCTCGGCGCCGCGCGCCGCCGCGGCTTCCAGCCTGTGCATGTCCAGCGGCGGCGAGTCCGTGGCCGGGTTGGCGCCCCACACCACGACCAGCTCCGCGTTCTCGATGTCGTTGTACATGTTCACCAGCATGCGCCCCATCGTGACGTGCGGCGCGATCATGGCGAACGACACGTAGCACAGCGCGCCCACGCCCATGGTGTTCGGCGAGCCGAAGGGGAACAGCACGCTGGACGCCGAGGAGACCGCGACGCCCTTCGGCTGGAACACGTCGCACAACGAGGTCTCGAAAGCGCCGCGCCCCGTGTAGATGGCGACCGATTCCGGTCCCGACTCTTCACGGAACCGGTGCAGCGTCGCCACGATGGCGTCGTATGCGTCATCCCAGGTGATGCGCTCGAACTCGTGGGTTCCCTTGGGGCCCACGCGTCTCATGGGATAGCGCAGACGCTTCTCGGAGTAGATGATCTCCGGGGCGTGCTGCCCACGGCGGCAGATCATTCCCAGGGGGTGACCCGTGTCCGGCCGGATGTCCTTCAGGATGCCGTCTTGGAGATCAACCTGGACCCAGCACCCGGCGGGGCACACGCCGCAGATTCCTTTTTTTGTCTGCACACCCGGCACGGTTCTCCATGAGAAGCGAATCGGCCGGCGGGGTCAACCGCCGGGCACTTCCGGCTGCGGGCACGGACCCCAGTTGTCCAACAACTCCTGAAAATCCGAGAATCCGATCCCGGTGCCGTCGAGATCGCACGTCGTGCCCGCCTCGCCCCAGCTCGCGAGCAGTGTCAACAGATCAACGATACCGATGTGGCCGTCGCCGTCTCCGCAATCCCACATGCACGCGGGGATTTCGTCGAGAAACAAGATCCACACACCGCCGGAGCGGGGCGGGTCCGCGTCACCTCCGAATGACCCGACGACCAGGTCTACAGCGCCGTCGCCGTTGAGATCAGCAAGCGATGCCACGGATAAACCGAAGAGATCGAGATTTCCCAGCCCGCCGTCGAAACCACCCTGGGTATCACTGATCTTCCGGTGCGCCCGCACCGTCCCATCGGTGTTGAGCCACAGAATCCAGACTGCGCCGGCTCGGAGTGGAGTACTGGTTTCGTCGTTATCGAGAGACGCCCCGACCGCAATGTCACGAACCCCGTCACCGTCGAGGTCTCCGATCATCGCCGCAGACCCTCCGAACAAATCGCCCGCGTCCAACGGGCCATCGAAGTTGCCTTCAGTGGCGCTGATCCTCTGGTGGGCGATGACTTCGCCGGGTGAGGCCCGGACGGCGGTGACCGCCGACCCGAGTGCGAGCGCCACGAGACACGCCCGCAACGAACGGTCAAATTCATGGCAACCTCCATGCACAACCGGGTATGGCTGAGCCGTTGCTCGTCCTATCGGTCAGGCAGGGAGGGAATCAGGATTCATGTCCTTTGTCGGCCACGGTCCAGTTGTAACGGTCACCCCTACCCGCTGAGCAACGACCCTGCCAGTGCTGCCACGAGCCGATCGATGTGGGCCCTGGTCTCGAGCCGGTCCTGCCCGCTCAGTTGCAGGAGCTGCGGCAGCTGCGGCCCGATTGCCCTCTCGATCATGGCTGTCTCGAACGAGACGGTGTCGGCCGGTGCGGCGCCGCCGGGCAATGCCGCCGTGTCCAACTCGCGCAGGAGACGTTCGACCAGCTCGCAGACACGGTGGACCTTGTCGAAGTTGATCCAGTCATCCGCGTCCGGCGTGTCGCCGGGATCGTGGTAATACCGGCCCCGACCGCAGGTCAGGAAAAGGAAGGGCTGCCCGCCTTCGCGGAAGGCGTGGTGATCGGACAGGTCACCGATGTAGCTGTTGAGGGTCGGGAAGACCCTCAGGCCGGTGACCTCGGGGGCGACGCGCTGCACGAGGTCGGGCAACTCGCCGTGGCTCTCGGCGCCAAGCACGAACAGCAGCTCGCGCAGGTGCGGCAGCTTCTCGTCGAGCTCGCCGAGACCGAGCTTCACGTCGTGCCCGATGAGGTCCATGATCAGCACGCACCCGAAGTCGATCCCGCGGCAGTGGTCCAGCCAGAAGCGGGTCGATCCCATGGCGTCGGTGCAGAAAAACGGCGGTTCCTCGGCGTCGAAGATCGCGATGACCACGTCGCGCCGGGGTTCGGTGCCTGCCAGTGCCTCCGCGACCGCGAGTGTCACGGCGACCGCGGTCGCGTTGTCGTCGGCGCACGGTGAGTCGATCACACTGTCGTAGTGAGCCCCGACCAGCAGCGGCGCGGCGTCGCGGTCGCGTCCGGGGATGACGCCGACGAGGTTGACGAACCCGGTGGCGGCACCGGTCTCCGGGTGCGGACGGGTGTACGGAAGCTCGATCGCCGCATCCCTGAAGGGGCGCAGCCCGATCTCGCCCAGCCGAGTCAGCAGGTACCGCTTGGCGATCTCGTGGCCGGGCTGACCGACCCGCCGGCCCTCCGGCAGGCACAGCTCGCGGGTGTCGGTCTGGATGTTCTGTCCGGTGCTCATGATCGGGGAAAAAATAGACCGGGAGTAATTTCCGGCCGGTGGCCTACCGCCACACGGTAACGGCAGCCCGGAAATTACTCCCGGTCTATTTTCTCCCGCTCGGCCGTGGTGTGACGTTCGAAGACACGGGCGAGCAAGCTCGACCGTGCCACCCGCTGTGATTGGGGCTGTTGTAGCCCGGGAACCGCTTTGTCGCCATTTCGGTGAATCCCGGCCCACCGCGGCCGGTCAAACCAGGCAGGAACTGGTACGGCGACGACCTCACCGGGCGCGGTAGGACCGTCGCAATCTAAGGAGAAACGGGTGATGCGGTTCGACAATCTGGGTGCACTCGTGCTGGCGGTGGCATGTGCGGTGCCGGCCACGGCGTATGCCGACGAACCGGAGCTGATCCGGTTCAACTTCAAGGGTGCCTCGTTCGACCAGGTCCTCGACTACTTCTCGCGGGTGACCGGTCTTCCTGTCGTGCGCGAGACGGACGTGCCGCAGGGCACGCTGGACTACCTCGCGCCGGAGCAGTACACGCTCGACGAGGCGCTGGTCGTCCTGAACATTCTCCTGCAGTCCAAGGGCGTGGCGCTTCGGGTGAGCGACGAGATGCTCTATCTCCAGAAGCTCACCGAGATGCAGCGCGAGAACATCCCCGTCTTCATCGGTCAAGTGCCGTCGAGCGTCAGCCCCCACGAGATCGTCACGGTGGTCCGGCCGCTGGAGATCGCGATGGCCAAGCCGCTGGCGGAGCAGCTCGCGGCAATGGTCGCGGAATACGGTTCGGTCGCCGCGATGGAGCAGCAGAACTCGCTGGTGATCACGGAGACCGCCGGGCAGATCCGCCGCCTGTTGACGATCGTGGACGAACTTGACCGCGAGGACCCGGAGGGCGCCGTCGAGTTCTTCACGCTCCGGTACGCCAAGGCAAAGGAGCTCATGGAGCCGCTGGAAGCGCTGCTGTCGCACAGAATCGAGAAGTGGGTCACCGATCAGAAGGGCAAGCAGGTCAAGACCGAGGAGACCTCGATGCCGGGGCTGAGCATCTCCGCCGATGAGCGTACGAATTCGATCATCGCCAAGGGCGTCCAGAGCCGTATCGACAAGCTGCGCGAAGCGATCGCACTGCTGGACGTGCCGGCGATCGGCGCCGGCCGCACCGTGCGGACCTTCGCGCTGGCGCGGCTTGCCCCCGAGGCAGCCACGGCGAAGCTCACCCAGCTCTACGCCAAGCTTCCCGAGGAGCAGCGACCCACGATCATCGCGCTGGACGATCTCGCCAAGATCACCCTCATCGGCTCGACCGGGTCCATCGACGAGGCGGCGGCGCTTCTCGCCGAGATCGACGGCCCGCCAATCACCACGACCGGTGCCACGCAACGGGCCATTACGGTCATCGCGCTGGACCACGCCGACCCGGCTGCGGTGGCGGCGGCCCTCAGGAGCCTGCTCAACGGCCGTCAACTCGTGACCACGAAGATGGTCCCCGGTCCCGACCGCCGCTCACTGATCATCGCCGGGCCGGTCGCCGACGTGGAGGCGGTCCAGGCGCTCGTGCCCGTGCTCGACCAGCCGCCGCACCTGGATCGCACGGTGCGGCTGTACCGGCTGACCGCCGCCGATACAGCGGCCGTCCTTGAACGGAGCCGCGAACTGTATCTCAGCCAGGTCGACGCCGGCGATCCCACGTGGGCGCTCGCGCTGAACCTCGATGCATCGGGCCGGCAACTGACCGCCATCGGGTCGGTCGCGGCGCAGCAGCGTTTCGCCGAGGTGCTGCGCATGGTCCAGGACAACACCGTCATCGAGCGCGAGACGCGCCAGGTCCATGTCACCAGCGCCGAACCGAGCACGCTCGTGGCGCCGGTGTTGGTACTCGCCCGGCAACTGCTTCAACCGCACGACGGGTCGCGCTACGACCCGCCGACCATCGAGGCCGTCGATCCGCTGGACCTGCTGGTGATCACCGCCCGGCCGGAGCAGTTCGGCGTCATCGAGAGGCTCGTGGCGACGCTCGATCGGCCGGTCCCCGGTGACTTCCAGTTCCGCGTGATCACGCTGAGCGGCATCGATGCGACGGCGCTCATGAAGAAGGCGGGCTTCGTCTACGAGAGGCTCAACCGCGGTCTCGACCCCGACGAGCGGCCGGTTCCCTCGGTTGATTTCGATCCGTTGACGGGCAACCTGCTCATATCCGGTACCGTCGAGAGCGTGCGGGCATACGAGACCGCGGTGGCCGAGGCCCGCAAACTCCTGCCGCCGGCGCGGACCGGCCGGATCATCGAGCTGCACAGCGCCCGGGTCACCGACGTCATCGAGCCGCTGCGCACGTTGCTCGCCACCACCGCTGCCGTGGACCCGTCGCGGGCCGTGCCCGACCCCTCGATCGAGGTCCTCGAGCGCACCAACAGCCTGTACGTCCTCGCCGAGCCGGTGCAGCACCAGGTGATCGAGCGGGCGGTGCGCATCCTGGACCGCTTCGAGCCGACGGAGCTGCCGCCGCTGCAACTGATCCAGGTTCGGGCCGCGGACGCCATGCAGATTTCGAGCATGCTGCGGCGCCGCTACGAGGCCCGCCCCGCCGAGCAGCGACGCGAGATGCCCGTCACCATCGACGCCGACGCCGGGACCAACACGCTGATCGTGACCGCCCACACCGAGATCTACGACGAGGTCAAGCAGTTCGTGGACTCGATCAACCGCTCCGGGGAGGCCGAGCGCGAGACGATGCTGTTCAGTCTCAACCGGGCGAGGGCCGTCGACCTCGCCGTGGCGCTGGACCGGCTCTACCCGCAGCCGCCGATGCCGCTCGATCGCCGCGGCCGCCCGCTGCCGCACCTTCAGGAACCCAAGGAAGTCCACGTCTCCGCGGACGCGGCCACCAACACGCTGATCGTCGAAGCGCCGTCCGAGCGGCGGGCCCAGTTCGAGGCGCTCGTCGAGCAGCTCGACCGCGTGCAGTTGCCGCCGAGGGCCCAGCTGAGAACCTATCACATCGAGCGGGGGGACCCGGCCCAGATCGCCCGGACGCTGATGGGCCTCGCCCGCCAGGGGGTGCTCAGCGAGTTGCCGGAGGATGGCGGCAAGCCGGTCGAGGTGACGATCCTGGCCGAGCCTGTGAGCCGGACGCTCATCGTGGCGGGCGACGACGTCACGTTCGAGAAGATCGAGCAGATGCTGCATGATCTCCAGGCCGTACCGATCCGCCGATCGCTGCGCGTCTTCGACGTCACGGGGACGGAACCCCGGCAGATGGCGGACCAGGCGCTGCGGCTCTACGAGGAGCAGACCGCCGAGGTTCCCGACGCGCTGCCGGTGAGCGTCGAGGTGGACGCGGACAACTCGACACTGCTCGTCGTCGCCGACGACGAGGCGATGCTGCGCTTCATGGCGATCCTCAACGAGCTGCAGGACTCGATCGCGCCGCCGCCGGACGTCCAGCTCATCGCGCTGGAAAACCAGACCGCCGAGGCGACCGTCGAGTTCCTGGAGGATCTCGCCTCCAGCGCGCTGGGCATGCTCCGCGGCCGCGGCGGCCCGCCGCCGGTCTTCGTCGCGATCCAGCGGACGAACTCCGTGCTCATCGGCGCCCAGCGGGATCAACAGGCGATCATCCGTTCGCTGGTGGCGAGCTTCGACGAGCCCGAACCGCAGGACATGCCGCCGCTGCGCATCCTCCAGTTGCGAACCGCCGATGCGGACAACCTCGCTCGCGCGCTCATGCGCCAGTACGACCGCCGCCCGCCCGAAGAGCGCCGCGACCGGCCGGTGACGATCTACTCCGACAGCCAGACCAACGCGCTGATCGTCGCCGCCCACCCGGACATGCTTCCGGACATCCAGATGCTCGTCGAGGAGCTCAATACCGCGGATCGCTTCGACGCCGAGGGCCGCGAGATCCGGATCTTCCCGCTTCGCGTCGCCCGCGCCGAGGAACTCGCCCGCACCATCGACGAGATGTTCCCGCAGCCGCCGGTGCCGCGCGACCGCCGCGGGCGCCTGCTGTACCACCTCCAGCCGCCGCGCGAGATCGTGGTTCGGGGCGACCCGCAGACGAACTCGCTGATCGTGGACGCGCCGATCCAGCGGATGGCCGGCTTCCAGGCGCTCGTCGAGCAGCTCGACCGCCAGCAGATGACGGACGAGACCCAGGTCCGCACCTATCACGTCTTGAACGCCGACCTCAACGCGGTGAGTGCGACGCTGCGCCAACTCGCCGCGGACGGGAACCTCAGCCCGTCGGGGCGCGATCGCCGCGTCATGACCTCGATCACGACCGAGCCGCGGAGCCGCACGCTCATCGTCTCCGGGCCCGCGGACATCTTCGACCGCGTGGAGCAGGTGCTCACCGAGCTGGATGCGCGGCGCGTGGGGCCCGTCACGGCGCTGCGGTTCTTCACCCTCGACAACGCCCGGGCCGAGACACTGGTGCCGATGCTCCAGGCGATCCTGGTGCAGCGCATCGCCGAGGACGTCCCCGACGCCGGGCCGGACCCGGCGGCGCTGCTTCACCTGTCGGCGGACCGCAAGAGCAACACGCTGATCCTCTCGGCGCCGCCGTCGATCCTGGAGGTGGCGGAGAGCCTCGTCGCCCAGCTCGATCATCCGCGGTCCGCGGTCGACTCGGTCGACGTCCGGATTTTCCAGCTCACCCAGGCGAAGGCCCCGGAGGTGGCTCGCGCAGTGACCCAGGCGGTCCAGACGCGGGCACGCGCCGAGGGCGACACGGCGCCCGTGTCAGTCGCCGCGGAGCCGTCGACCAACTCGATCATCGTGACCGCGGAGCCGGCGCAGGTCGAGCGGATCGCCGCGATGATCGCCGAGCTCGACGGCGCGCCGCCGGCGGACCAGCACCAGGTGCGGACGGTGTTCCTGAAATACGCCCGGGCCGAGCGCGTGGCCCCGATCGTCTCCCAGTTGTTGGGTCGAGACGAACTGGTGGACACCGGGCGGTTGCCGTCGTGGGCGCTGATGCAGTACGCCGAGATACAGCGGCGACGCGGTGAGCCGACGATCCGCGTCGCCGCCGACACGCGGCTCAACGCCGTGGTGATCTCGGCGCCGCCGTCGCTGCTGGCCGTCGCCGAGCAGATGGTCATGCAACTGGACGTCGATCCCCGCGACGTGATCGCCTCGTCGACCCGCCGCGTCCGCGTGATGACCGTTCGCAACGCCGACGCACGGGAGTTGTCGGTGAACCTGGCGGCGATCTTCGACGATCCCAGTGCGGCCGAGCCGGCGCCGACGATCCGCGTGGACGCCGCGAGCAACAGCCTGCTGATCCTCGCCACGGACGAGCAGTTTGCCATGATCGAGCAGATCGTCGGCGACCTCGATCGGGCCACGATCGCCTCGTCGCGCGAGATGCGGATGATTCCGATCGACCCCGGGCGTGCCTCGGCGGCGGAGCTGGCCCGGACGCTCAAACGAATGCTGCGTACCGGCCGCGGCAGCAACGTGCGGGTGATCTCCCTCGACGAGCTGATGGAACGCCGCCGTGGGCGTGAGAGGTCCGGCGCGTCGCGCGAGACGTCCGCGGGCGACGCTGACGACGAGGATGGCGAACCCGGCGCGGCGCTGCCGATGAACCTTCAAGCGGCCGTCGTCGCGACGGTGTTCGCCGCGTTCCAATCCGACGACGACGACGACGTCGCCGGCAGCGAGATCACCATCGCGATCGATCCCGCCACGAACAGTCTCGTGGTGGTGGGTTCGCCCCGGGCCGTCAAGCGTGTCGCGGACCTCGCAAAGCAGCTCGTCGAACAGCTCCCCGCGGCGCCGGGACAGGTTCACTACATCGGGCTTCCCGAAGAGTTGAGCGCGTTGACGACCTCGCGGCTCATCCAGCAGACGATCAACGCGATGACGCCCCCGGGCGGGCGGCGCGGCGACCTGCGCCGCCGCGTGGCGGTGATCGCCGACACGGCCAACAACGCGCTGATCGTGACATGCAACGACTTCGACTTCGAGGTCGTCGGCGACCTCATCGCCGCGTTGAGCCAGCCGGCGATGGTGCAGCAGATGGTCGTCAAGGTGTACCCGCTGGAGACGATCACCGCCCAGCGCGCGGCCGAGAGCGTCCGGCAACTGCTCCAGCCGGACGCCGCGCTGCGGCGGCGCGGCCGCCAGGCGCAGCGCATGCGCGACCTCGCGGTGACGCTGCTGGCCGGGGACACGACCATCGAGGCGGTCTTCAACCCCGACCGGGTCAAGGTCAACGTCGATCCGCAGAACAATGCCCTGGTGGTCATGGGCCCGCCGGAGGCGATCGGCTTCATCGATCAGTTCATCGAGCTGCTCGACCAGACGCCGATCAACGTGCAGACGACGCTCAAGCTCTACCCGTTGCAGTACGCCGAGGCCCGGGACCTCCAGAACACGCTGCGCAGTATCTTTCGCGTGCGGTTCGAGAACATGCGGGCCCAGTTGGGCCAGGGCGCCATCCAGCCGGAGTTCTCCGCCGACCGGCGCACCAACACGCTTCTGGTGACCGCCTCGCGCGAGCAGCTCCAGGAAGTGGACGCCCTGATGGAGCAGCTTGACCGCAAGCTCGGCGAGGACCGGTATCCCTTGAAGATCATCGAGCTGACCGCGGCGCAGCCGCAGCAGGCGGCCCGGATGCTGGAGAAGGTCGTCCTGGGAACGGACCAGGCGCGGCGGGCATCGACGATGATCGTCGCCGACGACGCGACCGGGACGCTGCTGGTGCGCGCCAGCGAAGAGATCATGGCCGAGATCGAGGCCGTGCTCAAGGAGATAGACCGCCCGCCCACCCGCCAGTTCAAGGTGCGGACCATCGTTCTCGAACGGGCCGACGCCTCGACCGTGGCGGCGGCCCTTCAACGTCTGTTCGACGACCGCGCGCAGATCGCCTCCGCGGGCCGCGGCCGCCGGGCGCGGTCACGGCAGGTGTCGATCATCGGTGACCGCAACAGCAACACGCTGCTCGTGGCGGCCAACGATGAGGACTTCGACGAGATCGAGAAGCTCGTCGAGCATTTTGACACGCGGCAGGCGAGCCAGGCGCTGGGGTTCCGCATCTTTGAACTGCGGCACGCCAAGGCAGCCGACATCGCCCGGACCGTTCAGAACCTTGCCAACCAGATCAGCCTGGCCGAGGAAGGCCCATGGTGGTTCTTCGGCAACCAGGGTGACAGGGGCCGCTCCCGCCGCGGCTCGCTCGCGGTGCAGGCCGACCTGCGGCTCAACGCGCTGATCGTCACTGGAGAAGGCGACAAGTTCGAGGTCGTGGAGCAGTTGATCGAGCTCCTCGATGCACCCGAGGGCTCCGGCGAGCAACGGGTCGTCAAGCTCTACCCGCTGCAACACGCCGACGTCAACGTGGTCGCCGACGTGCTCACCGAGGCGTTCGCGTACTCCTCCCGCAACCGCCGCTGGTGGCAGGCAGCGGACCCGACGGATGCCAGGATCCGCACCGACATACGCAACAAGGTCATCATCGTCTACGGCACCAGGAAGCAGCAGCAGGAGATCGCCGAGTTCATCACGAACATCGACGACCAGTCCGACCGTGGCGAGCAGCACATGGCGGTGCTGCCCGTCGAGTTCGCGCAGGCCCGCGAGCTCGCCGACACGCTCACCCGGTTCCTGCGCGACCGCGACCGGGCCGTCGGCGCGCCGGCGTCCACGACCACGATCACCGCCAGCGCGTCCACCAACACGCTGATCGTCTCTGCCGAGGCGGACGACCTCGCCATGATCCGCGACCTGCTGACCAGGATGGATCAGCCGGACGTCTCCGGCGAACGCCGCATCGAGATCATTGCGCTCACCGACGGCGACGCGCAGGAGATCGCCCGGATCGTCACCCAGCAGTTCGGCCGCCGTTCCGGAGGTGGCGGTGGCGGGGCCGGCGTGATCGTGACGCCGGATGCCCGGACCAACAGTCTGGTCGTCAACGCCCCCCGCGCCCAGTTCGTCCAGGCCGTCGCGCTGATCGAGCGTCTCGACGCGCCCTCGGCGAGCGACGAGACGATCATCCGGACCTACGCGCTCAAGGGTGCGCGGGCCCGGGAGGTCGTGCGGATCCTGCGCGAGACCCTGGAGCTCGACTCCCGCGGCGAGACCAAGGGCATCTCGATCAGGCTCGAGGGCGGGGACGGGCCCGCGGTCGAGGTGAAGGCGAAGATCGTCGACGACCGGCGTTCCAACAGCATCATCGTGACGGCGACCGAGGAGTCGTTCCCGGTCATCGAGGCGCTCATCGCCAAGATCGACGACGTGCCCGCGGCGAGCCCGCTGGAGTACCGCATCATCCCGCTGGAGCACGCGCTGGCGGTGGACGTCGCCTTTACGCTGCGCACGTTCCTGCGCGGGCGCGACGATGGACCGGGCGGCGAGGTCGAGCCGAAGATCGACATCAACCGGCTGGAGAACCAGCTCATCATCGCGGCGACGAGCGACCAGTTCGAACAGATCCGGCGGATCATCGCCGAGCTCGACCAGCCATCGCAGAACCAGCGCATCACCGACTTCGTTCCGCTGCGCTTCGCCCGGGCCGAGCAGGTCCAGGAGGCGCTGTCGGTCTTTTACGGGCCGTTCTCCTTCGAAGCGGACACGCCCGGCAAGTTCAACGCGCGAATCGTCGCCGACCCCGCCTCCAACAGTCTCGTGATCACCGCCGACCAGAGCGAGTGGACCAACATCCGGGCGCTGCTGGCCAAGCTCGACAGCGAGGAGTACGACACATCGCTGCAGCTCAAGGTGCTGCCGCTGACGTACGCCGACGCGCGGTCCGTGGCCGGGGCGATCAACGGGGCGTTCTCCACGGAGATCTCGCGCGGCCGCCGCCAGACCGATCGCGGCGGGCGGCCGTCGGACGCGGACCGGTCCCGACGTGACGAACGCGACTACCCCACGGTGCTCGTCGAGGCGCAGGAGTGGGTGCGCGCCGCCGCCGAGCCGCTGACCAACTCGGTGATCATCTCGGCGAGCCGGCAGAACATGCGGAAGATCGAGCAGATCGTGACGCAGCTCGACGTCGCCGACTACGCGAAGCTGCCGCCGCCGCAGATTATTCCCGTGCGCAGCGGCAGCCCGACGAAGCTCGCCGAGGCCCTGCGCCGCCTGTACGAGCAGTCCGGTGACACTCGGGGTCGCAGGGCGCTGCGCATCGTCGGGGACACGGCGTCCAACTCGATCATCGTCCGCGCCGAGGAAGAGGAGTTCCGGCAGATCCGGGCCCTTGCCGAGGCCCTTCAGAGCGAGGCGTCGGAGCAGGGCCTGTCCGTCTACGTCCTCAAGCTCAATGCAGCCCCGGTCCGTCGCGTCTCCGCGGCGATCTCCCAGGCGTACCGCGCCAAGGCGACCCAGGCGGGCCAGCCGCTGGCGATCGAGGTGGACGTGGCGGGCAACACACTGGTCGTGGCGTGTACCGCCGCGATGTTCGACGAGATACGCGAGACCGTCCGGCAGTTGGACGAGCTCTCCCCGCCGGCCGGGCACGGCATCTTCATCATCGAACTCGAGAACATCTCACCCGACGCGGCCCGCAAGATCGTCGAGACGATCGGCCTGGACAAGCCGCCGAGCGACGACACGGTGTCGCGGCTGGTCACCGAGCCTATCCGGGTCGTGCCGCTGACGGGTCGCAACGCCGTCATCGTCGTCGCCAACCCCGCCGACCGCGAGACGATCATCGGCGTGTTCAAGGCGATCGACAGCGAGCCGATCCTCGCGGAGTCGCAGATGCGCGTCATCATGCTGCGCAACGCCGAGGCGCCGGCGATGGCGCGGATCCTCCAGGAGATCCTGAACCCCGGCTCGCAGCAGTCCCGGACCCCGCTGGCCCGCGCGGTCCAGGAGCAGGTGCGGCGGCTGGCGATCAGCCGTGTCGGGCTCGGCGAGAGCACCGTCACGCTCGACCTCACCAAGCCGATCCGGGTCATCGCGGATGCAGGGCTCAACGCGATCGTGATCAGCTCGACGCCCGGCAACGTCGAGGCAATGGCCGAGGTCGTGGCCACCTTCGACCGGCTGCCCATCACCGACGCGGTCGAGGTGAAGCTCTTCCCGCTTTCGAACATCGCCGCGGCGGACTTCGCGCGGATCGTGCGCGAGCTGTTCGCCCAGGGCAAGCAGCTTGGGCGCGTGCCGGGCTCCCGCGTCTCCGGCGTGCCCGAGGGGCACGTCGGCAAGGCCCTGCTGGACACGATTGCCTTGAGCGTCGATGAGCGGACGAACACCGTGATCGTGGCCGGCAAGATCGATGCGGTGGCGCTGGTCGAGGTGCTGTACCTGAGAATCGACCGGGAGGTCTCCAACGGATGGATCGAGCCGCGGATCGTTCCGTTGCGTTTCGCCGACGCCCAGGACCTCGCCGAGACGCTCAACGCGATCCTCGTCGACGGCGTCATGGACGGCCGTCAGGCGAACCCCATGCAGCGGCAGGTGGCGCGGCTGCGGCTCGCCAGGGTCTCGAACAATGGGGGGCGGGTGCTGGAATCCGACGTGTTCAGCCCGATGACCCGTCTTGTCATCCGGGCGGAGCCGAAGATCAACGCGCTGGTGCTCGTGGGGACGCCGATGAACCTCGAGGTCGTCTCGGAACTGATCAGGATGATGGACATCGAATCCGCGGCGCCGGGAGCGTCCGTACGGATCTATCCGCTGGAGCACGCCTCGGCGGGGCGGGTGGCCGCCACGGTCACCCGTCTGTTCGCCCAGCAGGAGCAGGCGGGGATGATCCGGCGCGACGACCTCGTCATCATCCAGGCCGACGATCGCACCAATTCACTGGTGGTGTCGACGAGCAGGAGCAGCTTTGCGGTCGTCGAGGGCTTGTTGGAAACGCTGGACACGGCTGTTCCCCCCGAGCTGGCGGCGCTGCAGCGGCTTGATCTGGTCAACGCGTCCGCGACGCGGGTCGCGGCGATGGTCCGGCAGCTCATGGAGGCCCGCCTGGAGCGCCTTCGCCGCACGGAGCCTGAGACCGCCGAACTCCAGCGGGCGACGATCGTCCCGGACACCCGGACCAACAGCCTCGTCATCGCCGCGGGGCGCGAGTCGTTCGAGGTCGTGCGGGCGCTGGTGGAGGACCTCGATCGTGCGGCGATCGACGAGGATGCGCTGATCAGCGTGATCCCGGTGAGCCGCGGCAACGTCGAACGCATTGCCGAGACGGTCAAGCTCATCATGGAACGGCGCTATGCGGACATGCCGCCGGAGCTGCGCCGGAGCCAGCAGCCGCTGGTGCTCACGGACCCGCGTTCCAACAGCCTGATGGTCGCGGCCGGCCCCGATGACCTCGCCGCCATCACCCAGCTCGTCCGGAAGCTGGAAGCCACGCCGAGCAATCCGGCGATTCGCCTGGCGGTGATCCCGCTGGAGTCCTCGGCAGCGGACCGCCTCGCGCCGAGGATTCAATCGCTCATGCGGCAGCGCCAGCAATCCCTCGGCACGGCGGCGCAGCCCTCGGACCGCGTCAGCGTGGAGCCGGACACCGCGACCAACAGCCTCATCGTCGCCGCCAGCGATGAGAACCTCCAGGTCATCCACGACCTGATCGACGCGCTCACCGGCGGCCTGGCCGGGCGGAATCCGGGCTCGGAGGTCGAGATCGTCCAGCTCGTCAGCAGCACCGCCTCGGACGTCGTCGCCCTGCTCGGCGACCTCTACGTTGACGACGCCAACCGTCGCCGCGGCCGCGACACGGTTCGCGTGACCGCCGACGAACGTCTCAACGCCGTGCTGATCAGTGCGCCCGTCGATGACGTGCGCGCGATCAAGCGGCTCGTCGCCCAGCTCGACGGGGCCAGGCCCGCCCAGGTCGTCGAGATCAGGTACATCCCGCTTATGTCCGCCAACGCCCTGGAGACGGTCGGTCTCATCGAGGACGTCCTGAGCGGCCGCGGCATGGGGACGCGCAGAGCATCACGGCAGGCCATCGTGCTGAAGTATTTCCACCAGTACGCAGGGAGCATGGGCAACGGCGAGCCGCGGATCTCCGAGATGGAGGTGAGCACCGCGATCCGCGAGTCGATCACGTTGACGCCGGACTTTCGCACCAACACCATCATCGTCTCCGCGCCGCAGGCGGCGATGGCCATGATCGAGCGGATGGTCCGCGATCTCGACGAGTCGAGTGTCGGTGCGCAGAACGTCCGGATCTTCAAGCTCGTGAACGCCGACGCCCTGGCGATGGCGGAGATTCTCACGGACCTGTTTAACTTACGGCGCCGCGGCAATCTCTACGTCCTCAAGCCGCGCGAGCGGCAGCAGACCGACATTGCCCCGGCAGGCGCCGTGCGGGACGCGACGGGCGGACCCGCCGGCCCCTACGCACAGCTTCTCGGCGCCGAGCTGACCGCGGTGCCCGATGATCGCCGGGACCTCAGCATCACGGTGGACAACCGGACCAACAGCCTGCTGGTATCGGGGACACCGCTGTACCTCGACCTGGTCGCGGAGGTCGTTCAGAACCTCGACGCGCTGGAGGCGAACGAGCGCGAGGTCTTCGCGTACCCGCTGCGCAACGCCGTGGCGACCGAGGTGGCGTCCGTGCTGACCCAGTTCGTCGACCAGGAGCAGCGGAAACTCCTGAGCACGCTGAGCCCGGGCCAACTCGGCTCGGCGAGCCGGCTGCTGGAGCGCGAGGTCACCATCGTCGGTGACGAGAAGTCCAACACCGTGCTCGTCAGCGCGAGCCCACGCTACATGGACCGTGTCCGGCAGATGATCCTCGAGCTGGACGTCGACCCGCCGCAGGTGCTCATCCAGGTGCTGCTGGCGGAGATCTCGCTGACCGGGGCCCTGGAGTGGGGCGTCGACGCCCGGTTCCAGAGCAACTCACAGGGCAGCCAGAACGTGATCTTCGGCGCCTCATCGAGCCTGGCCAGCGCGTTCCTGCCGACGCTTGGCCTGCCGACCTTCTCGGTCTCCGGCGACAACTTCTCGCTCCTGCTCAAAGCACTGGAGGCACAGGGGCGGATCCAGGTGCTGAGCAATCCATCGGTGATGGCCGCGAACAACCAGCCGGCCCGCATCCAGATCGGTGAGAACATCGGCCGCGCCAGCAGCAGCAGCCTGGCGGGCGGGGGCACACAGCAGACGACCGTCGAGTTCATCGACATCGGCGTGATTCTCAACGTGACGCCGTCGATCAACCCCGACGGCTTCGTGAGGATGCTGATCGAGCCGGAGATCACCGATCTCACCAACGAGACGATCCAGGTCAGTGAGGACCTCGCGGTGCCCATCCTCACGAAGCGCACCGCCTCGACGACCGTCACCGTGCGCGACGGGCAGACGATCGTCATCGGTGGGCTGATCCAGGATATGTACGAGCTGCGCAAGAGCAAGGTGCCCATCCTTGGCGACATCCCGCTGATCGGCTGGCTCTTCCGGAGCGAGAGCGAGGAGTCTCGCAAGATCGAGCTGCTCATCGTGCTGACCCCACACGTCATCACGAGCCCGGCGGACTACGAGCGCATCAATCAGTTGACCCGCCGCGAGATCGATCGCATGTCCGTGTCGCCCCAGGTGAAGCAGGGTCTCCGCGACGGTCGTCTGATCCCGGAGAAGCGCACCTGGAAGCAACGGATCAAGGCGGACATGGAGGCACGGTGGAAACGCTCCGACGATGACAAGATCACCGTGGAACTCCGGACAGAGTCCGAACAGTCGCAGGATGCCGAGCCGTTGACGACCTTCGAGGTGGACCAGAACCGTGAGGCTGAAGACTGATGCATGCTTTTATCGAACCATCGGCAATTCGGGAGCAAATGTTTCCGACGGATCTGGAAACGAGTCCGATACGAACCTACGGTGCGACTCGCAATCCACGGTCCGCCGGCGGCCCACGCATGATCTGCTCGACATTCATCTCGATGATCCGGTTCGCGGCGGCCGCGGCTGTCCTGGGCGCGTGCACGGCGATGCTCTGGGGATGCGAGACGACCAGGTTGTCAGGCTATTACCGGCCGTTGCCGCCAAAGCCGCGTCCGCTGCAGCCCGCTCCGCCGGACGCCCGTGCCGATGCGCTGGTGCTCAACGTCTCGCCGGCGCCGCAGGACACCGACGGCAACGGCTATCCCGATCTCATTAACGCGACGGCACACCTGTTTGATCGCCGGTACCCGCCGGCCATCTACCAGGACGGCGCCTTCATCTTCGCGATGTTCGCCCCCGGCGACGTCTCGCGCCCCGGCGCCGAGCCGCTGCACGAGTGGCGAATCGACAACGAGCAGTTCCAGCGGGCTCGCGGCCGGTCCGCCTTCGGCCAGTGCTACCGCTTTCGTCTGAGCATGCTGGACAATGGCGGCACCGACGAGGTGGCCCTGCCGGTGGCGGACATCGTGTGCGTGTTCGAACCGGCCGACCGCGGCGAGCCCACCTGGTCGGGCGAGGTGGCCACGATCCAGATCGGACGGCGCGTGCGCGTGCCGAGATTCCATTGGCAGGTAGAACGCGACCCATCCACGGACCTCGGCGCCTGGCCGTGAGCCGGTTACGCGGCGCTGGGGGCTGCGCGATCGCCGCTGCCCTGTTCATTCTCGCCGAGCCGGCGATTGCCCAATGTCCCGGCGCCGGTGACTGCTGCATCGCCAACGGCTCGCCGGGCTGCGACGATCTTCCATGCTGCGTCGAGGTATGCCTGAACGATCCGTTCTGCTGCGACGTCCAGTGGGACTCGCTCTGCGCGAGCCTGGGGAACAGCCTCTGCGCCGTGTGCGGTGCCGGCTGCCCCGGCACCGGCAATTGCTGCTCGGCCAATCCCTCGCCGGGCTGCGACGACTTCTTCTGCTGCAGCACCGTCTGTACGGGTAACCCGTTCTGCTGCGACACGGCGTGGGACGCGCTGTGTGCCCAGCAGGCGAACGTCCTGTGCGCCCTGTGCACGCCGCCACCGGTGTGCCCCGGCGGCGGCGACTGCTGCAGTCCCAACCCCACGCCCGCGTGCGATGATGCCAGGTGTTGCGTTGCCGTCTGCGCCGTGGATTCGTTCTGCTGCGTGTCGTTGTGGGACAACATCTGCGCCGCCACGGCCGCCGATCTGTGCAGCGCGTGCGCGCCCCCGCCGGTGCCTGGCGATCTCACCGGAGACGGCACCGTCGGCATGGTTGATTTCCTGATCCTGCTGAAGCAGTGGGGCCCGTGCGATCTCTGCGCCGACTGCCCGGTCGATCTCGACGGCGACTGCGAGGTCGGGATCACCGACCTGCTCATCCTGCTGGCCAACTGGGGATAGCTGAGCACGGAGGGTGGCGGCTTCCTCCTTGTGCGTCCGGAGCAGACTCTGACTCTGGGTGGCACGGTTGACGGCGTCCGCCGTCGGCCGTGTCTTCGAACGTCGCTCCACGGCCGAATCCGCCTGCGGCGGACTCAACCGTGCCACCCGATCTTGAGGGCGCGACTCAACCTGAGACGAGTTCCTCGAGCTCCTTCGCGTCGTGCGCGAATGAGTACAACCGATCGACCTTGACCAGCCGGAAGAGATCGCTGACGTTGTTCCTGGGGCGGTAGACGATGGTGCGCGCGTCCTTCGCCGCCGCTGCGTTGCGCAGCTCGATGCAGGCCGCGAGGCCGGAACTATTGATGAACACGACCTCACCGAAATCCAGAACCACCGCCCGCAGGTCGAGGCCGGGGTGGTTCATCGCCTTTCGGACGGTGTTGAGAATGATCGACGCCGCCTGCTCCTCGACGTGGGCTTCCGTGATCCGTGCGGTCACGACGCCGCCGTCGGTCGTCACATCCACGTACTCGGCGTTTGGATCAGGCACCGCAGGGGCGATCATAACAGATTCGGGCAACGCTCAATCCCAGTTGGCCAGCACGATGAACAGATCGCCGACGTCAACGGTGCCGTCGCGGTTGGCGTCGGCGCGGCACCTCTCCGGCGGCGCCGGGCAGGTGCCCCAGCCCGCCAGCAGCTTGCCGAAGTCCAGGAGCCCGACGCTGCCGTCGTCATCGACGTCGCCGATCGGCATCGAGGAGAATGCGACCCCGCCGGGAAACGAGAGTTGCCCGCCGGCGATGGTGCGCACGTAGCGGCCGGACGGGTCGAACTCCACGATCCAGTTCCGGAAGCAGCACGAGACGAACCGGTGCCTGCGGTCGTCGAACGCGAGGCCGCGGGGTCCGGCGAGATCACGATGCGACAGCTCGGCCTGGACCGTTCCGTCCCGATCGAGCACCACGACGCGCCCACTGCCCCGGTCGGACACGTACAGTAATCCTCCGGCGAGCGCGATCCCCGCGGGGCTCACCAGCCCGCCGCCGGTGAACCAACCTCGGGGTGTCCCGTCGGCTGAGAACCGGAAGATCCACGGCGAGCCCGCGCCGGCGACGAAGACGGTACGTCCGTCGGTGGCTATGCAGGCGGGCTTCTTCAACCCGCGGGCCGTGAAGGAACCGACCAGTGTGCCGTCCGGAGCGAACGCGACGATCCGGTCGTTTCCGGAACTGCACGCGTAGAGCACGCCGCCGCGACCGAATGCCAGGCCGGTCGGCGCGACAAGTTCCGGGTCGGTGAACGTGTCGACGCAGTTCTCGTCGGCATCGAAGACGACGATCGAGTCGCTCTTCTGCGCCGCGACGAAGATCCGTCCGCGCGGTCCGATAACGATACCGCGCGGGCCGTCGAGGTCGGGATCGGAGAAGTGCCGGGTGACTGCGCCGGAACCGTCGAAGACGACGACGTCGTCGCCCTGGTAGTTGCCGACGTAGAAGTGGCCGGTGTTGGCCGGCGGAAGTGGACCCGCAACGACAGAGGCTGTTGCCCCTGTAATTACAGACAAAAACGCCACGATCGATCTGGTTGCAGCCACCCGCGCCTTCCCGGACCCCAAGAAGAACCCTGCCGACCCGTTACGGTAGGCAGGAAAGGGAACCTGGGGGTTTTCTTCGGCGTCAAAGTGGCGCGACGGGGAAGAATACGAACCGGGAAGAAAATAGACCGGGAGTCTTTTTCGGCGGGAGTGATTGTCGGGTTTCTCCGACCGCGCAGCCGCCGAAAAAGAGTCCCGGTCTATTTTCTTGCCGCCGCGCAGCCGCCGAAAAAGAGTCCCGGTCTATTTTCTTTCAGTCAGCCCCAATGCACCAGCAGCGCCAGCAGATCGGTGATGCCGACGGTGCAGTCGGCGTCCACGTCGCCGTCCTCGTTGAGATCCCCGGGAGCCGGCGGTGCGGCGTGCGACGCACCGAGCGCATCTGGTCGACGGTCCACTCCGGGTGCGCCTGCACCACGCACGCAACCGCCCCGGCCGTAATCGGGGTTGCGAAGGACGTCCCGTTGACGGTCTGACCCACCTGGTCAAAGGTCGGGCTCACCGTACACGCCGCCACGCCGCGCGCGAGCACTTCCGGCTTCGTCCGCCCGTCGGCGCTCGGTCCGTCGGACGTGAAGGAGGCGCTCGCCCCGGTGTCGTCCACGGCGCCGCAGGTGACCGCCTGGAACGCATCAGCGGGTGGCAGGAGGCTCGACGTGGCCGGGTCGGCGTCGTGGCCCGCGTTGCCCGCCGCCATCGTATGTACGGCTCACGTACAATTAACGGTTGCAGTCTTTGCCGGGAATGTCTGCCGTTGTGCCGGGGTCTATTCAATGAACCCTCTTCGTGGATGTTCGATGCTGCGATTGGCTGCCATGGCCGCCTGTTTCCTGCTCGTCGGCACGGTCGCCGGTTGCGCGATCATGGGCGTCACGCCTCCGGCGACGACGATGATCCGGGCCCAGCCCGTCGGTGATGGCCAGGGGATCACGATGCCGGAGCTGAACGAACTCACCAACGCCTTCGCCGACCGGCTGATGACGCTCATCGCCTCGGCGTGCGATGAGGTCGAGCAGACCGTTGACACCGCGGAGCAGCGGCGCGCAGCTCATCAGCTCAAGCTGGCGATGACGACGTCGGTCTTCGACATCGTGACGAACCCGGATCCGCTGACGCAACTGTTCGATCTGGTGCTGGTCGTCACGTTGTACAGCCAGGTCTGGATCGACGAGAACGTGGCGGAGGAGGTCTTCGGCGACAGCGCCGATGTGCTGATCCGGGCGCTGCGCGACGCCCGCGTGGAGATCTGGGATCTCGCCGCGCGTGCGATGGAGCCCGAAGTCGAGCAGGAGCTGGATCAACTGATCTGGGATTGGCGGCGCGATCATCCGGACGTGACCTTCGTCGGCTTCGTCCGTTTCGACGACTTCGCCGCCAATCGCGGCAAGTCGATGATCGCCGAGATCCGCACCGGCGGCGGTTTCCTCGCCCCCGTCAACGAGGCCACCAAGGCAGTCGACGAGGCCCGGCTCTTCGCCGAGCGGGTGTTCTACGTCTCGAAGCGGGCGCCGATCCTGTTGCAGTGGTACGTCGAAGCGCTCGCCTACGAACTGCTGCTGAACCCGGATGTCGTGGCCACGATGGAGGGGTACCAGGCTATTGCCAGGGTCACCGAGGAGATTCCCGAACGGATCACCGCGGAGCGCAAGGCGATCTTCGAGGAACTGGATCGCCGCATGGACTCGATGAACGACGTCACGGGCAACATCCGGCGGACGATCGCCGACGCGCAGGGGCTCGTCGACTCGGTCAACAGCGCCCTGGCCGGCGGCGAGCGCGTCGCCGCGGAGATACAGGCGACCAGCGAGGCGTTGACGCAGACGATCCTGGCCGCCGACCGCCTGGCGGCGCGGTATGGCGAGCAGGACAGCCATGGCGGCGAGAGCGGTGCCGGGGACTCCGGGGGTGCCGGGGGATTCGATATCGACACCTACCGCCTGGCCGCGTCGGAGCTTACCTTGACGTTGCGCGAGCTGAACGCCGTGATTGCCTCGACCGACACACTGTTAGGCTCGGCGTCGTGGACCGATCGCCTGGGCGAGATCAACGCCGCCGCGGCCCAGCGCGTCACGCAGGCGACCGAGGGAAGCGAACGGGTGATCGACCGGTTGTTCCAGCGGGCGGTGTACATCGTCCTGATCTTCTTTGTACTGCTCGTCGCGTATCGCGGCTATGCGACGTGGTTGGGCCGGGCGGCCCTCACGCGGAGGTAATGGTGACGACGATTCACAGACACACGTGCAGTGCGGCGGCGGTGACCTTGGTCCTGTTGTTCGTGCCTGCGGGCCAGGGGCAACCGTCGCGAGGTGCCGCCGCGCCGGAGTACCAGCGTGTCCGCGGATTGACCGGTCAGTTCACCTGCGCAGTGTCGCCGGCGGTCAGGACCCTCGTGGACCGCTGGAAGAAAGACTTCCAGAGAATGTATCCCGCGGTGAGCCTGAAGGTCGTGCGCGTGGAGTCGTCGTCGGTGCCGTCGGCGCTGCTGGCCGGGACGTGCGATCTCGCGGCGATGGGCCGCCGGATCACCGACGGCGAGGAAGCCTCGTTCCGGACGCGTTTCGGACACGCGCCGGAGAGTTTCAGTGTCGCGGCCGACGGGATCGCGGTCATCGTCAAGAAGGACAACCCCATCGGGAGCGGGCTCACACTGCGGCAGCTCGACGGGATCTTCTCAGCCGCCACGTTGCGCGGCGGCCCGGTCATCGAGACCTGGGGCGATATCGGCGTGACAGGTGACTGGGCTGACACGCCGGTCGTCCCCATGAGCCCCGGCCCGGCCGCCGGTGAACGCGCGCTGTTCCAGTCGATCGTGCTCAAGGGCAGCCGGTTCAGATCCGACGTCCGGCAGCAGCGAACGTCGTCGTCGGTCGTACAGGGCGTCGGACTTGACCCGGGAGCAATCGGATTTGCCAGCAGTCTCTATCCCAGGGGCCCTCGCGTGCGAGCGCTACCGCTGTCATCAAGCAACGGCGACCGAAACGGTCCGTACGTCGCGATGACCCGCAAGACCTGCCTCGACGGCAGTTACCCGCTGTGCCGGTTCACCTACATCTACGTCAACAGAACCCCCGGCAGCGAGCTCAATCCGCTGACCGCGGAGTTCCTGCGGTTCGTCAACTCCCGTCAGGGACAGCGCACGGCCGAAGACGCCGGCTACTACCGGTTGTCGCCGGACCTGCTCGCCGCGCAGCAGCGACGACTGGCGGGCGGGTAGCTACACTGCACGCTTGCGTTCATGAACGTGCAGACCTGATTGCCGTGACGGTGATCACGGAGTGACGAAATGGAAATCTGCTTCGACGATGTCCAGGACAACGTCCTGATCATCAAGGCCAGCGGCGCACTGAACTCGGGGTCGGCCGCCGAGTTCCGCGAGTCGATCGGGAAGATGGTCGACATTCGCCTCTGGAACATCATCGTTGACTGCAGTGAACTCGATCACCTTTCTCTGTACGGGCTCGGCGTGCTGGTGCGCCTGCACAAGCAGATGGACGAGAAACTCGGCGAGATCAAGCTCGCGTCAGCCACGGGTTCGATCGTCACCATCCTCCGCCGGACGGGACTGGCCAGGCTGTTCAAGATCTATCCCGACGTCCAGAGCGCCCGCGAGGCCTTCAAGAAGGTGAAGAAGACGCCCCTCATCCTCCGGTAGCCGAGGAGATCGGCCGGGCCGAGATTCCGGGACAGGTCACTCTCGAAACCGGAAGCGGCGTTTCGCGATAACTGGGGATCAAGGATTCGAACCTTGACTAACTGATCCAGAGTCAGCCGTGCTACCGTTACACCAATCCCCATTGGTCGGGACGACGCGATTGTATATCGCCGGGGCGGGTCGGGCCATGCCCGGCATCGGCGGAAGGGGCCTTTGACGTGAGTGCGGTGACGCTGAGTCTTGAATGGATTCCCGGTTCGTTTGCCGTGTGCCGGCTGGATCCGGGTGACGCCGTGCCCGGCTGGGCGTCGGAGTCCTGCGAGCCGGCCTTGCTGTGTATCACCCGCACGGACCGGGAGCTGTCGATCGTCGCGCCGTCAGCAGTGGTGCCCGACGGTGTGCGGGCCGAACGGGGCTGGGTGGCTCTGCGCGTCGCGGGCACGCTCGACTTCGGTCTTGTCGGCGTGCTTTCGGGGCTCACCGGAGCGCTGGCCGCTGCGTCCGTGCCGGTCTTCGTCGTCTCGACGTATGAGACGGACATCCTGCTGGTGAAGTCCAGTGATGCTCAGCGGGCCGTGGAGGCGCTGGCTTCGGTCGCGGACGTCGCGAAGATCCGCTCGGCGATCTGAACGGCGTTCAGTGCCGCGCCCTTGCGAAGCTGGTCTCCGCAGACGAAGAGGTCCAGCCCCATGCCCATTGGTTGGCTGATGTCGGCGCGTATCCTGCCGACGAGGACCTCGTCGAGGCCGGTGGCTTCGGCGGGCTCGGGGAAACGGTTCGCCTTGCGGTCATCGACGACCCTTATGCCCGGCGCCGCCGCGAGCAGCTCGCGGGCGTCCGCCTCGGACAGCGGCTCGTTGAAGGTGAGGTTAATTGCCTCGGAGTGGGCTCGCAGGACGGGCACGCGCACACACGTGGCGGTGATCCTTGGCGTGTCGTCGTCCCAGATCTTGTGCGTCTCGCGGACGAGCTTGCGTTCTTCCTCGTTGTACCCGTCGGGGCCGATGGGCGAGTCGTGGCTGAAGAGGTTGAACAGGTACGGGCGCCCGATGATGTCCTGTGTGTAGGGGCGCCCGGCGACGTGGTCCTCGGCCTGTTGTTGCAGCTCGCGCACGAAGGCATGGCCCGCTCCGGAGGCTGCCTGGTACGTGCAGACCACCATGCGCGTGACGCCGGCGGCGCGGTGCAGCGGCGTGACGGCCATCAGGGCGATGATCGTCGAGCAATTGGGGTTGGCGATGATCCCCGGACTCTCGAAATCGTCAAGCGCGTCGCCGTTCACTTCGGGCACGACCAGCGGCACATCCGGCTGCATTCGGAAAGCGCTGGTGTTGTCGATCACGACCGCGCCGGCCGCCACGGCTGCATCGGCGAGTTCGCGGCTCACCTCGCCGCCGGCACAGAAGAACGCGAGGTCGACACCCCTGAAGACATCGGGGCCCGCCGCCATGACCGGGGCCGTCGCGCCCCGCCAGGGCAGCGTCGTTCCGGCGGACCGGGCGCCGGCGAAGAGCCGCACGGGACCGCGGCCCAGCGGGCTGCAGGACAGGATCGCCAGCAGTTCGCGGCCGACCAGCCCGGTTGCGCCGACGATCGCCACAGTGGGATGTTCCTGAGCATCGGTCATGACTGAGCCGGAAAGTGTAACATCCGTCCCCGGTAGATTGTTCCGGGGGTGTTCCGGAGGTGTACCGGGCGTGTTCTGGAGACGCAGATGGCCGAGCAATACACGACGGTTGAAGGGGCGCAGGTCGGCGTGCTCATGGGCAGCACCTCGGATTGGCCCACGATGGGGGCGACGTCCGAGACGTTGACCGCCCTGGGCGTCGCGCACGAATGCAACGTGATCTCGGCACACCGCGCTCCGGCGAGGTTAACCGCGTACTGCGACTCGGCCGCCCGGCGCGGCATCAAGGTCCTGATCTGCGCCGCCGGCGGGGCCGCCCACCTGGCGGGCGTCGTCGCCGCCCAGACCCATCTGCCCGTGCTGGGTTGCCCGATGAAGGGCTGGTCGCTGGACGGTCTGGACTCGCTGCTGTCGATGGTCCAGATGCCCAAGGGCATCCCGGTCGCCACGCTCGCCATCGGCAAGGCGGGTGCGATCAACGCCGGGTTACTGGCCGCGTCGATTCTCGCGCTGTCCGACGGCGGTGTTCGCGAGCGGCTCCTGGCGTACCGCCGCGAGCAGTCCGAGCGGGTGGACAAGGTGCCTCAGGCCTGACTCTTGCGCCGGTGCCGCCACCACAGCGCGATGATCGTGTAGATGATCCTTGTTCCGGCGGCGACGACGCCGCGGACGGTGCCGGAGATCTTGGACCGTCCGCGAACGCGTCTGCGGTAGGGGACGTCCACTTCGACGGTCGGGACACCGGCCAGCGCCGCCTTGACCTGCATCTCGACCGTCCAGCCCCAGGTGCGATCGGCCATCTGCAGCCGTTGCAGCGTGTCGAACCGCACCGCCCGCAGCGGGCCCAGGTCGTGGTAGCGTCTGCCGGTGGTCACCTGGATGAGCAGGCACGCCAGGCCGTTGCCGAACCGCTGCACGAAGTTCAGCGCCCCGGGCTCGGCGCGCTTCACGCGCGAGCCGATGACCAGCTCCGCCCGCCCCTGTTCGATCGGGGCGAGCACCGCTGGCAACGCCCCGGGATCGTCGGAAAGATCCGCGTCGAGAAAGGCGACGATCTCCGGGGGCTCGTCGAGGTCGCCGATCCACTTCAGTGCCTTGAGGCAGGCGGCGCCGTAGCCGCGCTTCGGTTCACGCACCACGACCGCGCCGCGCCGGGCGGCGGCCTCGGGTGTCCCGTCCGTCGACCCGTTGTCGGCCAGCACGACGTGTCTCAGCACGCCGCCGCGCAGCGGTTCGAGCGCATCGAAGAGCGGATCGATGTTGGCGACCTCGTCGACGGCGGGGATGATCAGGTCGCACCGCACGGGCAACGGCTAGCCTTCATCGTTCCGCGGGCCGCCGATCAACTCGCGAAGGGCCTCGCCGGGATCCGGCTGCCGCAGGAGGTGTTCGCCCACGAGGACGATGTTCACGCCGCGCTGGCGCAGTCGGGCCAGGTCGCCGGCCGAGGTGATCCCCGATTCGCACACGACCACCCTGCGATCCTTGACGAACTCCAGCTGCCGGAACGTGTGCGTGAGGTCCGTCTCCATGGTCTTGAGGTTGCGGTTGTTGATACCCAGCAGCGAGTAGCCCGCGTGCGGGAAGCCGATGTGGTCGCGGATCGTGAGCAGGCGGTCGAGTTCGTGCGCCTCGACGAGGGTCGTCATGTTGAGCTCGCGCGCGAGGATCATCATGTCCAGGATCCGGCCCTCCTCCAGGATTTCGGCGATGAGCAGGATCGCATCGGCGCCCGCGGCCCGCGATTCCCAGACCTGGTACTCCTCGACGATGAAATCCTTTCGCAGTACCGGCAGCGGCACGGCATCCCGGATCCGGCCGATGTAGCCGAGGTGACCCCCGAAATCCTTCTCGTCGGTGAGGCACGAGATCGCCGCCGCGCCCGCGTCGTGATAACTTCTGGCGATGCGAACCGGGTCGAAGTCGTTCCTGATGATGCCGGCGGAGGGGCTGCGGTGCTTGATCTCCGCGATCACGCGTGTCTGGCGGCGAGCGCCCTCGGTGACCACGGCGGCGAAGAAGTTGCGCGGGCGGCCCATTTCACTGACGCGTTGCTTGAGCAGATCGATCGACGTGTTCGCCTTGGCCTTCTCGACCTCGACGCGCTTCCGGGCAACGATGGTGTCCAGGATCGTGGTCATGGCACGGCGGTGTCCGGCTCGTCGGCCGGGGTGGGGCACGTGTGTCGGTGGCGGTATCCTACTCGCGGCGGTCCTGGCGGGAGACGCGTTGGCCGGTACACCGACGGCCGACACGTCCGTGGCAACACCGCAGCTCGGTTTCCTTACGCTGCTGGTGGCTGCCACGGCGCCGCTGGTGATCGGCGCCATCGTGTGGCGTCGGTGGTACCGGTTGCGCGGCGTGCCGCCGGTGCCGCCGTTCTCGCCCCCGGTCGGGCTGGGCCTGTTCATCATGATGTTCGTGCTCGGTGCGGCAGGCGTGGCGGTGGTGCGCCGGGTGGCCCTGGGAGACGCGCCGGAGGACTCGATCGCCGACGCGGCGCTTGCCGACCATGCCCGGATCCTCATCGGCCATTCGATCGGCCAGGCCGTGGTGGTGGCGGCATACCTGTGGCTGTGCGCGGGCCGATCACGCCCGCTGGGGCGTGTGGGGTTGGGGCTCTCGGCGGTGATGGGGGCGGTGACGCTGGTTGCCCTCTGGCCCGTCATGCAGGGCGCGTCGTTTGTCCTGGGGGCTCTCGCCCGCGCCATCCAGCAGGAGCCCGTCGCACGAATCGCGCACGACACCCTTCGGCAGCTTGTGGAGAGTCCCGCTGACGCATGGCTCGTCGTGATGGCGCTGGTGGTGGTCTTCGCCGCACCCGTACTGGAAGAGGTGATGTACCGGGGCATCCTCCAACGGACGATCATCGGGCTCGACCTCGGCAGATGGACGGCGATTCTCATCACCAGCGGCGTCTTCGTCTCCATGCACGTGGGGGTGGCCCGCTGGCACGCGCTGCCGGCGCTGTTCGTGCTGTCGCTGGGGTTCGGCTGGGTGTACGAGCGGACGGGCCGCCTCGCCGCGCCGATCGCCATGCACGTCCTGTTCAACGCGTTGAACCTCGGGCTCGCCTGGTGGACCGTTGCCGATTGAAGCCGCTACAGTAGCACCTCATGACGACGGCGGCCTCGACAAAGCAGCGCATTCTCACCGGCGACACGCCGACCGGGCCCCTGCACCTTGGCCACTGGGTCGGCTCGGTAAAACGCCGCGTCGAGCTCCAGGAGACCTCGGACTGCTACTTCATCATCGCCAACCTGCATGCGTTCACCACCCGCGCCGACCAGGCCCGGGAGATCCGCCGGGACTGCCTGGAGATCGTGCGCGACTACCTCGCGATGGGGATCGACCCGGACCGATCGACGATCTTCCTGCAGACCGAGGTGCCCGCGATCGCCGAGCTGACGTACCTGTTCGCGATGCTGGTGCCGTTCAACCGGGTCATGCGCAACCCGACGCTCAAGGATGAGATCCGGGACCGTGGCATGGGGGATCATTACAGCTTCGGGTTCCCGCTGTACGCGGTGGGCCAGACGGCGGACATTCTCACGTTCCGCGCGCACGCCGTGCCGGTCGGCGAGGACCAGGTGCCGCACATCGAGCTCACCCGCGAGGTCGCCCGGCGGTTCAACCAGTACTACTGCGGCGTCTCCGACCAGGCTCCTGATTCCGACCACGTGAGCCTGGGAGGCGTGTTCCCGATCCCGGTCGCCGACGTCGGCACCGTCAGCCGCCTCGTGGGCACCGACGGCAGGCTGAAGATGAGCAAGTCGCTCAACAACGCGATCTTCATCAAGGACAGCCCGAAAGAGGTCAAGAAGAAAATCGGCCGGATCTTCACGGGCCGCCAGAGCCCGACCGATCCCGGTGACGCAGGCAACGCGCTGTTTCAGTACGTCGATACGTTCATCGAGGACCCGGCCCGCGTCGCCGAGCTGCGCGATCGCTACACGCGCGGCGACAACATCGGTGACGGGCACATCAAGCAGGAGATCGCCCAGTCCGTCAACGCCCTGCTCGAACCGATGCGCGAGCGCCGTGCCGTGTACGAGGGCGACGACGACGCGATCATGGACATCCTCCGGGCGGGCTCGATCAAGGCCAACGAGGCCGCGGAGGAGACGCTCGACCTCGCCCGGCGCGCGGCACACCTGAAGTTCTTCGATCGCGAATTGAAGCTGACATAGCCGCAGGGTGGCACGGTCGAGTGCGTCCGCCGCAGGCGGACGAGCTCGCCCGTGTGCGGGCGTCGCCCGCAGCCTCAGAACGCGAACAGAAGATCCAGGATCTGCGTGAACAGGCCCTTCTCATTGGCCTTCTTGAGCTCGCCGTCGTTGATCTTCTCGACCATCAGGTCGTACAACTGGCTGGAGAGGATCGTGTTGGCGGGCGTCACGTCTTCCGGCCGGCAGATGCCCGTCACCTTCAGGATGAACTCCTCGTTGTCCTGCTTCATGCGGGTACGGCTCTCGAGGATCAGGTTGCCGTTGGGCAGGATCTGAAGCACCTCGGCGGTGAGCCTCGCCGTGAAGTCGTCGCGGCGCTTGTACTCACCCTCGCCCTCGAACTCCTTGGTGAACTTGAGGTCAACCTTCGGCAGCATCCCGGTCTGACCTGCCCGGAGGAAGCCGTCGAGCAGGTTGGACAGTTGCAGGTCGGGCCACTGGTTGACGGCGCCTTTGAAATTGACCTCCTTCTCGGTCTCCAGTTCGTGCGTGCTCTTGGCCGCCGAGGACTCGCGGACGATGATCTGGATCAGATCGTGCTCGTGGTAGAGCCGCGACTCCGCCGGGGCGATTGCGATCATGCTCATGCGCCGCAGGGCGTTCGGCTCGTCGTCCGCCGCGCCGTACATCGGGTTTGCCTGGACCTGGACCAGCAGTGAGCTCGACGCGGCCGTGACCACGGCCGGTCGGGTGGTTGGCGCCTGGTCCTGGGCGAGCGCGATACCCTGCCATGCGCACCCGGCCGCGGCGATCGCCGCCAGCGTCGGGACTCCGGCCTTGGTGTGTTTCGGGCCGCGGTGCATAGGAGTTCCTTCCGTTGACTAGTGGGCAAGATCGAGGATCGCAGCGCCGGGTCCCGACACGGTGGCCATGAACGTGGTGCGTTCGCCGAGCTTGCGCAGCTCGACGGGATCACCCTCGGCGCCGTTGCTGCGTGCCTCGGCGTCGAGGCTGATCACGACCCCGCCGACGAGGCAGCGGACGATCACCCGGTCTCCGCGTCGCACGAGCACGTCGCGCTTCACATGCTTCTTCTTGAGGACGTCGCCTGCCTTGAGCGGCATGCCCGCCACACGGCCCACCGCCTCGACGAAGCCGCAGAGCGTGGATGCCTGGATCGGTGTGATCCAGCGCAGCTCGGTGAGGAAGTTCTCTTCGTGCAAGACGTCACCGCGATTGACGTCGCGATGGAGCACGACGACGCCGGTCCTGATCATCAGGCGAACCGAGATCGACTGGCGGTGCACGATGCGGCCCTGCGACCACACCCGGACGCTCAGCTGGACCCGATCGCTGTCGAGGTTGCTCAACGGCTGAATCTCGAACCGGTTGGTGTCCAGGTCCCGGTCGAGCAACGACGCATCGCGATCGTCGAAGGTCAGTCGCACGGCCTCGGGAGCCATGCCGAGCCCGGCGACGATGATCCGGGCCACTTCACCGCGTAGCGTCTGAAGTTCGGTCACCGTGTCGGCCTGCTCGAAGGCGCCCCGGCCGGGGCCGGGGCCGGCGCTCGGCAGGGGCAGGGGCCCGTTCACCGGCTCGATGCTGGCAGGGGTCATGAACATCGGCGCCACGGCGTGACCGGGTTCGCCGGGACGAACGATGACGGTGGTGCCGTTGAGGTTGACCTTGCCCCAGTGCACACCCGCGTCGGTCAGCGCGGCGCGGACCTCGCCAACGGAGATCTCCATCGCGCTGGTACTGTCATGGACCTGCGCGACGACCATGTCGGCGTACTGCCGGGCCCTCGGACCGGTCAGTTCGGCAATGTCGGCGAGCCGCACGTTGCCGGAACCGGTCGCGAGCCGCACCGACCGCTTGAGGGCAATCTCATCCGCGGCAGTCACATGCGCGAGCACGGCAGCGCCGACGGCCGCGAGGATCCATTGCACCCGGGCAGCCCGCCGTCGCCAACGGGGGACGCGTCGTTTTCTACGAGGAGTATTGCTCATGGAGTATCCCTTAGAACCGTCTGAGATTACTGATCTGCTGCAGCGCCTCGTCGGCGGCCTGCAGCGCCTGGCTGTTGAACTCGAAGGCCCGCTGTGTGCGGATCAGCGCGACCAGCTCGGTGACGGGGTCCACGTTGGAACCCTCCAGGAATCCCTGCCGGACCAGCCCTCGCCCGTTCTCGCCGGGGTCGCCGATCGCCGGGTCGCCCGAGGCCGCGGAGGGTATGAAGAGGTTCTCGCCGATCTGGCGCATCCCGGCGTTGTTGATGAACGTCGCCAGCTCGATGGTGGCCACGACGGTCGGATCGATCTGGCCCGGGAGCTGGATGCTCACGATGCCGTCGCTGCTGATCTCGATCGTGGTGGCATCGTCGGGAATGACGATGGACGGGATCAGCCTGCGTCCCTGGTCCGTCGCGAGGACGATTTCACCGTCTTCGTTGAGCGTGAAGTTGCCGGCGCGCGTGTAGCCGATGCCTTCGCCGATATCGTCCTCGATCTCGACCTGGAAGAAGCCCTGGCCGTCGATGAGGAGATCGAGTTTGCGCCCCGTCTCCTCCGCGGAGCCCTGGCGGAAGTCCAGTTGCGTCCCGGCGACCTTGACGCCCAGGCCGACGTAGAGCCCGATCGGCCGGCGAAGTCCCTGCCTGTTCTCGACGCCGGGCAGCTTCCGCTCCTGGTAGATGAGGTCCTGGAAGTTGACGCGGCTCGCCTTGAAACCGGGGGTGTTGCTGTTGGCCAGGTTGTTGGCGATCACATCCAGGTTCGTCGCCTGGGCGGAGAGCCCGGTCGCGGCAGTACTGAGGGCAATGACGGCCATGGGTTGTTTTCCTTGGTGTGCGGGATCAGGCGACTCGTCCGAACGTGTTGATGGCCTGTCCCATGATGTGGTCCTGGAATTGCATCATCTTGATGTTGCTCCCGAAACTCTTGGCGGCCCCGACGAGATCCTTGAGCAGGGAGATCGGGTCCACGGAGCTGTTCTCGACGTGCCCCTGAAGGATCCGACCGTCGAACCCGCGGTTCGACGGCTCCGGAATCGAATCCGAGCGCAGCAGGTTGCCGCCGACCTTGACCAGGTCGCCCGGATCGGCGGGCATGACGACCCGGATCGTCGCGACGACGGTTCCCTCCTGCTCGATGTCGCCGCGCGAGTTGATCTCTACCGGCACGTTCCGGTCGATGCGAATGGGCCGGTTGCGCGAATCCAGGACGGCCATGCCGTTGTTGGCCATGACCAGCCGGCCCTCGCCGTTGATCGCGAACCGGCCGTCCCGTGTCAGGTGAAGCGCCTGGTTACCGTCCTGGACCACGAAGAACCCCTTGCCGTTGATGGCCAGGTCCAGGTTGTTGCCCGTCTCGGAGAGGCCGCCCTGCGTGAGATCGATGCGTGTGGGGTCGAGCGTCGGCGAGCCGCCGAGCCGCTCCAGCATCAGCTGCGGGTCGATCCCGGCGCCGTAGCCGTGGGAATCCAGCCGGGCCGGCAGCCGTTGTCGCCCGAAGACCATGTCGGGCTTGAAGCCGACGGTCTCCGAGTTCACCAGGTTGTTCGTGAGCACGTCCTGCCGGTGCGACGCGCTCAGCGCGCCGGCGGCGGCGAGGTACAGACCGTAGTTCATGCCGAATCCTTCCCGAATCCCCCGGTCCCGACGCGGTCGATACCGGTGACCGTCATCCTGGCAGAGAGAATCATGTGGGTGGAGGCGGCGAGGCGCGCGAGCCGGATCGTCTCGGACGCCAGGCGCAGTGCCGTGCCCCGTGTGCACTCCAGCGCGATGGGGTCCACGGGTCGTTGTGCTTGGTCGATCAGCTTGCGTATGTGGGCACGCACCGGGCACTCCTTGCCGCAGGTGGTTCGTCAGCCCGTCTCATGGCAATCCGCGTACCACTGCCCGAATGCGCCGCGGGGCGGCCCCGTCGCGGCCTCGTCGCGCTTGCGGAGGCGCAAGACCTGCCCCTGGGGGGTGTTTTGTGCCCCCCGACCACGGCTGCGGTCGAAGAGATCTCCCGTTGCGGAGCTTCCTCGTGCCGACCGTTACTTCTTTTGCCGGCCCCGTCGGCGAGTTCCTCACCTGGCTGCGGGTCGAGGCCGGGCTCGCGCCCGCCACGCTGGAGGCATACGGCCGTGATCTGCGCGACATGGTCGATGATCTGCGCGAGCAGGGGGTCCCCGGCGTCGACGCGACCTTGCCGGAGCACCTCGCCGATCACCTGCGGAGATTGCACGCGACGCGCCGCCTCCAGGCGTCGTCGATCGCCCGGCACCTGGCCACGCTGCGCGTGTTCTACCGGTTCCTGCTGGCGAACCGGCTCATCGGCGAGGATCCGACCCGGCTGCTGGAGTCGCCGACGAGGTGGAAGCGGCTGCCGGGCGTACTCTCGCCGGGAAAAATGAAGACGCTGCTGGAGGCACCCGCTCCGGAGCACGGCCGCCTGTGGCTGCGCGACAAGGCGATGCTTGAACTCATGTACGCCGCGGGCCTGCGAGCGTCGGAGGTCGCCGCACTGCACGTCCGGGAGTACAACCCGACGGTGCTGGTTCTCATGGTCTCCGGCAAGGGCAATAAGCAGCGGCTGGTGCCCGTGGGCCGACCCGCCGGGCAATGGACCGACCGCTACCTCCAGGAGACCCGCCCGCACCTGTGCCGCTGGGAGGACGGCCGCGATGCCGAGCGACTGCTTCTGTCACACACCGGACGGCCCCTGGAGCGCGTCGCGGTGTGGCAGATCGTGCGGCGCAACGCCGTGCTTGCCGGGCTCGGAGACATCCACCCGCATCAGCTTCGCCACAGCTTTGCGACCCACCTGCTGGCCGGCGGGGCGGATCTCCGCGTCGTCCAGGAACTGCTCGGTCACGCGGACATCGCCACGACCCAGATCTACACCCACGTCGACCGGTCACAGCTCAAGGAAGTCATCCGGAAATATCACCCCCGACCGTGAAAGTCCAGCCGGCTGACGGAATGAGCCTGCATTCGCCCGACGAGAATCGTCGCGTGCGGCGTCGGCCTCCATCAACGGCATGGGAAGCCGCCTGATTCGGCCTTCTTGCTCGCGACGATCCTCGCCAGGCTCGGTGCGACGGCTCATTCTATCAGGGCCCCTTATGATGCAGCCGTGCCTCGCGGAGCGGACCCATGCGTGCTGGTGATCTTCGGGGCCTCCGGTGACCTCACGTCGCGCAAGATCATTCCCGCCGTGTACGACATGTCCGTCAGCGGCGATCTGCCGGCCGAGACGTCTATCCTGGGTGTGAGCCGGACGCCGATGACCGACGACCAGTGGCGGGATCGCCTTGCGCCGCGGGTCAGGGAACATGCCGGCCGCTTCGAGAAATCCGCGTGGGACGTGTTTGCCCGGCGTATTCACTACTTCTCCGGCAGCGCGACGGAACCGGAAATCTACCCGAAACTCAGCGAGCGGATCGCCGCGCTGACCGCTGAGCGCGGCGGAGGCGGCAACATCCTGTTCCACCTGGCGGTTGCCCCGAAACTGTACGAACCCATCATCGAATGCCTCGACTCCGGCGGGTTGATCCTGGAGGGGCGGCGCTGGTGCAGCCTCGATCGCGACGTCATGCCCTGGCAGCGGATCATCGTGGAAAAGCCCTTCGGCCACGACATCGATTCGGCCAAGGGGCTCAACCGGACGCTGGGGCGCGCGTTCGAGGAGGACGCGATCTACCGGATCGATCATTACCTCGGCAAGGAGATCGTGCAGAACCTGCTGGTGTTCCGGTTCGCCAACACGATCTTCGAGCCCCTGTGGAACCAGCAGTACATCGATCACGTCCAGATCACCGCGGCGGAGACCGTCGGCGCGGGCGACCGCGCGGCGTTCTATGACGGGGTCGGAGCGATCCGCGACATGATCCAGTCGCACCTGCTCCAGGTCATGGCCCTGGTGGCGATGGAGCCGCCGACCAGCTTCACGAACCACCACATCCGGCAGGAGAAGATCAAGATCATCGATGCCATCGAGCCGCTGCCGCTCGACCGGCTGGAGCAGCACGCGGCGCTGGGGCAGTACGGCGGCGACGACCGTGAGCCGGCATACCACCTGAACGCCGGTGTGCCCGACACGACCGTTACTGAGACGTTCGCCGCCGTGAGACTGACCTTCGACAACTGGCGCTGGGCGGGCACGCCGTTCCTGCTGCGCACCGGCAAGCGCATGGCCGCCAAGCGCACCGAGATCGTCATCCAGTTCAAGCATCCACCGGCGCGGATTTTCGGGCACCTCGACAAGGCGTCCACGATCCGGCCGGCCAACCGGATCATCATCGAGATCGCACCGAACAGCGGGGTGAGCCTGCGTTTCGACGGCAAGGTTCCCGGTCTCGGCATGCGCCTCGACACGGTGGCGATGGACTTCGATTACTCGCAGCGCTTCGGTGCCGATCCCGTGGAGGCGTACGGCCCGCTCATCATCGACGCGATGCGCGGCGACCAGACGCTCTTCCAGCACCGCTACGAGGTCGAAGGCGCGTGGCGGGCGGTGATGCCGCTGCTGGGCCCGGAGTCAGAGAAGATCCGCCGGAACCTGCACGCGAACTATCCCGCGGGAAGCTGGGGACCCTCCAGCGCCGACCGCCTGCTCAGCGCCCACGGCCACGGCCACGGGTGGCACAATCCCGTGGGA
Organism: Planctomycetota bacterium; assembly: GCA_022562915.1. GTDB lineage: Bacteria > Planctomycetota > Phycisphaerae > Phycisphaerales > SM1A02 > JADFOJ01. The sequence continues at coordinate 54,234 of JADFOJ010000003.1, read as the reverse complement.
ACACCTGCCTGACTCCGGGTGGCACGGTCGACCGAGCGATAGCGAGGTCGCCCGTGGTGCGACGCCCAACCACGGCCGAACTCGCTTCGCGAGTTCAACCGTGCCACCCCCTGCAGGGCAGTCCCACCTGTTCCTTGGATGCGCCGCCTGTTCCTTGGTTGCAGCGCGTGTTCCCTCGGTCGCCGCCGTGGTCAGCCGTCCGGCGCGGCGGCCGCTTCGAGTTTCTTCAGCTCGTGCCGGACGTACTCGCGCCATTCCTCGCCGAGCGCCCCGACCGTGATCGCCTGCCGCAGCAGTTTGGCGTTGCCGCACTCCGATCGCCCGCAGAGATACAGGCTGCTACGCGGACACAGTCGGTCCGGTACCAGCGGACTGAACAGTTGTCAGAAGTTCAACGTCGAGCGCGTCGAATATCTTAGCCGCACGCTCAAGCGTAACGTTGAAATACTCGTTCCGCTCATCGCGCGATACCTGCGACTCGTGCACCCCAAGACGTTCCGCCAGGTCTCGCTGGCTGAGGCCGTGAGCAATGCGAACGCCAATCAGCAGCTGCCCAATGGCGCGAAGGTTTCGGATCTCCGCAAACTCACCACGCCTCAACCTCTCGTAGCTTTCCACCTCCTCCGCAAGTTGCAGATGGAACGATACCATGGGGTCGAGCACACGCTTGATTTCCTCTTTCGACAGGCCCGTCTCCTCCAGGTTCCGCTCATGTTCGGCAAACCGAACCCGCTCCACCTTGAGGCGCGCCACCGCTTCCCCATATTCGGTCTCGTTGCGAATCATGGCTTACCTCCGAATCTTGACAATGCCTCGCGGCTTACTATCCCGACGCGACTGCCTGAATGCCGATGGGAACTCGAGTTGATGGCCGTAGGCATCCACTATTCCTGAAGGCAGCCCGCAATGCGGATACAACTCCACGCGATACTGATGCCACATCGGGAGCTGTTGCTTCGGATACCCTTGGTACGGGCGACGCGAGTTGGGATCTCATGTCCAGATCTTGTGCGGATCCAGGAGATTCAGTTCCGTTTGAAGTTCCCCGCTGCTCAGTCGCTGTAGCTCACAATCGAAGTATCCGTCAATATCGTTTGGATGGTCCTTCTCCTCTGCGAACGACCCATCCACGAAGATCTCTGTGATCCCGACTTGCCAGAGCTGCCCCACGAGGATCTCGAGGTTGCCAACGAGAGCCTCTCGCCAAGGAGCGTCCCAACTCGGGCATACCCGCGGTTCGCCCGGCCCAGGAACCAGCGCTGACGACTTGAGTTCCTCGACCGAGAGGTCGTACCCTCTGTGCCAACATGACTGAGACACCAACGATGACTCCCGTACAGTACGAGGGCGACGAGGTGCCCGGCGATGACAGTAACTGGACCACGGGGCCTACCGACCATGGACGATCGCCCAGGGGCGACTCACCTTCGACGTCCGGAAGCCATGACCTGGCGCGCACTCGGTGGGGTTGGGTTGGCCTGGCAGGCAGTGGTCCTTCGGGCGCCGGCGTCGCGGGACACCCACGTGTGCCCTGGATGCGCCGCCTGTTCCTTGGTTGCAGCGCGTGTTCCCTTGGTCGCCGCCGTGGTCAGCCGTCCGCCGCGGCGGACGCTTCGAGTTTCTTCAGCTCGTGCCGGAAGTACTCGCGCCAGTTTTCGCCGAGTGCCCCGACGGTGATCGCCTGCCGCAGTAACTCGGCGTTGGCGGCCTTGTCCTGGGTGTGCAAGCGGGTGATGTCCGCGACGGTGACTTCCGCGGGGTCCTGTGCGAGCAGGTCGATCTCGTCGCCCGCTTCCACGAACCCCTCCTCCAGGACGCGCAGGTAAAAGCCGGTCCGGCCGCTGTTCTTGAACAACCGCACGATGTCGACCCGCTCGAACCGGACGGCCAGCTTGTAGCACGGCGTGCGCGGCTCGGTGACCTGCATCGTCGTGGTCCCGATGGAGAACCGATCGCCGATGCGCACGGTGTCTTCCAGCAGGCCCTCGGTGGTGAGGTTCTCGCCGAACATGCCCCACGGCAGCTCCATGTCCGGGAACTCCTGCCGCCAATACGAATAGTGTTCCGCCGGGTAGGCGTAGATCGCCTTGCTCGGCCCGCCGTGAACGGAGAGATCAGCCTGGGTGTCACCCTCGAGGTTCAGCGTGTTCACCGTCACGCGGCCGTCGACCGGCTCCTTGTAGATGCCGGTGGACACGGTCCGGCCCTTCCACTGGACGTCACGGGGCGCACCCACGTTGACCGAGACGAGCTTTGCGGAATGCTCCGGCGTCATCGTCGGCAGTGTACCTGCTTTTGCGAGCCGGGATTCTGGTATGTTCCGGTGCAGGGACGACCCATGACCGAAACCGATTTCACGCGCGTACACGAGATCACCCGTCCGGACCGCAAGCTTCTGACGCAGTACATCGTGCGGGCGGCCCTGACCGGACCCGCGTTCCCGTTCGTGTTCGTTCCGAGTTTCTTCAAGTACGAGACGCTCAAGTACCGCTTCGATGACGAGGGGATCACCATGGCGTGGGGGCTCTTGTGGAGGCGCGAGATCTTCCTGACCTACGCCCGCATCCAGGACATCCACCTGTCGCGCGGGATCATCGAGCGGTGGCTGGGACTTGCCACCATCAACATCCAGACGGCCGCCGGCAGCAGCTCGTCGGAGATGTCGATCGTGGGGCTGATCGATTACGAGCAGGTCCGCGACTTTCTCTACTCGCGCATGCGCGGCGCGCGGTTCGACGAGCCCGGCGAGCCCGGGCAGGCGCCGGCCGCGCCGGCACCTGATGGCGACATCGCCGTCGCCCTGCTGACCGATATTCGCGACGAACTCCGCGCCGTGCGGGAGCGGCTCCAGGGCGGCCGGCCATGATCTACGAGGCCGTCAAGGGCAGACTTCTGCCGCTGCTCAAGGCGCCGACGCACCCACCCGACCCGCCCGCGGGCTCGCACGGATCCGTACAGACGTTCCGGGCCGACCCGAACTTCCTGAAGCTCCGACTGATCGTCTGGGGCGGCGGCTTCGCCATGGGCATCCTCGCGGAGGTGCTCATGATCATCTTCATGCACGGCGACGAGGGCGGGCTGATCGGGTGGCTGCTGCTGGCGCTGACGATCATCGGCGCGATCGGCAAGTACTTCCTGATCCGGATCGACTACGACATGCGCTACTACGTCGTGACGGACCGGAGCTTGAGAATCCGCGAGGGCGCCCTGCTCATCCACGAGTCCACCTATACGTTCGCCAACATTCAGAACCTCAGCGTGACCCAGGGGCCGCTGGAGCGGTACCTGGGGCTGGCGAACCTCATCGTCGAGTCCGCCGGCGGGGGGCCGTCCGGGGGCGACACCCACGGCAAGCGCCCGTTCGGCGGCGGGCACGAGGGCAACCTGCGGGGGATCGCCAACGCCAGGGAGGTCCGCGACCAGATCCTGCTGCTCATGCGGCGGTATCGCGATGCCGGTCTCGGTGATCCGGAAGACGTCGCCCGCGCGGTGCCGCACACTGCGCGAGCCGGTTTCTCGCCGGCGGCGATCGAGCGTCTGGGCGAGGTTCTCGCCGAGGTCCGTCACCTGGGCGAAGCCGTCGGGCGTTCGTAGGAGAGTCCTTTCAGCTACCATTCGCTGCCGTGATGATCCGATGGCGCTGGATTGCTCTGTGTGCACTGTTGCCGGCCGGCGGGTGCGCCCACACGATGTACGATCCCGCTCACGCGAGTCCCGCGTATCCACAGGAGCTGCACCGGTCGACCTCCGTGGATATCCAGGTCTTCCGCGAGGGACCCGAGCTGGAAATCGTCAACTCGACGGCGACCACCTACCGGGACGTCGCGATCTGGATCAACCAGCGGTTCATGCGGCGCCTGGAGACGCTGCCCGCCGGCGCGACGGTCCGGGTGTCGCTCTGGGATTTCTGGGACGTGCGCGGCGATCGGCTTGCCGCCGGCGGATTCTGGCGAGTCCAGGAGCCGACCCCGGTGCGGCTCGTCGAACTGCAGGTCGGCGAGGACGAGCCGCTGATCGGCCTGGTCACGATCTACGTTCGGTGACCGCTCTCCGCGCGCTCGTAACATCGAAAGCTGAACGCGTGCCGGTGACGCTGGTCCGCCTCGCGGCGGTCGTCATCGATCAGCACCCACGCCGCCATGTCAAACTCCGGGAAGAACGTATCGCCCTCGATCTCGGCGTGGACCACCGTCAGTTCCAGGCGATCCGCCAGCGGCAGCGCCAAGGAGTATATTTCTGCGCCGCCGAGAATGAACACTTCCCGCTCGTTCCAGCCGCGGGCGATGTCGATCGCCTCCTCGAGGCTGTGCGCTACCGTCGCGCCGCCCGCGGTGAAATCGCGGCGGCGCGTGATCACGATCGCGCGGCGGTCGGGCAGGGGCCCACCCAGCGATTCGAACGTCCGTCGCCCCATGATGACGGCATGCCCCACGGTGCGGCGTTTGAAACGGCGTATGTCCTGGGGCAGGTGCCACGGCAGTGCCCCGGCGCGGCCGATCACGCGGTTCTCGGCCATGGCGGCGATCAGTGTGATCTTCATACCGCGATCGGCGCCGGGATGTGCGGGTGCGGTTCGTACCCGACGAGTTCGAAGTCGGAGAACTCGAAGCCGACGATCGTCTGCGATCGCGAGTTGATCCGCATCGCCGGCAGTGCCCGGGGGGCGCGCTGCAGTTGCAACTCGGCCTGCTCCAGGTGATTGCAGTACAGGTGCGCGTCGCCGAACGTATGGATGAACTCGCCAGGCTCCAGGCCGGTGACCTGCGCCATCATCATGGTCAGCAGGGCGTACGACGCGATGTTGAACGGCACCCCCAGGAACACGTCGGCGCTTCGCTGGTAGAGTTGGCACGAGAGCCGCCCGCCGGCGACGTAGAACTGGAACAGCACGTGGCAGGGCGGCAGCGCCATCCGGTCCAGGTCCGCGACGTTCCACGCGCTGACGATGAGACGGCGCGAGAAAGGGTCGTCGCGGATGGTCTGAACGACGCGGTCGACCTGGTCGATGCAGCCGCCGTGCCCGTCGGGCCAGGATCGCCATTGCCGCCCGTAGATCGGCCCGAGGTCGCCGCTGTCGTCGGCCCAGTCGTCCCAGATCTTGACGCCGTGCGCATTGAGCGCGGCGACGTTGGTGTCGCCGGCAAGGAACCACAACAGCTCGTGGATGATCGACCGCAGATGGAGCTTCTTGGTCGTGAGCAACGGGAAGCCGCGGTCCAGGTCGAAACGCATCTGGTAGCCGAAGACGCTCCTGGTGCCGGTGCCGGTCCGGTCGGCCTTGACGGCCCCGTTTTCGAGGATGTGGCGCAACAGGTCGAGGTACTGCTTCATCGGTCGCTTGATTCTAGAGGCTCGCCGCCCAGACACGGTCCGGCCGCGGCGGCGAGTACGAAGAAACCGGCGAAGCCGACCACCGCGCAGGTGAGGCTCATCGACGAGAGGCTCGGCCAGTCCGCTGCGGCGCCCGGCTCCGCGGCCCTCGACAGCAGCCACAGCGTCCCGGCGAACGCGAGCCGCCCGGCGAGGCTCTGGATCGACAGGTAGGTCGCGCGCAGCGATTGCGGCAGCCGCGGCGTGATCGCCGCCCGCATCGGGGGCTGCATGATTGCCGAAGACACGCTCCGCAGGAGGATCAGTATCAGTATGGCCTCGTGCAGCACGAGACCCATCGCGGCCATGATCACCACCTGGATCGTCGTGCAGAGCAGGAGCGTCGCACCGAGACCAATGCGGTTACGCAAGCGGATGCTGCGAGCCGTGGCCCACGAGGCGATCAGCATCGTCAACGCCGTGATCACGCCGGTGACCAGCGGCGTGCCACGGCCGGGTAAGTCGATCTCGCGTTCGCTCAAGAGCAGGTCCAGGTAGGGCTGGTAGAGCTCATACGGCACGTGGTTGATCACGATCATCAGGATCGCGAAGCCCAGCAGCCAGGCGAGCGTTCGGTCGCGCAGGTGTCCCGCGCATGCGGCCAGTTGCCGCGCGAACCCCCGCCGGGCGACCGTCTCCTCGCCGGGCACCGCCCGAAGCGGGGGCTCGACCATGAGCCAGACCGTGACCAGAGCACCCAGCGCCGCCAGCAGCGACAGCCCGTAGGCGATCCGAAGCTGCCACGCCCCGGCGAGCCCGCCCACGAGTGCGGCCACTGCCCCGGCGAGCAACGCCAGCCGATGGACGGAGGCCTCGCGGTCGGCGTATTCGCCGGCGCGGTCGATGCCGCTGAGCGAGTCGAAGTGCAGCGCCGTGTCCGTTCCGGAGTTGAACGCCATCCCGATGGCCAGGAACACCTGTGCCAGCGCGAAGACGGCGAACCCGGTGCCGAAGAAGAACAGCGCATAGGACACGACCAACGCCGCGGCCGCCACCATCAGCGTCCGCCGCCGGCCGACCGTGTCGGAGAAGTACCCCGAGGGCACCTCCACCACGACCACCGTGAGGTAGTAGATCGCCTCCAGTTGCAGCACCCGGCGCAATGGTAGTTGCTCGCTGAAGTACAGAAAGAAGACCGGCAGCCAGAAGTAGGCGTTGAAGAATGCCTGGTAGAGGGGATACAGCCTGACGTTGCGCGCGACCGACCGCACCTACGTCGGTGTCCGTTCGTACCGGATTCGCGTCCTGCGGCGCCGCGGATCGGGCTCCGGCACCGCCGAGAGCAGCGCCCTGGTGTAGTCGTGCTGCGGATCGTTGATGATCTGGTCGCGATCGCCGATCTCCACGATCCGGCCGTCGAGCATGACCGCGATGCGGTCGCAGACGTGATGGATCACCGCCATGTCGTGGCTGATGAAGAGATACGACATGCCGGAGCTCTCCTGGAGGTCCTTGAGCAGGTTGAGGATCTGTGACTGGACGGAGACGTCCAGCGCACTCGTAGGCTCGTCGCAGATGACCAGTCGCGGTTGAAGCGCGAGCGCCCGGGCGATCCCGATCCGCTGACGCTGACCGCCGGAGAATTCGTGCGGGTAGCGGCCCGCCGCGTCCGGCCGGAGGCCGCACCGCTGCAGCAGGTCCCCGACACGGGCGCGCAGCTCATCGCCCGAACTGATGCCGTGCACCTTCAGTGGCTCGCCGACGATCCGCCCCACCCGCATGCGCGGATTGAGCGAGCCGACCGGGTCCTGGAATATGATCTGCATTTCGCGGCGCAGGCGGCGCATCCGGGAGGCCGACAGCTCGAAGATATTGCGGTTCTTGTACAGGACACGCCCACCGGTGGCCCGGATCAGTCGCAGGATCGTCCGGCCGACCGTCGTCTTGCCGCACCCGGATTCGCCGACGAGCCCGAGCGTCTCGCCTTCGCGGATCTCGAAGCTCACATCGTCCACTGCCTTGACGTGGCTCGTGACACGCTGCAGGACACCGGTGCGGACAGGAAAGTACGTGCGCAGGTTCTCGACCTTGAGCAGCGGCATCGCGGTCATGGTACCTCTTGGCGCGCTCTGGGTGGCACGGTCGAGCTTGCTCGCCCGTGGAGCGACGTCGAACCACGGGCGAGTCCGCCGGCTTCGCCGTCGGCCACGACCGTGCCACTGACTAGTTCTTACTCGATCACGAGGTACGTGGTGTTCCGCGAGCCGTCGGTCGCGACGAAGGTCACCCGCACACCGCGCGGCCGGCGGAGATCGTACCGGCGCAGCAGGTCGAAGAAGTCGTCGACGTCGGTCACCATGCGATCCATGACGGCGACGATGACCGACCCGGGCTCGATCCGGCCCTCGAGCGACGATCCTTTGACGACCTCCTCGACGAGAACGCCGGCGAGGTACCTCGTACCGTACCGGGCGGACAGTTCCGGCGTGTTGGTCGCGATGCGGGCCAGTCCCAGGCCTGCGAGGGAGTTGTCCGGCTGATCGGGAGGGATCACACCGGTCATACGGACCATGTCCAGCCGGCCCAGCTCGACGTCGAAGACCATCTCGCGGCCGTGACCGCGCTCGGGCTCGTACCGCCAGAGCTTTACCTGGACGACCTCGCCCGGCCGCATGGAGGATATCTTCGATCGCAGTTGAGGTACCGATCTCACGGGCACGCCGTTGATCTGTGTGACGATGTCGCGGTAGCGCAGCCCCGCCCGCCGGGCCGGCTTGTCGAGTTCCAGCCGCGAGATACGTACGCCGCGGCCGGTGAATCCCAGCAGCGCCAGCCAGTCCGCAATGTGGTCGTCGAGCTCGAGCAGCCACACGCCGCGGAACCCGTTGGCGGCGACGACCCCGGGGAGGCTGATCTGGACCCGCTCGGCGCGGTCGGTCCGCGGGTCGTACCGCCACACCGCCAGCTCGACGGTCTCACCGGAGCCGACACCGGCCGTGGCCCTGTCAAGGTCCCGCTGCGTTCTCACCTGTTGGTCGTTGATGGCGGTGATCACGTCACCGAGTTCCAGCCCGGCTTCGAACGCGGGATTGTTCACGTCGACCCGCCCGACCGTCAACCCGTAGCCGCTGAAGTCGATCAGAGACAACTCCATGGCGATGGTGTCCTGGAGGTCCCGGACGCTGACGCCCAGGAAGCCCTTCTGCACGGAGCCCGAGTCGATGATCTGCTCGACGACCGGCTCGATCATGTCGATCGGAATCGCCAGGCCGATCCCCGCGAACTGTCCCTCGTCGAGGCGACTGCCCCGGCCGGTCGCGATCGCCGTGTTCATGCCGATGACCCGTCCCCGCGCGTTGGTCAGCGGGCCGCCGGAATTGCCTGGATTAATGGCGGCGTCCACCTGGATGAAGTTCTCGTAGCCCATGGGCACGCCTCGTTCGTCCCGGATCACGCCGACGGAGCGGCCGATGCCGGAGACGACGCCGGAGGACATCGAGAAGCGAAAGTCGAAGGGCGAGCCGAACGCGAACACGAGGTCGCCCTGTTTGACCGCTGCGGCGCCGTTGTCGTCGGTCTTGGCGATCAGCGCAGGAAAGAGGCGGCCCGGCTCGATCTTGATCACGGCGATGTCCGTGGACTGGTCGTAGCCGACGACCTCGGCTGCGCGAATGATGCCGTTGTGCAATTGCACTTCGATGCGCTGGGCATCCTGGATGACGTGGTAGTTCGTGACCACGTGACCCGCCTCATCGTAGATCCAGCCCGATCCCGACGAACCGACGTACCGCCGTTCGCCGAGCCGGACGGTCATCGGCCGCTCGGTGGAGATGTGCACGACGGACGGCTCGACGAGCGTGGCGATGTCGCGATACGCCTGGCTGAGTTGCTGAAGAATCGGGTTGTCGTCAAGCGCCTCGCTCGCCTGGATGATGCGGGCCCTGGTCTGCTCGTAGGTCAGTCGCCAGACGGCGCTGGGTCCGGCAAGCAGGATGACGATGGCGGTGCCGAGCACGATCAGGCTCGGCCCGTAGCTGTTGAACCTTCGCATGCTAGTGCTCTGTCACGGTCGAATATTGGGGTTGGGGCGCGAGATCGTTTCGTCTGGCAAGGCGACGCGACGAAGGCATATCCAAAGATACGGCGAGGAGCGGCAACGCCGCCAGACGGAATGAGGTCCGGTCCAACGCCAAGATTCGGCCGTGACAGAGCACTAGAGCTTCTCCGCCTCTCCATCTGACATGCTGTACGGGTGCTCACCCAGTTCGGATGCATGCACCATGCCCGCCCATCGCGTGGCGGCGTCGACGAGCTGGTCACCGAGCCGCGTGATCGGCCGCGCGAAGCCGGGCTGCCAGTCGGTGAGCCCCAGCAGGTCCTGGGTGACGACGATCTGCCCGTGGCAGGCGGGCCCCGCGCCGCAGCCGATCACCGGGACCGTCGTCTTCTCGACGATCCGCTGGGAGATCTCGACCGGCGTCGCTTCGATCAGGATCATCGTCGCGCCGGCCGCTTCGAGGGCCACGGCATCGGCGACGAGCTGTCTGCCCTGCGATGCAGTGCGCCCCGTCGAACCGTAGCCGCCGCGGCGCTTGGAGAGCTGCGGCCGCGCCCCGATGTGCGCGACCACCGGGATGCCGGCGCGGGCCATCTTTTCGACGAGCCCCGCCCAGGAGCGGTCCACCTCGAGCTTGACCGCGTCGGCGTGTCCGTCGGTCAGAAAGCGGCCTGCATTGCGCAGCGCCTCCGCATCGTCGGCCTGGTAGCTCATGAAGGGCATGTCGCCCATGACGAACGTGTCCGGCGCACCGCGCCGCACCGCCGCGGTGAGCGTGATGAGAAAGTCCAGCGGCGCGTGGATCGTGCCGGGGTACCCCAGGATCATCTCCGCGGCCGTGTCGCCCACGAGTAAGACGGGGATACCGGCCCGTTGAAGCCAGCGCGCGGTCGTGGCGTCGTAGCAGGTTAGACAGGCGAACTTCCGGCCCTCGGCCACGAAGCGACGGATCGTCCTGAGGGTGACCGGCTTGCCCGGCTCGGCGCCGGCGATGGCCTTGGTGGCAAGCCCCGGCCCGGAGGCGACTTTCGTCATGCCAGTAGTGTATCGGCCCCGGTCATCGCGGTACCGTGCATGCCCATGCTCACCGGGCGCCGCCATGAACCCGAGCTGATGGACGATCCCGCGGTCGATCGCGGCGGCCTCGACGCCTCCCTGCGGTTCATCCGGGCCGTCAATCGTCGCCTGGGCGGTACCCGGGCGGCCCTGGGGCACCTGAAGCGATGGCTGGCCGGCCGGCCGCCCGGCGAGGTCGTGCGGATCGTGGACCTGGGCACGGGCTCGGCGGACATTCCGCTGGCGATCGTCCGGTGGGCGAGGGACCGGGGCCGGCGTGTCCGGGTGACGGCGATCGACGCGCATCGGACAACGCTGGAGCTGGCGCGGGAGCACGTGGGGGGGGACCCGGACATCGAGCTTGTCCGTGCCGACGCCCGGAGACTGATGGACCGATTCCGGCCTGGGGAGTTCGACTACGCCCACGCGGGCATGTTCCTGCATCACCTCGACGACATCGAGGTCATGACGGTCCTGCGGGTGATGGACCGCCTGACCACGCGCGGGCTGATCTGGAACGACCTGCTGCGCGGCCCGGTCGAGGCGGTCGGCGTCCGGCTGCTCACCCTCGGCGCGCCCGCGATGGCCCGTCACGACGGGATCGTCAGCGTGGCCGCCGGCTTCAAGCGGCACGAGGCGCTGGACCTGGCCAGACGGGTGGGACTGCCGAATGTCCGGTACCGGCGGCACCTGTTCGGGCGGTTCACCCTGGTCAGCACGAAGGGGGGTGGATAAAGGGGACTGATTCATTTACCGGCCGCCGGTACATAAATCAGTCCCCTTTATCCACCGGGGGCCAACGTGTTCCACTCCGCGCGGCGGTACCGGGCGACTTCGGCCCGGTCGATGAGCACGCGCCACTCGAGGTTGAGCCGGAAGACGATCGGGCGGGTGCCGGCGTGGTGCAGTGCCTCCGGGATAGCTTCTTCGACCATGCGCTGCTCGGTGACCCACGACTCGGTGCGGAAGAAGACGTGCGCCGTCACGAGGTGGTCGAGCCGTTCGATGACGTTGCCATACCTGCGGTTGGTGCGTCGCGCCGCTTCGATCCCGGCCGCCCCCGGCTCAACGGGCAGCCCCAGGACGCTGACGCGGCGATTGGCCAGGCCATCGACGACCCGCTCCAGGAACCGCGCGACGGCCGTCTCGTAGACGTGCGCCGCGTCGGGCCCGGCGTGCCGCCGCAACACGCGCTGGTCAATCCTGGCCAGCGAGCCGAAGCTGATGGCCGGCGCGACCGGGTCGATCACGATCAACCGGTCCGGGTGCTCCACGCCGGTCGAGCGCACCGAGGCGACCGCCGCGCGGACCATCGCGTCGACCTCGGCGGCCGTTGCGGTCACCACCCGCGTCACCGGGCCGTGATCGAGCTTGACGATGGCAGGCTTCCTCGCCTGGAGCACGTCGTACTCGACGACGCCGGACCCATGGCGGGCGAGGCGGAAACCGCCGATGACCGCGAGCATGGCGACAAAGACGCACGCCGAGATCACCAGCCGGCGGCCCATCCGCGGACGGCGGGTCGTCTTCGAGAGTGCCTCGATGCTCCGGCGCGCGGCCCTCTCTTGCTTGCGTCGCGCGTGCTCGCCCCTGCGGTCGTAATGCTCGACGAAACGGCCGAGCGACGGTTTCCAGTGGCGCTTGACGTTCTGGCGACTCTTCTTTTTCTTCGTGCTCCTGCCGGCCATGCCAATCGCCATATCGACTACCGGGGAGAGCTACTGCGGGCGAATCGCCCGGTATAGTGAGACCCGGGAGAACCAACGATGTCCAGATGCGCCGGCACCCGGTTCGCGACCGCCCTGTCCCTGGCATGCCTGGTCGTCGCCCCGTCGAGCGCGACCGCCCAGGACCTGGTCATCAACGGCGGATGGCTCTTCGACGCCGTCGGCGACGAGGTTCAGCGGTCGGGCACGATCGTTATCCGGGGTGGTGCGTTCGCGCAGATCGGCGGAGATCATGACCCCGCGGCCCCCGGCGATCTCGGCGGGTTCCCGGTGATCACCCTCGGCGACGACGACTACATCCTGCCCGGCATCTTCGACCTTCACGCGCACTACAACATCAGGGTGGCGGGCCTCGGACGAATCGATGAAACCGAACACTACTCGGTGATCTATCTCGCCAACGGCGTGACCTCGACGTTCCCCGCCGGTGAATACAACCCCCAGGCCATGCTCGAGATGCGCCGGCGCATCGACCGGGCCGAACAGGTCGGCCCACGCGTGTACAACTCCGGGCCGTACTTCGGCCAGGGCATGCCGCGCGACGCTACTGCCGAGGACGTCATCGCCCAGGTCGACAAGTGGGCAGCCCTCGGCGCCAGGGGATTCAAGGCCAAGCGCATCACGCCCGGGCAACTCCGGGCGCTCATCGACCGCGCTCACCTGCACGGGCTGACCGTCACGGCACACCTCGATTCGGGCTATCGCAACACGGTCAATCCCAAGGATGCCATTGCCATGGGCATCGATCGGATCGAGCACTTCCTCGGCGGCGATCTGCTCGGGCCCACCCGCTCGGCATATGCGTCATTGGAAACCCTCACCGACGAGAACCTCGACAGCGCCGAGTTCCGGGAGATCGTGACGCTCTTCATCGACCGCGGCGTGGTCTTCGACGCGACGCTCACGGCGTACGGTTACTTCGGGCAGCATGACGAGGTGTACGAGCGATGGCATGACGAATCGAAGTACTTCACGCCCTACGTCCGCCGGTGGGCCGAGGCCCGGACGCCACCGTTTTTGGAACAGTTCGACAGGATCTACCGCGTCAAGCACAAGACGCTCAAGCGGTTCTACGATGCGGGCGGCGTCATCACGCTGGGCACCGATCACGTCAGCGGCGGGGAATACCTCGCCGGCTTCGCGGCGCACCGCGAGCTGCACGCGATGGTGCGGGCCGGGATCCGGCCGGCGGACGCACTGAAAATCGCCACGATCAACGGCGCGCGGGCGCTGAACGTCTCGGACAAGCTCGGCACGATCGAGGTCGGCAAGTTCGCGGACCTGCTGATCATCAAGGGCAACCCCCTGCGGGACATCCGCAACACCCGCACCGTGCACACCGTCATCAAGGCGGGTGTCGCCTACGACACGGCACGGCTGCTCGAGTCAGTCCAGGGCACGATGGGGCCCGACGGGGAATAGATCCGTCCCCATCAACCCCAGTTGCCCAGCAGGATCTGGAAGTCGGCGGGGCCGACGACTGTATCGTTGTCCAGGTCCTCAAGGCAGCATTCACCGGCGCACCCGCCCCAGGCGGCCAGGAGAGCGAGGAAGTCGATGATCCCGACGACCCCATCCCCGTCGATGTCACCGAGGTTGGCTTCGAACGCGATGCCCGCCTGGAACTCGTAGCTGCCCATGTCCACGATCGCGCCGGTACCGCAGCCGGTGTCGGGCGTCCTGGGATCGTTCACGAACCGGGGGTTCCCGTCGAGATCCAACGGCAGCCGCTCCATCGTGTTGCCGTCACCATCCTGGTCGGATTCATCGAGTGGGACGCGGGTGGTATCGCCCGCGTCAATGGACGACGATCCCGCGGCGATTCGATAGTCGCCCTTCGACGGATTCACGAACAGCGGGTCGCTGTCAATATTGCCCACACCCGGCCAGCCTCCCTGCACGTTTGAATACGCGATACCAAGAGTCCCCCCACCGGAAAGGAAGACCTGGCCAGGGGAGTTGTTCCAGATAATGCAGTTGTGGAATGTTCCGCCGGAACCCTTGTTCCAGATGCCACCTCCGGATATCAGTGCGGTGTTGTTGACAACCGTACAGTTCGTGAATCTCGCGGCAATTGAGGCAAACGTATTGATAAAGATCGCCCCTCCCTCGTTCGCAGTGTTGTTTGAGAATTCGCATCCGATGAAATGCGGACGAGCCGCTAAGATGCGCACTGCGCCACCCTGGTCATTCACATTGCCGGTGAACCGACAATTGATGACTGTCGGATCACTCACGAAGACGAGCATTCCGCCGCCGGTGATGGTGAAGCCCTCGATTCTTGCGGTCATTGGCTCAAGGTTGGCCGTGACGACGGCGTATCCAGCTTCCTGGGAATCGATGGTGGTGACGTCCGGGCCGCCTGAGCTTCGGACAACAATGGCCTTGCCCGCCAGGTTCATTGATTCGGTGTAGAGACCCGGTGCCACGGTGATCGTCGCTCCGTCGCATACGGCGTCTATTGCCTGCTGGATTGTCGGGAAGTCCGAGGGAACCGCCACACTGTTGCCGGCGCCGCGGTCGCACACAGGGGGAGAGAATGAATTGCCCCCGCCGTCAATCCACTCTCCAATCACGTGTGTGGGAGTGTTGTCGACAAAGTCGGTGCCAACGACCAGGGTCCTTGCATTCGCAAACAATCCTCCCGGGCCCAGCGCAGTATTACCTGTAAAGGCGCACTCGGATACGTTCGTGATAGTGCTGTTGGCAGAACTGCCAACATCGGCGCCACCGCCTGAGAACAGAGCCGTGTTCCCGACGAATTCACATCGTTGGATCGTGGCCGGATCACCCACGGCAGAGGTTCGGTGCCACAGTCCACCGCCGCTAAAGCCTGAGTCGTTCTCGATGAACGTGCAATCCTGAACGAGGGTCGATATCGCAAGGGAATTGAACATTCCGCCGCCGGTGCCGCCGGCCTTGTTGCGATCAAAGGTTGTGTTCGACACATGGACGTCGCACCCGGAGCCGTTGGCGACTCCTCCACCTCGTGAAAGGGCGGCATTTTCCCTGAAGACACACGCATTGACAGTTGGACTGCCCGGCGTGTTGATCATGCCGCCGCCGCTCTTGCCGAATGTGCTGATCTCATCATCGGCGTTGCCTGCGGTGACGGTAAACCCATCAATGATCGCCGTGGGGTCCACGCCCGTGCCGGTCACGACGTGATAGCTGTTCTCGTCGTTGTTCAAGAAGTCCGGCCCGTCGTTGCCCGACAGGTCGCCGGTCAGCGTCGTCTCGAACAGGGCAACGTCACGGGCATCGGGGTCGGCCGTCCCAGGCCCGGCAAAGCCGCCAAGGAGCGCCACACCGTTGACGAGCTGAAACGTCGCGTGCCGGTCTCCGGGCGTGACGGTGCCGCCCTCATCCTGGTCAGGCTGGTATGCGCCCTGTGCGATGTGGATCAGCGAGAGAGTCCCGGAGGACGATGCTTCTGCCAGTGCATCCTGCAGGAACCGGTACGCCGTGTCCCAGCTCAACCCGTTGCCGCCGGCCGCGGCATCGTCATCGACGAAGCGGATGGTTCCGGCCTCGGCAACCGCCGAGATGGCGACCACGCTCACGAGGCAACTCAGCTTCTTCATCCGGGACCTCCTGTGGTGGTATGTCCTCCATAGGGTCTATATGCGCTTGAGGGTCGGATCCTGCGCGCCAATCTCTTGATTTCCCGGGTGGCCCCTTTCTCCCCTGACGGCTACGCTTCACCGGAGCGTTGAAGGAGGGATCGAAGATGAAATCCAGCGTCTGTGTTTGTCTCCTGGTCGGTGTATCGGCGACCCCGGCCCTGGGCCGGTTTGACTGCGGGTATCACCCGCCCGAATACTGGATGCAGCAGCTTCGCGACGCGGTCGCGCGTGGCGAGATCGACGATCCGCTGACGCGATCGATACCGGTCGTCGCGCCGGGGAATGCCCGACGGGCCGCCGGCAGCCCTCTGTGCCTGACGCCCGAGCAGATCTTTCCGTTCGAGGACACCGGCGGCTTGCTCTTGACGAACTTTTCGACGGGCCAGCTCCTCGACCTCATGGCCGTTGCGGCCAACGACGTCATGGCCGCGCACGGCGACAACTTCGATTTCGTCGGCTTCTGGGTCAACTTCGTGCCCGACCACCAGATCGGCTCGGCGTTCTACGCGGGGATCGAGAACACCGTCAGCGGGCTCGGCCACAATCTCTTCAACAACCGCGCCAACATGGGCATCGCCGGCGACAACATCGAGGGGTTCGTGATGATGTGGCGAATCGCCAACTCGGCCTGGCAGCCCGGGGCCGGCCCCGACGCGGACTTCACGCGCACCGTGCTCGGGCAGGAGTTCGAGCATCGCTGGGGGATGTTCCTTCCGGACCTGCTCGATGGACGCCGGCTCCAGGGTGACGGCGCCGGGTGCGGGCGCGGGTCGCACTGGAACTGGAAGGTGGACGGCCAGGGTTCCGGCATGGAGATCTCCGAGTGGGTCGGCGTCAACCCCGCCGTGCCGGTGGCTCTTGACAACAGCTTGAACACCGATATCGGGGGCGTGTTCAGCTACCCGGATCTCTACCTGATGGGCATGGTCTCGCCGCAGGAGCTCGACACCGAGCCGAGCGAGTTCCGGTACATGGACGACAGCGACTGCGAGTCGGACTACTTCGGGTCGATCACGCCCATTACGTCCGCCGAGATCATCGCTTCGGCGGGGCCGCGCGTGCCCGATTCGGTCGACTCCCAGAAGAGCTTTCGTGCCGCGTGGGTCATGATCCACCAGCCCGGCGACCCGCCGTCGCCGGTCGACCTGGAGAAAGCGGTCGCCATCCTCGAGCAGCACATGACGGACTTCAACTTCGGCACGCTCGGCCGGGGCACGATGAACAACCAGTTGTTCGACGCCACGTGCGGGTGCGTGTGGGACCTCGACGGCGACGGTGCGGTCGGGATCGTCGATTTTCTCGACCTGCTGGCGCAGTGGGGCACCGACCCGGGCGGGCCGCCTGATTTCGACGGCGACGGGGACGTCGGGCTCGTCGACTTCCTGGCGCTGCTGGCGAACTGGGGGCCGTGTGTCTAAGAAAAGGGGTGGCACGGTCGACGGAGTCCGCCGCAGGCGGACGACGTCGCCCGTGTCTTTGGGCGTTGCTCCACGGGCGAGCTCGCTTCGCTCGCTCGACCGTGCCACCCGCTGTATTTTCGTTGCTGAAGTGAGCGTGATCAGCGCGGGCAGATTCAGAACGACCGGTCGTCGTCGCCGCCGGGGGCCGCCCCGTCGGGCAGGCGCAGACGCGCCTCCTGGATGTCGGTCAGGATGTCGCGGAGCCGGCGGAGCGCCCTGGAATTCACCTCGCGCCGGTCGAACTCCAGGACCTCGAGCCTGTTGCGGCGTTGCCGGCGGGCGCGCCACTGCTGCCGGTCGGCGCCGGTGACCTGGCTTGAGTCGGCGTAGAACTCGCGCATCCGTTCGGCGATCCGGCGCTGCTCGGGCGCGTACTCGGCGTGGAGCCTCTCGATGCCGGCTCGCTGGGCGCTCTCGAGGTCGGTGAGCTCCAGTGCCGCGACGAGATAGCGCCCCGCGGCGCGCGGGTTGTCATAGAGGCCGGGGAACGCACTCCGGTTGTACGCATCGCGGAGCGTCTCGGCGAGATCCTCCGGAAGGGCGTCGGCGATCGTGCTGAGCGTCGCTCTGTTGAGCTCGACCATGAACCGGCGATCCTCGCCCGCGGTGCGGCCGTCGCCCTCCATCAGGTCGCGGTACCCCTGCCAGCGGTTGCGCTGACGGCGGCGCTCCTGCTCGCCATCGCCGGGGCTGCGCTGCATCTGGATTCGCAGTTTCTCCGACTTGCGTCGCAGCCGCATCTCGCTCTCGTACTGCCGTCGGAAGCCGTCGGTCGCCGCGGTCTCGTACTCGACCAGCAGCGTGTTCGTCTCGGTGCGCTGCTCGCCGGTGAGGTCCATCTCGTCCACCAGCCTCCCCACGTCGACGCCGGCTTCCAGCGAACGGATGTTGTTGCCCTGCCCGCGGCCGGGCCCGCCGCGGCGGTTGCGCCCGCCGAAGATCATGCTGAGTGAGTTCTCGCCGAGCCCCCGGTTGTAGACGAACCGGGTGCGGGCCAGGCGCAGTCGCCGCGCGGCGGGCTGTTGCTCGTCCGTGGCGATCAGCGTCTCTATGTCGTCAAAGAGCATCGCGTCGACGTGCTGGATCGACGTGAGCGCGCGGGCGCGCAGCTCGTACACGGTGTCGATCCGTTCGGGCGTCGGTGGTTCGGCCTTGGCCTCGGCCTCGGCACGTCGCAGCTCGGCGATATCCGTCTGCCTGACCCGGGTGAAGTTGCCGACGTACTCCTCGTGCAGCGATTGCAGGACGTACCAGTCCGTGTCGCCGAGCCCGAGCCGGTCGCGGTACAACGCGATGTCCCGGCGCGTGATCGGCGTCGGCAGGTAGGGATCGGGCCCGAGGCCCGGCACCGCGGGGCCGCCCGGGCCGTTCGCCGCGGTCGCAGCGCCCCTGGCACCGCCGGCGTCGAGACTGTCGAAGCTGCCGGAGGCCACGGCGGACCGGATCGTGTCGGCGAGGTCGTCGTCCACCAGTGCGTACAACGCCTCGAGCCCGGCCTTGTCGATCGCGTCGAGCCGCTGACGGAACTCATCGAGCGTCGCCTCGTGTTCCTGCCGCCGGGTACGTTCGCCGTCGCGGCCGTCGCGCCCCCTGCGCCCGCCACTCATGGGCGACCAGGTGTCCCTGAACGCGTCGACGGCGTCGATCATCTGTTCGACGACGACCACGCGGCCGGCGCGGAACAGTGCCGCGGCCGTCACGACGTCCGACCGCACCGACTCCCGAAGATCTCGGCGGTTCAACGCCGCCTGGTAACTTCGATAGGCGGCGCTGGCGCCGGTCCGGGGAACTTCCGGGTACGCCCGGCGCAGGTACCTGTCGCGGAACGTCATGGCGGATCCCGTCTCCAGCAGCTCGCTGACCTGGCGCAGTGTCCGGCGGTTCAGATCGCTGATCGCCGACGCCTTCTCTCGCGGTTTCTTGACGGCCTCCGCGAACGCGGTTCGCATCGCGCCCCGCATACGGCGGCCGTTTCGCATCATCGCGGCGGGGTCGTCAACGCTGAGGCCCTGCTCCTCGAGCGACTCCACGACGTCGAGAAACATCCGCGTCGACGCCTGGTACAACGCCTTGGTGGCGGCGGTGAGCCGGCTTTCGTACTGGATGATGAACGGGTCGGTGCTCTGGCGCTCCTGCTCGCTGAGGTCGAGCCCGGCGTGCAGCCGGGCGAGGTCGATTCGAGCTGCCCGGTTCACGGCGCCGACCATTCTCGACCCGCCGGTCCGGTAGCGCTGCCTGTCGCGCGACTGCATGGCGCGTGAGAGGCGGGCGGCCTGTTCGTCGGTGAGCACGGACTGGATCCCGTCGAAGAGCCGGTCATCGATCAGCCGGATCCTGCCCATGAGCCGGTCGAGGGTACGGATCGACTCCTCGATCGCCTTGCGGTCCATGGAGCGCAGTCCGCGGCCGAACATGCCGCCGACCTGCTCCATGTACCGGGCGATCTCGGCCTCGCGCAGGACGCGGAAGTCCTCGCGGTACTGGTCGTGGAAGGCATCGACGGCCTGCCGTTGCTCGCTGGTCAAGTCGAGGGCCTCGCCGTACAGGTCGAGGTCGCGGCCCGAGATCGGGCTCGGCAGGATGCCGCTGGTACCCTGGGCGAGCGCCCTGTGACCGGGGGCAGCCGTGGCGAGCACCGCGAGCGTGCAGCACAACAGGACGCGACGGTTCAGCCTCATGGGGAGTCTCCTTGGGCAAGTATTCGGGCAGTTGGACGGCGGGGCAAGCCGCGGGATCCCCAAACTGACGAAAATCTTCGTCAGTTGAGCATTCTAGCTTCCAACGTACTTCGCGTAGATCGTTCGCGCCCTTTCGGGCTCGGTCGTGCCCTTGATGATCGCCCGGCCGTCGGGGAAGAGGGTCAGTTCGACCGGGCCGCTGTCGCCTTGCACGTCGCTGAATCGGCCGTGCAGCAGGTAGCCGTTGTGCGTGAAGGTGCCGTGGGCGGACAGCTTCGTCGCGATCGACGCGAGATCCAGCGGGCTCGCCTCGCCCGACGCAGGCGTGATCTGCACGGCGTTGCGCCCGCACAGCGAGGTGGTCGCGCTCGACGCCTCACCGGCGAGGAACTCGAAGCGGCCCGACACGCAGCAGGGGCACGTGCCGGCGTCGCGTGCGCCGGAGACGTCCAGACGCCGTGTCGTGTTCTCCCACACGTCGATCGAGTACAGCGATCGGTCCAGCGCGTCCACGTTGCCGGTCAGTAACTTGATCGCCTGCGTCGCCTGGTGGGCGGCGATGGTGAGGACGGCGGGCCCCAGCACGCCGGCGGTGTCACAGGTGGCCATGCTTCCTGCGGGCGGCGCGTCGGGGAAAATGCAGCGCAGGCACGGCGTGGACTGCTCCGCGGTCCACCGGACCCTCGAACGCGGCTCGGGTGATGCCCGGCGGTCGGGATGGGGCAGGATCACCATCGACATGCCGCCGGTGGCGACGGCGCCGCCGTACACGTAGGGGATGCCGTCCCTGACGGCGAGATCGTTCAGCAGGTAGCGCGTCTCGAAGTTGTCCAGGCCGTCCAGGAGAACGTCGGCGCCCTGGGCGTAGCGTTCGGCGTTGCGGTGGTTGAAGTCGTCGACGTGCGCGTGCACGGTGATCGCGGAGTTGATCCGGCGGAGCTTGGCACCTGCAGCGGTCGCCTTCGGGATTGTCTCGCGGACGTCCGACTCGTCGAACAGAACCTGGCGCTGAAGGTTGGTCAGCTCCACCGTGTCCCGATCGACGATGGTCAGCGTGCCGACGCCTGCCCGGGCCAGGGCGTCGGCGAGCACCGTGCCCAGCGCTCCGCAGCCGACGACCAGCGCGTGCGACGCCAGCAGGCGGCGTTGCCCCTCTTCGCCGATGCGCGGCAGGAGGATCTGGCGGTGATAGCGATCGAGTTCGGACAAAGCCCGGTCTACCAGGCAAAGTGAGCGAACGCCTTGTTCGCGTCGGCCATTCGGTGCGTGTTCTCGCGCGTGGAGATGGCCTTGCCCTCGTTGTTGGCGGCATCGTAGAGCTCGCGGGCAAGCCTCAGGTACATGGCCTTGCCCTTCTCGCCGCGGGCTGCCTGGATAATCCAGCGGAAGGCCAGGCTCTGCCGCCTGCGGCTGGTCACCGACATGGGCACCTGGTAGTTGGCGCCGCCGACGCGTCGAGAGCGAACCTCTACCGCGGGCCGGACATTCTCCAGCGCCTGGTGGAAGACCTCGATGGCGCTCTTGGGCAGCCCCGCCGGCTTCTTCGAGTCGAGCCGACCCTGGATCTCGTCCAGCGCCGTGTACATGACTCGCTGCGCGACCGACTTCTTGCCGCCGTGCATGAGGCAGTTGACGAACTTGGCAAGGATCTTGTCCTGGTACCGGGGATCGGGGCGCAACTGCTCTTCGGACTTGGTGATTCGGCCGGACATGAGAGTGTGATTACTTGCCGCGTTTGGTGCCGTACTTCGAACGCCCTTGCTTGCGACCGTCAACGCCGAGCGTGTCCCGGCAACCGCGGATCACGTGGTAGCGGACGCCGGGCAGGTCGCGGACGCGGCCGCCGCGCACCAGCACGATGGAGTGTTCCTGGAGGTTGTGGCCCTCACCACCGATATAGGCGGTCACTTCCTTGCCGTTGGAAAGACGCACACGGGTGACCTTCCGCAGGGCGGAGTTGGGCTTCTTCGGCGTGACCGTCTTCACCTGGAGGCACACGCCGCGCTTCTGCGGTGAGGCCTCCAGATCGCGGACCTTGCTCTTGCGCTTCGGCGTGCGGCGCGGATTGCGAACGAGTTGGTTGATCGTCGGCATGCGGAAAGGGGGTCCCCAGTGGAGAATCGGTGACTCTAGCATCATCGACCCCCGCGGGCAACGTGGGACTCACGGCGCCGCCGGGGCCGGCCACGGCTCGTCGGCGAGGACGACGCCGCTGATCCGCCAGTAGCCGTGGGCGTGGTCCCGGTCGCCGGGGCGGATTCCCAGGACCTCCAGCGTGATCTCGTGCCGACCGGGGGTGAGCTCAGGCACGGGCACGAGCAGGGGCTCGACGACCAGGCCGGGCTGCCAGCCGCTGCGGTCAAAGTCGCTGGACCACACCTCGCGGCCGTCGATCGTCCTGCGGCCCGCCCACGGGTTCGCCGCCCGCCCATCCGCTCCCCGCTCGGACCACGGCCGCCAACTGACGATCCGGTGACCATCGACGCCCAGCACGTGCGTGCACGTGATGAACTCGTTCTCCGGACCGCCGTCGGTCGAGTGGCCCGTCGAGAGTATCCGGATGCGCGGGCGGGTAAGGCCGGGTGGGATCACGACGGTCGCCGCGAGTCGCGGGTTGTCCGCCGTGACGGCGATCTCGGCGAACAGGGGCGCGGCGAAGGCCGGCCGCCGGTACCCCACGCCCTCGTCGCTGAAGACCAGCCTGGCGGAGACCTCCCACGCGGGCTTGCGGTACGTGCTGATGGTGAGGATGAGCGTACGCCGACCCCCAAGCAGCGGCGCCAATGCCGTGACGTCCTGGGTGTAGGTCGCGCCCCGGCCGTACCCCGTCGCGAACCGGATCAGCTCGACATTGACGGGAGCCCCCTCGGCATCGAGAGCGACGACACTGAGGCTGCCGGGCCTGGCCCAGACGTCACCCGGCCGCCGGCGTGTACCGGACCCCGTCGGGACGGACCGGACGGTCACCGTCGCGGTGATCCGCCGGGCGTCGCGTTGATCGGCCGGTACTGCCGGAAGCTCGACGGAGGTCTCCAGGACCCGGCGGTCGTCGTCCTGGTCCTGATCGAACTCGATACGCGCCGACTCGAAGATGTGCACGACCTCGTCGGGGGCTGCCCCGGACGCTGTCCCGGACGCTGCCCCGACCGCCAGCATGGACAACACGGTGGCGTGGTGCAGCAGGCTCACTGGCTGAACCGGGCGGCCGCCGCCACGGCGAGCTCGTCGCACCGGTCGTTCTCCGGATGATCGTTGTGGCCGCGAATCCAGTGCGTGCTCAGTTCGTGTACCCGGCGAAGCTCGTCGAGCCGTTTCCAGAGGTCCACGTTCTTGACATCCCTGTTGCCGCTGCGTCCCAGCTTCCAGCCGCGGGCCATCCACTGGTCGAGCCACTCACTGAGACCCCTGCAGACGTACTGACTGTCCGAGTACAACTCGACCCGGCTCGGCTCGTCCAGGTCGACGAGCCCTTCGATCACCGACATGAGCTCCATCCGGTTGTTGGTCGTGGCGGGCTCGCCGCCGGAACGCTCCGCCACGGCGTCCGTGCCGCGGTTCCTGGTGATGTACGCCCAGCCGCCGGGGCCCGGATTGCCGGAGCAGGCGCCGTCGGTGTAGAGCTCGATGGCTGGCTTCGCTGACGGCATCGACGATGATTCTACAAGAGCATACGATCCCCTGCCGTCGCCGCTCCTCATGCCCACCGCAGTTCATCGTGTCGAAGTTCGTCCCCGCACGGGTGAGCTGGACCCTCGCGGTGCCGCTGCGTGTCGAGAGGCGCAGACCCTGGGGCTCGCCCGGGTTCCGTCGAAGATCGACACCGCCGCGGTGTACCTGATCCAGGGCGAACTCGACACCGACCAGCTCGCGCTGCTGGCCGGCTCGCTGCTGGCCGATCCGGTCATGGAGACCGCGACGCTCGGCGCGGCGCCGCCACTGGCGGATGCCGTCATCGAGGTCCACTCGTTGCCGGGCGTCATGGATCCCGACGCTCTGGCCGTGGAGTCCGCGATCCGGGCGATGCTGGGGCTCCGCGTCCAGGTCCGCACGGCGCGTCGCTTCGACATGCACGGCGTCGACACCGCGACGGCACGGCAGGTCGCCGAGAGGCTGCTCGGCAATCCCGTGATCCACGGATTCCATGACGAGCCGTGGCATCCGGAGTCCTTCCCCACCGGTACGCGCAGCCGTGCCGGGAGCGGCCTGGTCGTCATCGAGGACATGGACGACCGGGCGCTGGCGAGCTTCTCCCGCAACGCGCACCTGTTCCTGAGCGTCCCGGAGATGCGGGCGATCCAGGCCGAGTACCGTCGCCAGGGCCGCGATCCCACGGAGATCGAGCTGGAGACCCTCGCCCAGACCTGGTCCGAGCACTGCGTGCACAAGACGCTCAAGGCCACGATCCGCTACCGGCAGCAGCCGGGGCCGCCGCCGGACTGGGCGGACCGGCCGGGACACGAGATCGCCCCCGACGGCGCGATCACCATCCACAACCTGCTCAAGAGCACCATCGTCGCCGCCACCGAGACCCTCATCGCCGACGGCATCGACTGGTGCCTGAGCGTGTTCGTCGACAACGCGGGGGTGATCGCGTTCGACGACGAGCACGCCGTCTGTTTCAAGGTGGAGACGCACAACCACCCCTCGGCGATCGAGCCGTACGGCGGCGCGGCCACGGGGATCGGCGGGTGTATCCGGGACATCATCGGGACGGGTCTTGCCGCGCGGCCCATCGCGTCCACGGACGTCTTCTGCGTGGCGCACCCGGAAAAGTGGACGCCCGATGCGGTGCCTGCCGGGTGCCTGCACCCGCGGCGCATTCTCAGCCAGGTCGTCGCGGGCGTTCGCGATTACGGCAACCGCATGGGCATCCCGACCCTCAACGGCGCCGTGTGGTTCGACGATGACTATATCGGCAATCCGCTGGTGTACTGCGGCTGTATCGGCGTCATGCCGCGCGAGATGATCGCCGGCGAGCCGCGGCGCGGTGACAGGATCGTCGCGCTGGGGGGCCGCACCGGTCGAGACGGCATCCACGGCGCGACGTTCTCCTCGAGCGAGCTCACCGGGAGCCACGCCGACGAGTTCGGCCACGCCGTGCAGATCGGCAATGCCGTCACCGAGAAGACGCTGCTTGAAGCGATCCTCCAGGCGCGCGACGAGCCCGGAGGCTGCCTGTACAGCGCGATCACCGACTGCGGCGCGGGCGGTTTTTCCAGCGCGGTGGGGGAGATGGGCTGCGAACTCGGCGCCGTCGTTCAACTGGAGAAGGCCCCGCTGAAATACAGCGGGCTGAGCCCGACGGAGATCTGGATCTCCGAGGCCCAGGAGCGCATGGTGCTGGCGGTGCCGCCGGAGTCGATGAAGCGCCTCGAAGAAATATGCGCGTTGCACGAGGTCGAATTAAGCGATCTCGGGCACTTCGGCACCGATGATCGTTCACTGGTTCTTCGCTACGGTCACCGGGAGATCGGCCGGTTGGCGATGGAGTTCCTGCACGAGGGGTTGCCGATGTCGACGAGGGAAGCCTCGTGGACTCCAGTACCCGTCGCCGCCTCGACGCGACGAGCCGATGAAGCTCCGACATGCCGCGACGCGCTGCTCGCCCTGCTGGCCCACCCCAACATCGCCTCCAAGCGCTGGATCATCCGGCAGTACGACCACGAGGTGCAGGGCAGCTCGGTCGTCAAGCCGCTGGTGGGACCCGGCGGCGAGGGGCCGTCCGACGCGGCGGTGATCCTGCCGGTGCCCGGCTCGATGCGGGGTCTCGCGATCGCCAACGGCCTGGCGACCGGTCTGCGGGCCGATCCGTACGTCATGACGCTCGCCGCGATCGACGAGTGCGTACGCAACCTCGTCTGCGTCGGTGCCGATCCGACCCGGATCGCGCTGCTGGACAACTTCTGCTGGCCGAGCTGTACGGAACCCCAACGCCTGGGCGGCCTGGTCCGCGCCGCCGAGGCGTGCTACGAAGGTGCCCTGGCGTACCGCGCCCCGTTCATCTCCGGCAAGGACTCCCTCAACAACCAGTTCACGACCGATGACGGCCGGACGATCGCGATCCCGCCGACACTGCTCATCTCCGGGATCGGGATCGTCCAGGATGTCTCATGCTGCGTCACCATGGACGCCAAGACCGCCGGCAATCTCCTGGTCCTGGCAGGCGGGCCCACGACCGGGGCAATGGGCGGGTCGCACTACGAGATGCTGTACGGCCACGCGGAACACCATGGGGAACTCCCGGCAGTCGATCCCGCCGGCGGTGCGCGGGCCGCCCGCGCCGTCGCCGGGCTGATCGACCGGGGACTGGTGCGCTCCGCGCACGACTGCAGCGATGGCGGCCTGCTGATCGCCGCGGCCGAGATGGCGATGGCGGGCGGGCTCGGCATCGAGCTGGCACTCGACGGGCGTGCCTGTTTCTCGGAAGATCCGGCCCGGTACCTGCTGGAGATCGATCCCGGCGACCTCGACGCCGTGACCGCGGCGCTGTCGGACCTTACCCACGTCGTCGTCGGTGAGTTCACCGGCGACCGCCGTCTCACGCTTTCCGACGCGCAGCTCGACGTGCCGATCGACGAACTGCGTTCGGCGTGGCTGGGAACACTCGACTGGTAAACCCTGATGACGACTGCCCTGGTTCTGACCACCTCCGGCATCAACTGCGACCGCGAGCTCGCGCACGCCTTCGAGCTTGCGGGCGCCACCGCCGAACTGGTTCACCTGAACCGGCTCCTCGCCGAACCGGGCATGGTCGACCGCTATAGCTTGATCGGTCTTCCCGGCGGCTTCAGTTACGGCGATGCGATCGGGGCCGGGCGAATCGCGGCGACGCTGATGCGCGAAGCGCTGTACCCGGCGTTCGTCTCGGCGATCGCCCGGGGAGTACCGATCATCGCGCCGTGCAACGGTTTTCAGATCGCCGCCCAGATGGGGCTGCTGCCCGGCCCCGCCGCGGGCGAGCCGTGGCCGGCGGTCCCCGCGCGGCCGACGGTCGGCCTGGCCGCCAACGACACGGCGCGTTTCGTGGATCGCTGGTGCGCGGTCGAGATTCCGGACGGGACCCGCTGCATCTGGACACAGGGGATCGAGCTCGAAGACGCGGGCCGGGTGCTACCCGTCGCGCACGGCGAGGGGCGCTTCACGGTCGGGCCGGACCTCGCGGTGAGCCGGCTGGCCGCCGATGGGCAGATCGCGCTGCGCTACCGGCCCGGCGAGAACCCCAACGGATCGCTCGACGCCGTGGCCGGCATCTGCGATGCGTCGGGCCTCGTGCTCGGGCTGATGCCGCACCCGGAACGGTTCACCCGCTGGACGCACCACCCGCAGTGGACGCGACTGGAGGAACCCCGCGGCGAGACGCTTGGCCTGGCGATGTTCCGCAACGCGGTGGCATGGGCGAAGCAGCAGGTCGCCGCGGTGTGAAACACCGCCCATGTCCGGTTTCCTGTCATCGAAGTACCTGAAGTTTCAGCAGGCGCTGTCACGCGGGACGATCGAGAAGGATCTCTACTGCACGAAGTGCGGGTACAACCTGCGGGGGCTGACCTATGTCGGTTCTTGTCCGGAGTGCAGCGCGCCGATCGAGCCGGCCGGCGGCGATGTGCTTCTGAGCGGCAACGATGCCCAGCGGCGCTCGTGGAGGTTGGGCCTGGCGCTGGCGGCGGCGTGCCTGTTCGCGGCCGTGGCGGCGCGGCTGCTCCTGTTCGTGCTGGGCTTCTGGGGACTCAGCCCGGAGGTCGCGTCGGCGTATCTCTCGCTGGGGTTCGGCCTTGGCATCCTGTGGGCCGTCGCGGCGTGGCTCATCACGCCGGCGGCGCTTGGGCGGCGGTGGATGTTCATGGGCCGGTTACGGTGGGTGGTTCGCGTGTCGCAACTGTTCTGGCCGGTGGCGTACGCGGCGTGGATTCTCGGGCGCGCAACGGCACCTTCGGTCCTGCTCTTCTGGGCCACCTTGTTGCGGCTGCTGGCCGGTCTTGGCGCAATCGTTCTCGCGCTGATGCTCGTGCCGGTCGCGATGGCGGCCCAGCGCGAGATCGCGTCCCGGCGGCTCAACGCGGTCGTCTGGTTGCTGCCGATCCTCACACTGCTGCCGCAGGCGTTTCCGAAGAGCATCGCGTGGATATTTCTCGTTCCGCTGGGGATGCTCCTGTTGCTATGGGCGTGGGTGATGATGCTGTACGCGATGGGCGTCGCAGAACTGTACCGGCACGTCCGGTGGTCCATGCTGGATGCACACGTGCTCGCGTCGCGACACGATCGCGTTTCCGAGGCGCGGCGGGCCGCTGATCGCGAACTTGCGGCCTCGGTGCGCCCACCGCCACCACCGCTGCCGGACATCCCGTTGGAACCGCCGGAAAAGTCTCCCCGGCGGCCGGACGGACCTTCCGACGGTGGTTGACCGGAATAGGACGGTTTTCGGATTCCTTGCAGCGGGCAGGTTGGGTACGATGTCGCGCCGATGCCGCAGACACCGTTGAAAACCCCCACGACGACCGCGGTACAGGTCGGGCAGGACCGCCGACGGCTCCGCTGCGCCGTGGTGGGCGTGGGCCGGATGGGTACCCACCACGCCCGGCTGTACACCGAGATCGAGGGTGCCGAGCTCATCGGCGTGCTCGACACGGACCCGCGCCGCTGCGAGGCGGCCCGGCAGAAGTGGAGCGCGCGCGTCTTCGAGAGCATCGACGCGCTGGTGGAAGCGCGGCCCGATGCGGTCACGATCGCCACTCCCACGGCGTGGCATCGCGCGGTGGCGGAGCCGCTGCTGGAGGCGAAGATCCCCTGCCTCATCGAGAAACCGCTGGCACCCGACCTCGACGAGGCGCGGGCCATCGCCGAGGCGGCCGAGCGCTCCGGCGTGGTCCTGCAGGTCGGGCACGTCGTGCGGTACGACCCGGTGACGCTCGCGGTGCAGTCGCTGGAGAACTTCTCGCCGAGGTTCATCGAGGTGGATCGCATCAGCCCGATGACGTTCCGCAGCGTGGACGTCGGCGTCGTCCTGGACATGATGATCCACGACATCGATGTCCTGCTGATGCTCCTGGGCACCGAGCCCCAGCAGATCCAGGCGAACGCGGTGTCGGTCTTCGGGGAGGCGGAGGACGTGTGCAACGCCCGGCTGACCTTTCCCGCCGGCCCCGACGGCGTCTGCTGCGTCGCGAACATGACCGCCAGCCGGCTGGCGCTCAAGACCGAGCGCAAGATCAGGCTCATCTCCGAAGACGCCTACGTGTCGGCGGACTTCGTCAAGGGCAGCGGCACCATCGTCCGCAAGACCGCCAACGCCGAGCAGATCGCCGAGATGCGCCGGCGTCTCGAAGCGGGCGAGGACCTTTCCCACGTGGATTACCTGGGCCTGGTCAAGGTC
Organism: Planctomycetota bacterium; assembly: GCA_022562915.1. Classification (GTDB taxonomy): domain Bacteria; phylum Planctomycetota; class Phycisphaerae; order Phycisphaerales; family SM1A02; genus JADFOJ01. The sequence continues at coordinate 24,953 of JADFOJ010000003.1, read as the reverse complement.
GATCTTCTGGACGTCGGCAACGCCGAGCCGCTCAAGCTGCAGCTCGAGGACTTCCTGGACTCGGTTCGCCGGAAGCGGCGTCCCACCGTCGACGTCCAGGCGGGGTTCGCGGCGGTCCGCACGGCCAACGAGATCGTGGTCGTCGCCCGGGCGGCCGGATCGCGAATGGTGTGAGCTAGAGCGGGTTCACTCCATCTGTAGCGTTCTGAGCACGATCATCTCCGCTGTGGTGACGTCGCCGAATCTCGGAATATCAGCAATATGCCGTCGATCCGGCGGCGCCACCACAGCGAAGAGCATCGCACTCAGAACGCTACACCTGGAGTGAACCCACTCTAAACGACGAACCGCGGCACGGGCCGCGGTTCGGGCAATGGGGGTTGGAGGCTGTGGACGGATCAGCCGACGAGGCTGACGTGGTGCCCGTGGGGATGCAATGCGGCGATCTGGTCCAGGACGAAGCGCTTCTGCACGTCCGGCAGGTTCGAGCCCTGGATCGACTCGCGGAGTTCGCCCGGTTGCATCGTTGACATCTGCGGCGCCAGGGCGCGGGCGATGTTCTGGGCGGCTACGCGGTGATAGGTTGCCGAGATGCTCCTGCCCCGGCCGACCTCGCGGCCATTTTCCGGTTCGTGGGAGATGGCGGGGATGGCCGGCGGAGGCGGGGAGCTCGTCATCTGGGCGAGCAGCAGGAGCATGTCGCGAATGCCGACGGTGCCGTCCTGGTTCAAGTCGAACGGGGAGCCCGACTGGCCCCAGTCCTCGATCAGCAACTCCAGCGGTGTCTTGGCGGGCGGCGTGCCGGCGGCGCCCGGGTCGATCGCGGAGGGCCCGATGTCGGCCGCATCGATCGCGATGCCGTCGGGCTTGTCGGATTCCTCGCTCATCCGCTTGAGCAATTCCAGCAGGTCCTGGATGCCGACGGTGCCGTCACCGTTGAGGTCGTGAGGTGAGTTCGTCTGGCCCCAGGCATCGATCAGGTCCTGGAGAGGATTCGACGGCGGTGGGTCCGGGTTCACGACGTCGCCAGGCGTCTTCGGAGGCGGCGTCACCCCCGGGTCCGGGTGCACCGGTGGCGGGTCGTTCGGCTTGAGGGTCCACTCGGCCAGGAGTTGGAGCATGTCGAGGATGCCGACGGTGCCGTCACCGTCGAGGTCGAATGGTGAGTCCGACTTGCCCCAGTCGGCTATCAGCGCCTCAAGAGGATTGAGGTGCGGGGGCTTCTGGACCGTGTGCTGCCCGGTCGGCAGCGGCGGTGGGGCGGGCGGCGGGGCCTTCTGGATCGTCTGCTTCCCGGCCGGCGACGACGGTGGCGCGGGCGGGGGCATCTGGATCGTCTGCGTCCCGGTGGGCAGCGACTGTGCGGCGGCCGGAAGGTTCGCCGCGGGCGGTGCCGCGGCCAGCGTCCGTTTCGCGGCAAGGAGCGTCCTGGCCATGCCGGCCGCCCGTGGCTCGCCCGTCTTCGGGCTCTGATCCGCGGTTCGATGCTGCTGGAGAGCGTTCATCTGCCGGGCGGATCGACTGGGCATGAAGCGGGCGATGCTGTGTGATTCGTTGATGTGCATGGGCGTTGGCTCCTGTGTCGCCGTCACGAACCGCAAAGCATGCGCCTGGGCAACCGGGGCCGTGACGAGCCCACCGTCCGGGCACTTTCGGCAGAGGTTGCCCGGCAACTGCAGTTTCTGCGCCAGCGGTCGCGATGCCGCCGGCCGGCGGGTACGCTCTTGCCGGAGATGGGCAACTGGACGCAGTCCACCATGCGGCTCACCAGCTGCCCGGCGTGCGGCTACGACATCGACAGCCTGCCGCCGCGGCATCGATGCCCCGAGTGCGGCTTCGTCTACGACGAGAGGATGTTCCTGCTGGAGGGATGGCGGCTTCCCGGACGCCGGACGTGGTTGCGAGCCACGGTCATCTACGGCCCGATCGCCGTGATCGCGATGGGGGTGCTGCGCCACGAGTTCGGGTTGTCTCGGCGCGTGCTGCTGGTGATCGTCGCGATCGCCGCAATGGTCCTGACACTGGCGTACCTGGTCGCGTGGCGGCGGGGCGGCAGGACCGGCAGGCGTGCCCTCGCCCGCTGGCTGATCACCGAAGACGGCGTGGCCCGGCCCGGACGGCGGGCGGTGTACCTGTGGCGCAACTACTCGCACGTCATGCTGATTCCCGCCGGGAGCGGCTGGCGGCTTCACCTGTATCCGTCATGGTGGCGGGTGCCCGGTCCTCCGATGGTCAACGCGCGTCTGGCGTGCAGCGAGTCCGATGCAGTGGCCGTCCGCGACGAGATCCAGCGCCGGATCAACGCCGCTCGCCATGCGGAGGCCGACTCCTGGCCCCTTTTCTCCCCGTCTCTCTTTTCCCCTACGGCGTGACCCTCCACGACCCCACGTCGGTCGGGGCCTTCACGACGGCGATGCGGATGTCGCCGTTGACCGTCGTGAGCCGGACCGGGTTGGTTCCGCCGTTGAGCGTGGCCAGGAGCGTGTGGTCGTTCGTGCCGTTGTGGATGATGAACCGCCCGTGACGGATTCGCCCGTCCACGCTGCCGTTCTCGGCGTGACAGTCGAACCGGGCGGTGGATCCGATGCGAACCCGGTAGTCGATGTCGCCGTTGGTGTTGTTGATGGTGACCGGCTGCACCATCAGCAGAGTGGTCATGACCTGGACGTCACCGCCTGAACTCGTGATGTCCACGGTGCCGCGGATATCCCATGCTTCGACGGTGCCGTTGCTGGTCCGGATGGTCAGTCCGTCCACGGTCGGCACCTGGATATCGACGTGGGCCCGTTGGAACCACGGTTCCTTGTCTGTCGTCCAGGTGCGGACCTCCAGCACGGGTCCGCGCTCGCCGGGAACGATCCTTGCCGAGTACTGAATGTTGGCCAGTGACTCTTTCGCTTCCGCATGCCGCCGGAACCCATGCGTGGCCTGGCGCTTCATCCGGATCGTCGCCCAGGGCAGGTTCGGGTCCGCGGTCACCGTGACGTCGCCGTTGAACGACACCACGTTGACGGCGATCGGCCCTTCGGCCGACAGGAGGATCGGTTCGACCATCTGCGACCGGTAGCCGCAGCCGGCGAGGGCGGCGGTCGCGGTGGCCGCGAGAAGAGCGTTCAGGGAGAGAGGTGCGCGCATGGGCGTTGGTGGATCCTATGGGCGATTGTCATGAAAGGTTCAACCCCTATTGTTAACGGACCTGCCGGTCTACCGCCGCCATGACGCCCGCCGCCGAGACGATCTGGTCCGCCCTCGAATTCCGCACGCCGATGCTGCTGCGCAACGTCGAGCCGCTCAGCGAGGCGCAGATGCGCTGGCGGCCGGCTCGCGGGAGCAACTCGATCGCCTGGCAGCTCTGGCACATCGCCGAGGTCGAGGACAACTGGATCCGATCGCTGGTGACCTGCGAGCCGCTGCGGTTTCCGTTCGAGGTTCAGGTTCGCGCGGCGACGGACGAGCAGTTCCCGTCCAGGGACCGGCTGCTGGAGTACTTCCACGAGGTGCGCGCGATCACGCGAGCCCGGCTCGAGGCTGCCGGCGCCGCCGACTTCCGGCGACCGGTCGACGACCCGGACTTCGGCCGGGTCACGGTCCTGGACATCTGGTCGGGCGTCGTGACCGGCTTCGCCTGGCACGCCGGCCAGATCGCCATGACCGCCAAGCTCATCCCGGGCACCCCGGTGACCACGATGGACTTCGACTATTGGAAGACGGACACGTGGCAGCAGCACTGACTCCCGGCTGCCTTGCTATACTGCCGCCGTTCGCTCGGGGCGCGGTTCGTCGTTGACGAGCCGCTGAGAAGCACCCGCGGAACCTGACCCGGTTCGCACCGGCGTAGGGAACGCGAACGATCTTCCCAACGCCGGGCGAATCCCTGCCGCCGACCGTGCCACGCGCGTCATGCGCGTGTATTGGAGATTCGCACATGATTCACACGACAGACCAACCCGATCATTTCCACCGGCCGCTCCTGGGCGCGGGCAACCCGTCGTCGTCATGCCAGGGAACCACCCCCGGATGTTTCGCCCGGCCCGCCGACGTGGGTGGTCCGCTCATGTACGCGTCGCCGGACACGCCGGGGATGCCCGATCCGTCGGACAAGACCGCGTGGGACTTTCTTCCACCCGAGGGGCCGCATGAGCCGGTGACCCAGCTCGAGCACGCTCGCTGCGGCGTCGTCACGCCCCAGATGACCCGCGTTGCCGAGCGCGAAGAGCACCTCACCGCCGAACAGGTCCGCGACGAGGTTGCCGCGGGACGGCTCATTATCCCCGCCAACCGCGTGCACCTGGGGTACCGGCTCGACCCGATGTGCATCGGTCGGGCGTCGAAGACCAAGGTCAACGCCAACATGGGCGCGTCGCCGGTCTCTTCCGGTACGGGCGAGGAGCTGGAGAAGCTGTGCTGGGCCGAACGGTGGGGGGCCGACACGGTCATGGATCTCTCCACAGGCGGCAACCTCGACGAGTGCCGCGAAGCGATTATCCGGGAGGCGACGGTCCCGATCGGCACGGTGCCGATCTACTCGATGATCATCGGCCGGCACCTCGACGACCTCACCCACGAGATTATCCTCGCCGAGCTGGAGAAGCAGGCCGCCCAGGGCGTCGACTACTTCACGATCCATGCGGGCATCCTGCGCGAGCACCTCAAGCTCGTCCGGGACCGGCTCATCGGCATCGTCTCCCGCGGCGGGGCGCTGCTGGCCAAGTGGATGCTCGACAACAATCGCCAGAACCCCATGTACGAACTGTGGGACGAGATCTGCCAGATATGTCGCCGGTACGACGTGTCGTTCTCGATCGGCGACGGTCTGCGCCCGGGCGGCCTTGCCGACGCCACCGACGATGCGCAGCTTGCCGAGCTTGAGACTATCGGGGAGCTGACCGAGCGGGCCTGGGCCCACGGCGTCCAGGTGATGGTCGAGGGGCCGGGCCACGTGCCCTTCGACCAGATCGAGTTCAACATGAAGCTGCAGCGGCGTCTCTGCCACGGCGCGCCGTTCTACGTGCTCGGGCCGCTGGTCACGGACGTCTTCCCCGGCTACGACCACATCACCTCCTGCATCGGCGCGACCGCGGCGGCGTATCACGGCGCGGCGATGCTCTGCTACGTGACGCCCAAGGAGCACCTGGGCCTGCCCAAGAAGGACGACGTCAAGCAGGGCTGCGTGGCCTACCGGATCGCGGCCCACGCCGCCGACGTGGCCCTGGGCATCCCGGGCACGCGCGACTGGGACGACGAACTGACCAAGGCGCGTGCCGCCCTGAACTGGGAGAAGCACTTCGAGTTGAGCTTCGATCCCGATACGGCCAGGGCCTTTCACGACGAGGACCTCGACGTGGACACGGACTTCTGCGCGATGTGCGGTCACGACTGGTGCAGCGTGCGGATCTCAAAGGAGATCCAGGAGTTCATCTCCGGCTCCGACACCGAGTACGCGTGGGACAAGCCCACCGTCTCCGCGGCCCTGACGCCCGAGCAGCAGGAAATCCTCCGGCAACGCGGCGTGCTCTCGCCACAGGAGATCCACGAGCTGGCGGCCAAGACGACCAAGGCGATCGGACCCCTGAACAACCGCAAGGCCGACTGCCACAGCGACTACGTGGATGACGACGCGGCGAAGACGATCCAGCGGGAGAAGCTGGTCAAGCTCAACACCGCGCCGGCCCATAACGTCCCGAGCCGGGATTCGCTCATCTGAGTTATCGGTCCGAGCGCGATTGCCCGACAGAAGCGACCGCGCATCGACCGATGATGTCGGATCAGGGGCGCAGTGCGCCCGCCGCGATCAGTGCAAGAGGAGCGACTCCATGAGACCCGGCGTGTTGGTGAGCATCCTGGCCCTCGTCGCGTCCGCGCTGGTGATCGGTCCCGCCGCGGGAGAGGAGCCGGCGGCCACGAAGAAGAAGACGACCCCGCCGGAGTTCCCGCCCTTTGCCGACGTTGCCAAGGGCTACGAGAAGATCGTCTCGCGGACCGGCGACGCCAAGTCGTTGTACACGATCTGGGTGGACCGCAAGAAGCACCAGGTGCTCGCGGAGCTCAAGCCCGGCTTCGACGGGCAGAAGATCTTCATCGCGACCTCGATCGCCGGCGGCAATCGCCGCACCGGGTGGCAGTGGAAAGAGCTGTACTGCTACTGGACCCGGCACGACAAGCAGCTCGTGCTCATGGAGCCGCAACTGTACCGGCGGGCCGGTACCCTCAAGCGTGACGCGGAACTCGCGATGGCGGTCAAGCGGACGTACAACGACCGCGTCATCACGTCGGTGCCGATCGTGGCGATGGGCCCCGGCCGCGGGCCGGTGATCGACCTCGACGCCCTGCTCATCGGCAAGGCGAAGATCTTCACCGGGATGCACGGCGACGCAGCCCTGGCGAAGATCGGTCACATCAAGGCGTACCCGAAGAACGTCGAGGTCCCCGTCACCATCCCGATGAAGAACGGGCAGATGACGACGCTGCACTACTCCATCAGCGTGATCCCAAAGACCGACTACAAACCCCGCGACGCGGACGACCGCATCGGGTACTTCCTGACGGTGTACAAGGACCTCACGAAGACGAACCGCGACGGAAGCAACTTCGTCCGCCGGATCAACCGCTGGAACCTTCAGAAGCGCGATGCCAGCCTCGCGCTGAGCCCGCCGGCTTCGCCGATCGTCTTCTACATCGAGCACACCGTCCCGGTCCGGTACCGGCGCTTCGTGAGAGCGGGGATTCTCGAGTGGAACAAGGCCTTCGAGAAGTGCGGGATCCTCGAGGCGATCGAGGTTCGGCAGCAGGACGCAACGACCGGGGCGTTCATGGACGCTGACCCCGAGGACGTTCGGTACAACTTCTTCCGGTGGATCTCATCCGAGACGCCGTTCGCCATGGGACCGAGCCGGGTGAACCCCGAGACAGGCGAGATCCTCGACGCCGACATTATCTTCGACGACTCGATGCTGAAGGTCTATGCCATGCGCTACGAGCGCATGATCGCAGCCTACGGATTCGACGGCGTCGATCCGGCAACGCTGCGCTGGATCACCGAGCGGCCGCTGTGGAACCCCATGGCCGGTCACGAGCTGCCGGAGACCGGCGAAGAGCTGACCACCCAGGTCGTCCAGCAGAACCGCTATTGCGGCTATGCGGTGGGCAAGGCCATGCAGATGCGGACCGCCCAACTGGCGATGCGTCTCTTCGGGACCCAACTCGTTTCGCCCGAGGCGCCGTTGCTTGACGGCGTGCCCGAAGCGTACCTGGGCGCGATCCTCAAGGAAATCGTCATGCACGAGGTGGGTCACACGCTCGGCCTTCGCCACAACTTCAAGGCGAGCACGTGGTTGACCCTCGAGCAATACGTCCAGCGCACCGGCGAGGCGAACGTCGGTTCCGTGATGGACTACAACCCCATCTACCTGTCGCCGGAGGCCGAGGGGCCCCGCGGCGACTGGGTGACGCCGACCATCGGGCCCTACGATTACTGGGCGATCCAGTACGGCTACGCGCTGGACGACACCACCGGCGCGGAACTCCTGAAGCGCGTTGCCGACCGCGACCTCCAGTTCGCCACGGACGAGGATGCCCGCGGTCCGGATCCGCTGGTGGGCCGTTTCGACCTCGGCGCCGAGCCGCTTGACTGGGCCGAGGGACGTCTGCGGCTTGTCGCGCGGATGCGCGCGAAGCTCCTCGAGCAGGCCGTCAACGACGGCGAAGCATGGTACATGATGCGGCAGGCGTACCAGCTGCTGATGGGCGAGCACCTCGGCGCCCTGCGCACCGCCGGCCGGTATATCGGCGGCGTGTCCGTTCACCGCGACCACAAGGGCGATCCCGGGGGGCGCGATCCGCTGGTGCCCACCGCGGTCCTCAAGCAGCGCCGGGCGCTGGGTGTCATCATCAAGAACGCCTTTCAGGACGATGCCTTCGACACGCGGCCGGAGGTGCTGCGAAAACTCGCCTCCGACAAGTACGTGCATTGGGGCAACGTCGGCACCGGGAACGCCGCGTTCGAAGTGCATGAACACGTGGCCCGGATCCAGAGCTTCGCGCTGCTGTACCTGCTGAACCCCGGTACGCTCACCCGCGTCTGGGACAACGAGTTGCGCACACCCGCCGAAGACGACGCGCTGACGTTGCCGGAGTTGTTTCAGACCGTCACCGACGCGATCTACACCGAGTTGGACACGCCGATCAACGGCGCGGCGTTCACGAATCGCCGGCCGATGATTTCCAGCCTGCGGCGCAGTCTCCAGGCGGCGATGACCGAACGGCTCATGGACCTGGCGCTGGACGGTCGAAGCTTGCCCAGGCCGGTTCGAACCCTGGCGGTGGGGCACCTGTGGCGGCTGAACGGGAAGCTCGATGGAGTTCTCGACAAGGCCGCCAGCGGCCAGGTCGACGAGTACACGCTGGTTCACCTCAGCGACCTGAAGGAACGGATCAACAGGACGCTGAACTCGGTGTACGTGACCGCGGACCTGCGCTGATCTGTTGCTGCGTCCACATGTCGCGCTCGTTCGCCTCGCTGCGGACACCCTCCGGCATCGACAGGTGCAGCGTGACCGGACTGATCAGTTCTATCTCGCCGGACCCCTCGTGTACCCCGGTCTTGAACGCCGCGCCGCCCCAGTCCACCAGCAGCGTTCCGCACGGCATGCCCGCGGCGCGGCGCCAGCGCGCGCCGTGACTGTGCGGGTAGTAGCTCGCGGCCGCCAGTTGAACGTCAATGACCTGGCCCTGGAGGTGCCGGGGAACCGCGATCGGCTGGTGGATGACGCCGAATTCGCCGCCGCCGGCCGTGAACGCGATGTGGATGTCACGCAGCCCCGGCCGGAAGACGAAACTGTCTTCGGGCGGCCTGAGGTGAACGATCGCCTCGGCGAGATTCTCGAAACGGTTCTGGTAGTAGAGGCTCAGTTCAGCCTGGTCGCCGTTGGCGCGGACGATCGGCATGAAGGAAAGCCCGTCCGCTTCGTAGTAGATACCGCCGAGGACCTCCTTCAGATGGTCGGGAAGCTTGTCCTGGATTCTCAGGGCGTACACCAGCCACGCCGCGCAGACGACGACCACCACGACCGATGCGATGCGTTGCGGGTCCCGGAGAAACGTGCCCTGTCCGAGCACGAACCACGCCACGATACTCCAGACGACGCCCGCGATCAGCGAGATCACGAGTACGAAATTGCGTATCTCGTGCATCGACCCGGTTCCTCCAGTGGGCGGCACGGGCTCTCCTCTTATAGTATCGGATTCGCGCGGAGTTCTGCAGCACCATGACGGATATGGACTTTGACAATCCTCCCGCCGATCCGGTCGCCCAGGTCCAATGCTGGCTGGAGGTGGCGGCGACAACGGCGCTGATCAATCCCCATGCGATGTCGCTGGCGACGGTGGATCCTGACGGCAGCCTGTCGTTGCGGACCGTCCTGCTCAAGGGTTTCGACGAGCGAGGCGCCGTCTTCTACACGAATCGCCGGAGCCGCAAGGGCGTGGCGCTCGATTCCGGCTCGCCGGCGGCCCTGCTGCTGCACTGGGACTCGCTGCTCCGCCAGATCTGCATCGAGGGCAGCGTCAGCCACGTGGACGACGCCGAGAGCGATGCGTACTTCGCCGGCCGGCCCCGCGGCGCACAACTGGGTGCCTGGGCCAGCCGGCAGTCGCAACCGGTCGAGAATCGCGCGGCCCTCGAGGCCGCCGTGGCCGAGGCCGCACGCCGCTTCGAAGGGGCCCCCGTGCCGCGTCCGCCGCACTGGGGCGGATACAGGGTCGCCCTGCAGCGGATCGAGTTCTGGCAGGGACGGCTGGATCGCGTGCACGACCGGGCGATCTACACGCGTCTCGACCAGGGTGGGTGGGCGATCCAGCGGCTGAGCCCGTGAGGGGAAGAAGAAAATAGACCGGGAGTAATTTTCGGCCGGTGGCCCGCTGTTGCGCGGCGACCGCAGCCCGAAAAATACTCCCGGTCTATTTTCTTCTTCCCCTCACGGGCTCAGCCGGGTCACAACCCAAGCAGACGCCGCAAGCGGTGGTTCAGCGAGACGCGGGTCAGTTGCTTGGCGATGTCCGGCGGCACGTGCGGAAAGTTCAGCCCGACCTCGTACTTGCGAAAGCCGATCCTGCGCGTCCACATGACCTCCGCGCGGACCGTTACCGGGCTCTCCAGGTCCAGCAATTCCACGTCGATGGTGCCCTTTGCGGGCTTGTTGGATCGGACGCGCATCCCGCCCATGGACAGATTCAGCACCGGGCCGAGGCTGCTCTGCAGAAGCTCCTGCTGCAGACGACCGTGGGCGCGGCGCTCATCGCCAAGCCGGCGATAGTTGTCCAACGGGATGGTGAACCAGACCGTGAAGCCGCGTCCGTTGTTCTTCTCGATGTCGATGCGACCGCCCATCAGCTCGACGAGGTGCCGGGCGATGGTGAGGCCGAGGCCCCGGCCGCCGGGTGAGGACGCCCGCCGACCGTCCAGGTGAGAGTTGGGCGCGAAGGCGCGGTCGAACTCGTCGCGCGACACCTCGGTGTCCGTGTGACGGATCGTGAACCGGATCGTCGTGGTGCAGTCGCCCGTCGATTCGACCGCCACGCTCAGCGCGATCTCGCCGTGAGCGGCGAACTGGATCGCCCTGCGAATGGTGTACAGCAGTATCTGTCTCAAGCGCCCTGGTTCGCCTCGCAGCAGTGAGGGCACCTCCGGTCGTACGTCACCGGTGAGTCGGAGCCCCTTCCTGCCGGCCACCGGACCACCCAGGGCGATCACGTCGTCGACGATGCGGCGCAGCTCGAAGTCGGTCGTGCGGAGCTCGATCACCGCCGCATCGACCTTGGACATCGAAAGGACGCTGTCGAGCAGGCTCAGCAGGGCGCACACCGACTGGTTGGCCGTGCGAAGGTAGCGACGTTGCTCGTCGTCGATGTCGGTCTGCTGGAGCAGCTCGATCATCCGGGCCAGGCCGTCCACGGGGGTCCGCAACTCACGGCTCATGGCGGCGAGGAAGCAGCTCTTGGCCTGATCGGCGGCTTCGGCCACCGCTCGCGCCGTCTCCAGTTGGTCGGTCCGGGAATCGTCCCTCGGCGGCACGACCTCGGCCGCGGCGGGCCCGGCCTGGACGCCGTGTGCCTGTGCCAGCAGCCTCGTGAGCCGGTCCGCTGATGCCTGAGATTGCGCCAGCAGCGATTCGAGCGTCCCGGCCAGAGCCGCGACCGCGGCGCTGTCGGCAGCGACTGATCGGGTACTGCCGCTGGTTTTGACCTTCGCCCTCGCCACGAGCCCACCGCCTTCTGTGGATACGGAATCCCTCCGTGTTGTTGTCGCCCCGACGGGCGCGCAGGAAAAGCCCGTCATACGTTCGCGGCCGTGGTGCAGTGCATCTGAGCGTTCTGCACAACGGGCGGGCCCGTCGCGACAGCCGATAGTCAGTGCGGCTGCCCGTACCGTGTTTCGAGCACCGGGATCGTGAACCCCCCCTCGATCGGGCTCCCGTTGGTCCCCGTGCCATAGTGCACCCAGTCCGAAAGCTCCTCGGCGGCAAAGCTGACCAGTGCCCCTTCCCTGCGGCCACACGCCAGTGTGCCCCGCGGCGAGTTGACCAGCCATCCCTCGATCCGATGACGCGACCAGCTGGTCGGGTGGACCCAGAGGTGCTCGACACCGCCGCCGACAGTCGGAGCCGCCCATTTGACTGCCCAGCGGGTGCCGTCCACGGCCGGCTTCGGGTCCAGCGCCCACCGCTGTCGCGCCTCGCCGGCCGTGGAGCGGGCCTGCTCCATGGCAGCCGCGAGTTCCGGAAACGCCTCGGCCGGTGCCGCGGCGACCATGGCCGACCCCCCGATCGAATGCCACCGGGAGCCCTTCGGCGAGCCCGTCGCGGGAGGCCCGGCGGGGGCGATGGGGTCCTGCTGCTCGCAGGCGGTGGTGGTCAGCACGATCGCGGCCAGCAGGAGTCGACTCGTCATCGGCCCATCATCGCACAGGAGCCCCGGCCCGGGCAAGGGCCGCAGGCCACCGGCGCGCCTATCCTTGGGGCCTGTCCCTTGCAAGGGCAGGTGTTCTTCACTCTAATGCTTGATTCGCTGACTTGAGAGGACAGCTGCGCTATGGCGATTCGTGTCAAGGCCCGCAACGGTGAATCGGTCGAGCAGATGCTTCGTCGGTTCAAGAAGCTCTGTGAAAAAGAGGGCCTGACCAAGGAGATCAAGCGCCGGCAGTATTTCGAGAAACCCTCGGAACGCCGCCGCCGTGCCTTGCGCAAGTCCATTGCGCGATCGATTCGGGTCAAGGAAGGTCCGCAGGCTTCCCGGCCTGCCCGACCTCCCCGGAAGCGCTAGCTTGCACCCGAAGGTCGAGACCGCTGTACCGGTAAGAGCAGAACGCTGCATTGCCTAGCTGCGCGGTTCTTGCCGCGCAGTCGTGGATGGAGGTCAACAACGTGAACGTGTTCGTGCTCGCCGATCTGTCGATGATTGTCACCGAGGCATGGGTCTGGTTCGTCGCGCCTGTCGCGGCCGTTGCGGCGCTGGTATCGGCCCTGTTGCTGAGCCGGAACGTCATGGCGTACCCCGAGGGTGACGACGACATGATCGAGATCGCCTCGGCGGTCCGTGCGGGTGCGATGGCGTACCTCAAGCGCCAGTACAAGGTCGTGGCGATGGTGTTCGCCGTCCTGCTGCTGATCCTGACCGGTCTCGGATTCGCCGGCATCCTGAGCCTGGTGACACCCGTCGGCGTCCTGTTCGCCTGCGTCTTCTCCGGTACCTGCGGCTGGTTAGGCATGAAGATGGCCACCAATGCCTCCGCGCGCACCACGTTCGCCGTCAAGCAGTCGCTCAACGAGGGACTGAGGGTCGCCTTCCGCGCCGGGGCGGTCATGGGGCTGATCGTCGTGGGATTCGCACTGCTGGATATCTCGGTGTGGTTCGCGATATGGAACGTGGCGGCGCCGGAGTCCATGACGCTGGTCGGCATCACGACGGTCATGCTCACCTACGGCATGGGCGCGTCCACGCAGGCGCTGTTCGCCCGCGTCGGCGGCGGGATCTTCACCAAGGCGGCCGACGTCGGTGCGGACCTGGTGGGCAAGATCGAGGCAGGCATTCCCGAGGACGATCCCCGCAACCCCGCCACCATCGCCGACAACGTGGGCGACAACGTCGGCGACGTCGCCGGGATGGGGGCGGATCTCTACGAGAGCTATTACGGTTCCATCCTGGCCTCGATGGCGCTGGGGGCGGCCGCCGCGTACGGCATGGGCCTCGGGGACGAGTCTGCTGCCGTAGGGATGAAACTTGCCGTGGCCCCGATGGCACTCGCCGGGATCGGCATCCTGGCCTCGCTGGTGGGCGTCAAGGTCGTCCGCACGAAGGAAAACGCCACCTTCGGTCAACTTCTCAAGAGCCTGCACAGCGGTGTGTGGGTCGCGTCGGCGATCACGGCACTCGTGGCGATCGGACTGTTCGTCTCTCTGTTCAAGAGCGTCGATGCCGTGAACGGCATCGGCTTGTGGGGTGCGATCGCGACCGGTCTCATGGCGGGCCTGGTCATTGCCTGGTTCACCGAGTACTACACGAGCTACGAGCACAGACCGACACGGATGATCGCCAAGCAGGCCGAGACCGGGCCCGCGACGGTGATCATCGCCGGAACCGCGGTCGGCATGATCTCCACGTGGGTGCCGATCTCGACGATCGTGGTCGCCATCATTACGGCGTTCAATCTCGCCGGCGGCCAGGAGAACTTCCTGCTGGGGCTCTACGGCGTGGGCATCGCCGCGGTCGGCATGCTCTCGACGCTCGGCATCACGCTCGCCACCGACGCGTACGGCCCGATCGCCGACAACGCCGGCGGCAACGCCGAGATGACCGGGCAGCCTGCATTCGTGCGCGAGCGCACGGACATGCTCGACTCGCTCGGCAACACGACCGCGGCCACCGGCAAGGGCTTCGCGATCGGCTCCGCGGCGCTGACGGCGCTGGCGCTGCTGGCGGCGTACGTGTCGGTGGTGCAGACCAATCTCAACAGCCAGTTGACCGAGGACGCCGCCGTGGCCGCCCTGGTCGATTCCGCGACGGGTGGCCATGTCGCGGAGTATCGCGGGTACGGGACGTTCACCGTGGTCGGCGAAGACGGCGCCTTCGGCGGGGTCCTGTTGGCGTCCGATCGGGTTCTCACGGCGATCGACGACAAGCTCGAGGTCGGCAACCGCTACCAGATCGACAATGAGCTCGACGAGGACACCAACAGCTATCACACGAACATCGAGGGCAAGAACGTCCAGATCGTCCCGACCGACCGGGCCACGATTCAGCAGGTCCTCACCTATTACGACGTGACGCTGATGAACCCCCGCGTCCTGGGCGGGATTTTTCTCGGGGTCCTGCTCGCATTCGTGTTCTGCGCCATGACGATGCAGGCGGTCGGCCGGGCGGCCCACCGGATGATGAACGAGTGCCGCCGCCAGTTCGGCATCATGCGCGAGGGGTTCAGGAAGGCGGGGCTCAGCGAAGAGGACATCGCCGACCCCATGAAATGGCCGATGAAGATCACCGTCGCCGGTCAGCAGTACCCCGACTACGCCGAATGCGTGAAGATCTCGACCGCCGGCGCCCAGAAAGAGATGATCGTGCCGGCGATCATGGCCATCGCGGCGCCGGTCATCGTGGGGCTCGTACTCGGCGTGGGCGGTGTCATGGGCCTGCTGACCGGTGGACTCACGAGCGGCTTCGCGCTCGCCATCTTCATGGCCAACGCCGGCGGCGCGTGGGACAACGCCAAGAAGTACATCGAGATGGGACACCTCGGCGGCAAGGGCTCCGACCCGCACAAGGCGAGCGTGGTCGGCGACACCGTCGGCGATCCGTTCAAGGACACCTCCGGCCCGTCGTTGAATATCCTGATCAAGCTCATCGCGATCGTGTCGGTCGTGTTCGCCGGGTTGATCGTCAAGTTCTCTCCCCCCATCATGTCGTGGATCGGACTCGGCTGATTACATGAACGCACCCGCCGGCGTGAAGCAGGAGATCACCAGGCTGCGCGACTTCGCGATCGAAGCGGCCCGGCTTCTCGCCGACCGACACTGCGAAGCCGTCCGGCTGCTCGACGTCCGTGGCCTCAGCCAGGTCTGCGACTACGTGCTGATCGGGTCGGGCACGAGCGATCGGCAGATGAAATCGCTGGCCGACGAGCTGTCGGACCTGGGCCGGGACCGCGACCACCCCGTGTTCCGGACGGACCTTGACAATAGGGTGACGTGGGTCGTCGTGGATTTTGTCGGCGTGATGGTCCACCTCTTCGAGCCGGACCAGCGGACCCACTACGACCTGGAGGGGCTGTGGTCCGACGCGATCGTCGTCCCCTGGCAACCGGAGTCAGGGGCACCCACGAACTCCGAGTAGCCGCCGGCGGTGCTATCCTTGTACCCCATGCTTCGACAGGTCCTCTTTGCCAAGATTCATCGAGCCGTGGTCACGGACAGCAACCCGGACTACATGGGCTCGGTCACCATCGATCCGGTGCTGCTGGAGGCCACGGGCATGGTCGTCAACGAAAAGATCCTCGTTGCCGACTGCGAGACCGGCGCCCGCTTTGAAACCTATGTCTTGGGGGGCGAGCGCGGCTCCGGCTCAGTGGTGGTCAACGGCGCGGCGGCCCACCTCACCGAGATCGGCCACCACATCCTGATCATGTCGTTCGCGGACATGACGCCCGAGGAGATGGCGACGCACAGGCCGTGTGTCGCGATCTGTGATGAGCGCAACGGGATCGCCGAGCTGCTCCGCTACGACCCGGCGCCGGCCGAGGTCGCACGCGTGTCCGGTTCGGGGTGAAATCGGACATCGCCCGGTCGGACAGACATCGTGGCAATGAGGGCTCCGGCAGGGAACCCCGCGTGTTCACGGAATGGAGACCGACATGACCGGACGTATGCTGTCGTGCCTGTCGCTCGCGGCCGCCATGGCGGCGGCGGCGACCGGCCAGGTCGAGTTCTACGAGGAGTCGTTCCAGTACGACCACGACCGTCCCGCGGCGGGTACCTGGCTCGGCAACGTCGAGTCCGATCGGGTCCCGCTGACCTGGGCGGCGCTGCTGATCAAGCCCGGCGACGCCGGCGGGTACACCGCGACGATGACGCTGCTCTCGGCGATGGCGGTCAACGCGCCGTGCGACGACGTCGAGATCGACGGGCGTTCGGTTGCACTCGTGCTGCCCTCGGCGTCGGCCCGGTTCCAGGGGCGGATCAGCGACGACGGTCAGCGGCTGGCCGGGACCATCACCTACGACCTCGATGAGCACGCCGAGGGAACCTTCGAGTTCGCCCGCACCCCGCGCGCCGCGGATCTGCCCGACCCGTTTGCCTTCAGCGGCGTGCTGGAGTTCTCCTTCGGGAAACTGGCGATGACGCTGGTCTTCGCCGAGACACCGGGCGGCAACTGGGTCGGCCAGGTTGACGTGCCCGCCCAGGGGCTCGTGGGCATGCCGCTGCTCGGTGTGCGACGCGAAGGCAACACGATCACCGCCGAACTCGGCATTCCCGTGAACCCGGCGACGATCACCGTGGAACTCTCCCAGGACGCGCAGCGTCTCACCGGCCATTTCAAGCAGGGGCCGTTCGACCTGGAGATCGATTTTCCGCGCGACGCCGAGTATGCCGAGCCGACCTTCAATCGCCCGCAGCACCCGGAGCCGCCGTATCCCTACGCGGTCCGCGAGGTCTCGATCGGACATCCCGGCGGGCACATGCTGGCCGGGACGCTCTCGATCCCGTCGGGAGCCGGTCCGTTCACCGCGGTCGTGCTCATTACCGGGTCGGGCCCGCAGGAACGCGACGAAACGATCTTCGGCCACAAGCCGTTTCTCGTGATCGCCGACTACCTGGCGCGCCGGGACATCGCCGTGCTGCGCTGTGACGATCGCGGTACCGCCGGGTCAACGGGCTCGTTCGCGGAGGCGACCACCGCGGACTTCGCCACCGATGTGCTTGCGGCGATGAGGTTTCTTGCCACGGTGGACGGGATCGATCCGGGTCGCATCGGTCTGATCGGTCACAGCGAGGGAGGCATGATCGCGCCGATGGTGGCCGGGCTCACGGAAGACGTGGACTTCATGGTGCTGCTGGCCGGCACGGGGGTCCGCGGCGACGAGCTCCTGCAACTGCAGGCCGAACTGGTGGCGCGGGCCGCCGGCGCCGACGAAGCGGTGATCGCGGCGAACCGCGTACAGCAGCAGCGCCTGTTCGAGATCATCCTGGCCGGCGAGCGGGATGACGAGGTCGAGCTCCTGCTGCGAGAGAGCATGCGGGTCCAGTTCGAGGCGGCCGGCCTCGCGGGCGAGCAGTTGGACAATGCGGTGGACGGTCAGGTGAAGCAGTTCCTCTCGCCATGGATGCGGTTCTTCATCACGTACGACCCGAGGCCGGCGCTCGCGCGGGTGCGGTGCCCGGTGCTCGCGCTCGGTGGCACGCTGGACCTCCAGGTGTACCACGATCAGAACCTGCCCCAGATCGAGAAGGCCGTCAATTCGGGCCCGGGCGACGTGACGATCCGGCGTTATGAAGGGCTCAATCACCTCTTCCAACCGGCGGCGACCGGGGCCCTCACCGAGTACGCAACGATCGAGACGACCTTCGACGAGACGGTCCTGCGCGATATCGTGCAATGGATTCACGCCAGGAGTGGGAGTTGAGTCGGAGCAGGCGGCCCCTCACGCAAGGCTACGGTGTCGTGCAGTCGGAGCTGCCGCCGCACGAACAAGGGCGGATCGATCCGCGGGACTGGTTCGACGATTCCCAACGGTGCTTCGAGATCGAGATCGGCTGCGGCAAGGGGACCTTCCTGATGCAAGAGGCTCCGGAGCACCCGGAGGTGAACTTTCTGGGCATCGAGAAGTCGCCGGAGTTCTATCGCTACGCGGCCGACCGGATGCGACGCCGGAAGATCGCCAACGTCAGGGTCCTGCACGCCGACGCCGTGGAGTTCATCCGGTTCTGGTGCGCCGACGAGGTCGCGGCGGTGATCCATCTGTATTTCTCCGACCCGTGGCCGAAGACGCGGCACCACAAGAGGCGCGTCATCCAGGATCGGACGCTCGTGGAGTTTCATCGGGTGCTGGCGCCCGGCGGTGAGTTGCGGCTGGTGACGGACCACGCGGAGCTCTGGGCGTGGTACGAGCAACACGTTGCGCGGCACGAGCATCTGTTCGAACGCGGGCCCTTCGACCGCGTCGAGTCCGCGAGCGAGGGAGAGATCGTCGGCTCCAACTTCGAGCGCAAGTACCGCCGGGAAGGGCGGCCGTTCTTCGGGATGGTGCTAAGACGGTAGACCGGGTCTCCTTTTCGCGCTTCGCGAAAACGAGACCCGGTCTATTACTTCCTTATTCGCGCTTCGCGAAAGGGGGGGGTGCGCAAGGGGGGGTGTGAGAGGGTGGGCGTGAGAAGGAGTTAAAGGAACGGAGACCGGGTTTCTTTTTCGCGAAGCGCGAAAAAGAGACCCGGTTTCCTATACTTGTTGTGTGCGAAAACCAGGCACTGACGAATCCGACGTCCAGATGACCGATGTCCTGTGTGATTTCTGTCACCGGGAATGGTCCGAGCAGGTGCCGATGATCGAGGGGCACCAGGGAAGCTGCCTCTGCGGCCGGTGCCTGACGCTGGCGTATGCCGCGGTCGTGCTCCACGGCGCCGGTACGGCGCCTGCCGAGTACACGTGTCCGATGTGTCTCGAAGAGCGCAGCGACCGGGAGTCGTTGGACAGGGCCGACGAGCCGGGCTGGCAGAGCCCGCTGTTCGACGTCGCGATCTGTCGCCGCTGCATCGAGCTGGCGGCGGGAAGTCTCGAAAAAGACAAGGACTTCGGCTGGCATAAGCCCGAGAAGAATGACGTCAAGGCATGACCTCCCAGCCGCCCAACGTCCAGTCCTCCAAGCCCCAGGCCCGCCTGCCGATGATGGCCGGGATCAGTCTCGCCAACAAGAGCCAGTTGCTCTTCGGATTTGCCGTCCTGACGATCCTGGCGGTCGCGCTGAGCGTGCCGTGGGTCCGGTCCACCGAACTCGTTCACCAGGGGCAGTTCGAGGCGGCCCGCGCCCTCGCCGATGCGTGGCAGGCCGACCGCCTTTCCAGCAGGCTCGTCGAGGTGGCGACCGAGCTTCCGGCGACGCCTGCCGAGCTGTTCGCCGATGCCGGGACCGCGCCGGCGCTTCGCATGGTGTACGTGCGGGCCGACCTGATCGAGGGCGCCGAAACGCCGGACCGGTTCATGGAAGATGCGCTGCGGCGGTTTCGCCGGGACGACCAGGTCACCGAGCGAACCGTCACGTACGACGTCAAGGGGCGTCTCGTCTTCCGCTACGCCAGGCCCGTTCGGGACATCCCGGCCGACGGCCCCGTGACCGGGCTGCTCGTCATTGATCGGACCAGCAACGTCGCCGAGGGACAGCTTCTGCGCAACCGGGTGTACCTCATCGCCGTGTGGCTCGCCGCCGGGCTCGGTGCCGTGCTCGTGTTCTACCTCATCCTGACCAAGCTCATCCTGTCGCCCGTCCGGCGGCTCCGCGAGACGAGCGAGAAGGTGCGGACCGGCGATCTCACGATTCGATCGAAGATCCGGACGGGTGATGAGTTCGAGCAACTCGCCGAGGCCTTCAACACGATGCTCGACCAGGTCGAGCAAAGCCAGGCGCAGTTGACGACGATGAACGAGAACCTCGACCTGAAGGTTTCGGAACTCTCGGAGGCGAACATCGGGCTCTTCGAGTCGAACCGGCTCAAGAGCGAGTTCCTGGCGAGCATGAGTCACGAACTCCGCACGCCGCTGAACTCGATCATCGGCTTTGCCGAGGTGCTCAATGACCTGGCCAAGGGCGATCACGACGCCGATCCCAAGCGGTCGCGCTACATCGAGAACATTCTCACCAGCGGCCGGTCACTGCTGGAGATGATCAACGAGTTGCTGGAGATGGCCAAGATCGAAGCCGGCCGAATGGAGGTCAACGTCGAGCCGACGAGCATCAGCGATCTCATCGAAGGGTTGCACGCGATCATGCGACCCCAGGCCGAAGCCAAGCAGATCACCCTCGTGAGCCAGGTCGGACGAAACCTGCCGATGATCGAGACGGACCCCGGCAAGCTTCAGCAGATCCTCTATAACTTTCTCTCCAACGCCATCAAGTTCACCTCCTCCGGGGGGACGGTCACGACGACCGCCGCCCGGCTGGCCCGCCAGGACAAGAGACCGGGCGTGCGCCTGGGCGTCTCCGACACCGGGCCCGGAATCCCCTACGACCAGCAGGACGCGATCTTCGAGAAGTTCCGCCAGCTCGACGCGAGCCACACCCGCCGCCATGCGGGCACGGGGCTGGGGCTGGCGATCTGTCGCGAACTGGCCGACCTGCTCGGGGCGTCGGTGTCGCTGGTGTCCGAGCCCGGTCGCGGCGCGACGTTCTTCGTCGACGTCCCGCTGACGCACCAGCCCGACCAGCCGCAGCCGTTGATGGTGGGGTAGGGGGAAGCGACGGAGCGACGAAGGGAAGAAGGGGCGCAGGGAGTAAGAGTGTGCCGGACGTTGAGGTCATCAGCGAGCGGGAGTTTGAGGGGGGCTGGTCCTTTGAGCTGCGTTTCGGAGGTGGCGCCGGTGTCACACGAACGCTGCGTCTTGCGTGGGCGGATTACGACCTGTGGAGCAATGACGGCAGCGATCCTCCGCACGCCGTGGCCAGGGCCGTGGCGGTGTTCCTGCTTTCGCGGATAACCGCGTCGGACCTTCCGGCCATCCTGGACGCCTCGACTGCCCGCCGCCGCTTCCACGATGCCGACGACGAGATCCCGAAACTCATCGGGACATAGCCCCTGCGCCCCTTCTACAATCGCCCGTGAGCTTTCTCCTGGAAACCATCCGGCTCGGTCTCAAGAACCTGCGGCTGCACCTGCTGCGCTCGGTCCTGACGAGCCTGGGCATCATTCTCGGCGTGGCGGCGGTGATCATCATGGTCTCGATCGGCGAGGGCAACAAGCAGGCGGCCCTGCGCGGCATCGAAGCCCTCGGCGCGACGAACATCATCGTGCGATCGGTGCAGCCGCCGGAGACGGCGTCGCTGTCCGGCGAGGAGCGATCCTTCATCGCCAAGTACGGCATCACCCGTGATGACTTCATGCGACTGGAGTTCAACATCTCCGACGCGCGGTCCCTCGTGCCGCTCAAGGCCGTCGGCGCCGAGATTTCCTACGCCGCGCATCGCCTTCCCAGCCAGGTCTTCGGCACGACGCCGGTGCTGCGCACCGTTGCGAACCTCCGCGTCCGCAGCCGCGGCCGCTACCTCACCGACGAGGATCTCCGCCAGCACACGCCCGTGGCGGTGATCGGTTCCGAGGTGGCGGAGAAGTTCTTTCGTCTTCGCGATCCGCTGGGCGCGACGTTCCGCATCGACCAGCAGCTGTTCCGCGTGATCGGCGTGCTGGAGCCGGTCGGTCTTTCCGGCGGTGCGGGGTCCGCGCTGGTCGGCCGGGACCTGAACAAGGACGTGCACATCCCGCTGACGACGGCCGAGCTTCAGTTCCAGGACATCGTCGTACGCCGCCAGACCGGCTCGTTCTCCGGCGAGGAGGTCGAGCTGTCCGAGGTATACCTGACGGTGAAGTCAACCGATCAGGTTCTCATCACGGCCGAGCGCGTGCGCCGTCTCATGGACGTTCGCCACAAGGACACCAACGACGTGCAGATCATCGTGCCGTGGGAGCTGCTGGAGGAGGCACGGAAGACCGCGCTGGTCTGGAACGTCGTGCTCATCTCGATCGCGGCGATCAGCCTCCTGGTGGGCGGGATCGGCATCATGAACATCATGCTCGCCTCGGTGACCGAGCGGACGCGCGAGATCGGCATCCGCCGGGCGCTCGGCGCCACGCGACGGCACATCATCGCCCAGTTTCTCGTGGAGACGGGCACGCTCACCGGGGTGGGGGGGTTGCTGGGCATCGGGCTGGGCCTGTTCGTGTCCGTCGGCATCGGGTGGGCGCTGCCGTGGATACTGAGCCTGCCGATACTCCGCGGCCGCTTCGAAGATATCACCGTCATCGAGACGCAGATCACCCCGTGGTCGATCGTGTTGTCGTTTACCGTGGCGTCCGCGGTCGGTCTCACGTTCGGCATCTACCCCGCCGTCGTGGCCAGCCGCCAGGACCCGATCGTGGCGCTGCGACACGACTAGCGCGAGTCGCGGTACACCAGGACGTCGCCGTTGGTCCAGTCGGCCCATCCGGGAAAACGCTCGACCAGCTCGTAGCCGCGCTCGTCCAGTAGAGCGTAGTTGCCGTCGCTGACGCGGTCAGGGTAGTACAGGACGATCCACGCCGGTTCGATCTGCGTGAGCTTCCGCTCCAGGTCCGCACCGTGCATGAAGCTGTACTGCGGATCGAGGTCGGCGAGGTAGACGTCGATCACGCGGTGCGCGAGGCCGACGACCAGGATCCTCTCGCCGTCGCCGAGCCGGTCGCGCACCAGCGCGGCCGCGTCGCCCAGGGGCTGTCGGGCCGGGCGCACCGCGAGGTCCGCCAGCGACGCGGCGACGACCATGAGGCCCGCGGCGATGCCCGCGGCCCTGTGACGCACCCAGACCCGGTCGAGACCGACCGCCATGAGCAGGACCGCTCCGGGCAGGCTGAACAGCGCGAACCGCGCATACATCCACGATCCGGCGACGAGCACCACCACCAGGAAGATCGGCAGACCCAGCAGCGTCAACGCCGCCGCGTCGCGCGGGCTCGGCCGCGGTGTTGCGCTGCGCGGGACCGTTGCCGCGCCCGCCACGGCCAGCGCCAGCCCCGGCAGCGCCGCCCAGATGTACCACGATCCGCCGAGCTGCAGCAGCGCGTGGACGCCCTGGGGCCCGAAGACCGAAGGCTCGTCGCCCCGGCTCGATCCGTACATGCCGCGCCCGGCGAGGAGCTCCGGCAGCGCCGGGGCGTACAGCGCGATCGTGACCAGCGCGGCGACGCCGATCGCCGCCCCGCCACGGGCCGCCAGGCCGATCTCGCGGTGGCGGGCGGCGCGCCAGGCCAGCCAGCTTGCATGGCCGATCGCCACGAACGCCGTCACGAAGTGCACCCACACCCCCATGGCGATCAGCGCCGCGTAGAGCGCCCATCGCCAGGTGCGCTCGCGCGCGATGTTCGCCAGCAGCGTCCAGCTCGCCAGTGCCGAGAAACAGATCATCATGCTGTAGCCGCGGGCCTCGGTGCCCTCGAGAACGGCCACCGGCAGCACCGCCATGAAGCCGGCGGCGAAGATCGCCGGCCGGGGCCCGAGGACCTGCCGGGCAAGGCCCCACACGGCCGTGATCGCTGCCAGCGAGAAGAGCAGCGCGGGTAGTCGCAATGCCAGGGCGAACCCCAGCGCGGGCTCGAACAGCGTCACCGAGTACCAGCTGAGCAACGTGTGGGCGATGTGGTTGGACGGCTCGGCGAAGCTGGCGACGATCGCACGCGGGCCGAGGACGCCGTGAGACGTCCATGCCGCGATCTCGTCGTACCACAGGCTCTCGGTGAGGCGACTCGCTCGCAGCAGCATCCCGACCGCCGTCGCGGCAACCACGATCAGGAATGTCATCCGCGGCAGGCCGGGCCGGTCGCTCATCCGCGACGGAACTCCTCGGCGTGGAGCCGCCGGTGCTCGGCCTGCCGGTACCGGAGCTTGATCACCGGCGTCATGGTGCCCATCAGGAAAGTGAGCAGCAACCCCGGCAGGAGCAGGGAGTACCAGACACCGTACGGCTGGCCCGTGATCACTGCGGTAACACCCGCGACGACGAATCCGCCGCCGAGTGCGAGTGCCCCCCAGTGCAGTGCGAAGACGACGGACCGGCCCCTGCCGCGCGGCGCGAGCACGCCCACGAGGGTGCCGTAGACGGCGCCGAGGATGCCGACGCCACCGCCGATCAGTCCGCCGACGAGACCGGCGTTCACGAACCACGGTCTGGCCTGGGCCACGAGACCGAGCATGAGGTCGCTACTCATCGCACTGTTCTCCATCGGGGTGACCGGGACCGGGCGGGCCGAGCGCCGCGCGGTGAAGCTCGCGGATGCGGCGGGCGATGTTCGGAGCGAGTTGCCCGCTGGTCAGCAGGTCCGCGAGATAGTCGTTCAGTGGATCGGCCACGGCACCTTCCGCCAGTCTCTGCAGACGGTCGATCAGCCGATCCAGCCGCTGGCGCATGGTCGGATACGACACCCCATACTGTCCCGCGAGGTCCTTGATCGACCCGGACACCAGCACGAATTCAGTGACCATGTTGAGGTCGTCCTCGTCGAGTCGCAGCAGGGGGTGTTCTCCGGCGATGTCGGACATGGGCGTCTCCTGCTTCGTTCTTCAACGAATATAAAGGAGACTTGCGATAAGTCTAGGACTAGAGCGCGGAAAACGCAAGAAAACTTTGCATTAGTTGAATTCACCGCCACGCCGGTCGGTCGTCGGGGGCCCGCGTTGGCCGGAGCATTGCGCTCGGGATGACAAAAAAGCGACCGGGATTGCCGGTCGCTTCGCGAATGTTCGTCCTGTTGCGGTGCTACCGGCCGCCGACCGCTCCGGTCGTCTCGACAGCACGGATGCCGACGATCTCCACCGCGGCCGTGGCGCCGCTGAACGACAGGTACCGCGGGGCGATGGATCGTGACCGCGCGATGGGACGGATGGCGAAGGGGTAGCCGCCGATCTGCCGCTGGATGTAGTCCGGGCCCCGGATGATCAGGACGCCGGAGTAGTATCGGATGCTGGCCCAGTCGCCGCCGTTGATATCCCAGGCGTCCGGCTCGACGGTTTCCGTGATCAGGTCGATGAGCTCCTGGGCCTTCTCGGCCTCGCTCTTGCGCTCCCGCTCGTCGCCGGGGTCGCCGAAGATCGAGCCGCCGCTGCCGGAGCCGCCGCCGCCACCGCCGCCGCCACCGCCAAAGCCGCCGCCTCCACTACCACCACCGCCGCCGCCGATG
>JADFOJ010000100.1 GCA_022562915.1 Planctomycetota bacterium | reverse complement strand
CAGGACGGGCGGCCCCGTCCCGAGCCGGCCACGCCGGCCACGCCGGCCACGCCCGGCGCAGAGCCGGTCGTCGAGCTCGGTCAACCCGTCGATGCCGACGCCGGGGTCGTGCCGGGGCCGCCCGCTGAGATCGCGGCCGGGGCGGCCGGGGACCGCGCCCCCATCGTGCTCGCCAACGGCCGGCGTCCGGACCGGGGCGACAGGGTCGTGCTCGCCTTCGACGACGTCTCTGTCAAGGACACGATCCCGTTCATCGTCGAGACCACCGGCAAGGTGGTCATGCCCGTGAACATCACGACGCTCAAGGCCAAGAAGATCACGCTGATCAACGACGAGCCCATCGACCGCATGACGGCGCTGGACCTGCTCGTCGAGGCCTTCCGCCTCAACGACGTCGGCGTGATCGAGCACGACAACCGGATCATTATTGCGCTCCTGAGCGAGATGCCCCGGTTCCCCACGCCCGTCATCGGCCCCGACGAGGACATCTTCGATCGCATCGACCGCGGCACGATCGTCACGAAGATCTTCGCCGTCAGGGAAACCGACGCCGAGAGCCTTGCCGAGCAGCTCCGCGATCCACTGCCCGACCACGCCACGATCAAGGTCGACATGAACTCCAACCAGATCATCGTGACGGCCGACATCGGGCTCTGCCAGCGCCTGGGCCGGCTCATCCAGGAGCTCGACCGCAACTACATGACCGTCAAGACGCAGACGTTCCGTCTCGCGTACGCGGACGCCAACGAGATCGCCCAGAACATCCTCGATCTCTTCGAGGATACGGGAACGGCGCGCACCGGCACCGCCACCCAACGCACGAGCCAGGCGTCGCGGCAGCGCCGGGCGACCCAGCGTGGGGCCCGAACCCCGCAGCGCGCCACCGGGGCCGGTACGACGGGCCCCGGCCCCACCGCGGAGCTGCGCATCACGGTGAACGTCCAACAGAACGCAGTCACCGTGAGCGGCGAGCCTGAGGTCGTCAACGACATCGCCGGGCTCATCGCCGAGGAATGGGATCTGCCGCGGCCCGAGACGACCAAGCAGGTGTACCACCTCAGGTACACCGATCCCCTCAAGTTGCGCGACCTGCTCGCCGAGCTTCTCGGCGGCGGCGGGGCCGGTGGGGCCGGCGGAGCCGTCCGGCGCGGTCGCGGGGCCGGGGCGGCGGGAGGCCAGCGCGCCGACGTCTCCCAGGCAATCGGCGGCATCTACCAGATCGAGGCGTACCCGGACTCCAACAGCCTGGTGGTCCTGTGCAAGACCGTGGAGAGCTTCACCTTCCTCGACTCGCTCATCGAGGACCTCGACCAGCCGGTCTTCCCCGGCGGCCTGATCGTCATAGAGCTCAAGCACGCCGACGCCGAGGAAGTCGCCGACCAGATCAATGCGATCTTCGCACGGGCCGGGGCGCGGGTGGACCTCCAACGCCGCACCACGGGGCTGGCGGGCGTAGACATCGGCGACGGCGAAGGGGGCGGCGGCCCCGCCCGGGAGGGCACGGACGGTGGCACCATCACCTTCCCCTGGCAACAGGGAAGGCAGGACGAGAACGAAACGCCGGCATCGCCGCTCATCGGCAAGGTCCGGGTCGTCCCCATCCACCGTCAGAACGCCGTGATGATCCTCGCGGCGCCGGAATACCGCGAGGCGGTCCACGACATCATCGTCAACCAGCTCGACAAGCCAGGCCGCCAGGTGCTCATCTCGGCGATCATCGCCGAGATCGAGCTGACCGATGACCTGGCGTTCGGCCTGCGTCTGAGCAGCAGCCCGATCCCGTCCGGCGGTACGATCGACAACCGCGTCGGGGCCGGCTTCGGCTTCACCGGCATGGCGTCCAACTTCTTCGGAAGCGTTTTCAACACGACCACCCTCGATGCGAACATGAGCATCAACGTCGTCCTGCAGGCCCTTGCGGAGAAGACCAAGGTCCGAATTCTCCAGGAACCGATGGTGTTTACGGCGGACAACCAGGAGGCGAGTTTCTTCGAGGGCAAGGACGTGCCGATCGTGGTTAACACCCAGGACACACTCCAGGGAGGGTTCAATGAGACGATCGAGTACAGGGCCGTCGGCATCGGCCTCAACGTCCGGCCGCGGATCACCAGCTCCGGTGACGTGGACATGGAGATCAACCTGGAGATCTCCAACCTCGACCCTGTCGAGTCAGCCCTCGGGCCCGTCTTCGATCGTCGCGAAACCACGACGCAGGTCATCGTCAAGGACGGCCAGACGATCGTGATCTCCGGCATCCTGCGTGACGAGGAAACCAGGATCACGCGCAAGTTTCCGCTGCTCGGCGACCTCCCGCTGATCGGAGGTTTGTTCACGTCGATCGACAAACAGCAGACGCGCACCGAGCTCATCGCCTTCATCACGCCGTACATCGTCGACAACCCCGACGAGAACGACGACAACTTCAACAAGGAGGCGCGGCAGCGTCTCCTCGAGATCAGCAAGCCGCTGGACGACCAGGTCGTGACGCCGATCGACCCCGACAAGGTCAAGTCGCGTCTCCTGATGGAACGGTACAAGAAGTACACCGAGCGAGCGAGCAGGCCCCCAAGGCCCGGCCGCGGCGGCGAGTGATCACGCGGCTCTGGAAGACCGTTCCCGTCGCGGCGGCCATCATGGGCACGGCAGGCTTCGTGGTCATGGCGATCGCCTCGGCCGGCTGCACGACCGGGCAGACCGTGATGGCCCATCACACCCGGGCCACGTTCGTCACGCCGGGCCCGAGTTCACCGGCGACCGGATTCATCGCCGGCATACTGCCGATGGGCAGCATCGCCTACGACAACCGGTCCCTTCCGCTGGTCAGCCCCGACGGCTCGTTCGTCGCCACCCAGGTCGGCGGCCCGCCCGAATGGTCGACGCTGCTGGCGGCGACCGGCTGCCCGCTGCCCGACGACAGCCGCATCGAGATCTACCGGCTCGACCGCCGCCTCGGCGAAGCCGAGTTGACGTGGGTGACCGAGGCGGGGCTCCTGCTCGGCCGCGGCGGCGACGAGCGGGGGTTCCTCGTCGAGAAACCCCAGCCGGACGGTGCGCGCTGGATCGGCTCGATGAGCTGGTTCGGCGGCCGCACGACCTGGATGGTCACCGGGAACGACGTCAACGCCTTCGCGTCACTCGGCCCCGGCAAGCGCCTGGCGTGGTCGCGACGCGCCGGCGGCGCCGAGCACTTCGACCTGGTGATTCGTCATGGCGGCGAGCAGTGGACCGTCGGCGGCGAGGGCGCCGACTGGCTCATGCCCGTCTGGAGCGGGACGAATCTCTTTGCGCTGCGGCTTCACGACGGCCGGCTGGACGCGGTGTTCATGAACGCCGCGACGCCCGACACGACCCGCGAGACTGAACTGCGCATGGTGATCGCCACCGGGCGCACCCGCTACGACGCCTGGCAGTGCCTGGCCGGCCACGCCGGCAACAGTCGCACGGCCGGCACGACGAACGACCGGACCGAGCCTCACCTGCTGCTGTGGCATCCCGGCGCGACCCGCATGGCGATGTGGCTGCCGTGGTCGTCGCCGGCGGCGCCGATGCTCCTCGCACCACAATCGATCGCCGCCGTCGTGGACCCCTCCGGCAACGTCCTGGTGACGACCCCCGACGGGATACGTCTACAGAACCCCGCCGACCCGGAGCGGAGCCGCACGCTCATTCCCGGTACGCACGTGTTGCGGCCGGTCATGGACGACACATGGCCGTACCTGGTGCTGACACCCGAGAGCGACCGCATCGGGCTGATGGCGATGCGGTTGCTGCCGTATAAATAGACCGGGAGGAGAGCAAAAGAAATAGACCGGGAGTATTTTCTCGCAGCGAGAAATTACTCCCGGTCTATTTCTTTTGCTCTCCTCCCGGTCTATTTTCTTCCCCGGTCGGGCTGGTCATTCACGGCCCGGCGATTGTAACGATCTCCACATCCAGCTCGATCGTGGTCGGCACCAGGCACAGCCGGTCCGTGCACGCCTGGTAGATCACCTGGAGTTTCGGCGTGCCGGAAACCGGCCCTACCTGGCGGATCGTCACCGGCACCGTCACGGTGCCGTGATGAACGCGGATCTCGTCCTGGTAGAGCTCACCGGCGGGGTACACGGGCAGGGCTTCGAGCCCCTGGCCGCCGGTGATCTGGATGACCAGCGGGATCAGGCTGGGCAGGCCCGGCTCGTGGGCGTTGATGTGGTAGCCGTCGCCGATCCGGAGCGTCACGTCGAGCGACGCGGTCGCGGTGGCCGAGACGGAGATACTGCCGGTGCTCGCCCGGACAGTCACCGTCTCACCGGCGGCAGGCCTGCTCGCCGGGCCCATGGCCGCGAGGCGATCCGGATAGTTCTCGATCATTCGCCACAACGCCAGCGTCGACACCACCGTGCCGACGGGGTTCTCGGCGATCGAGTTGGAGATTCCCCCGAGTGTCTTCACGGCGTCGTCGAGGTATCGCGTGTCTCCGGTCGCCTCGTACAGATCGATCAGGTTGTTGAGCATCACCGAGTTGCCGCACGGCACGGCGCCGTCGTAGGTCGACTTGTTCCGTACGAACAGGTCCGCCTGGTCCGCGAGCGTGTCGAAGTAGGCGCCGAACCGATCGTCCCAGAATCGCCGGCGCGCCGCGAGGGTGAGCGCTTCGGCCTCCTCGATCCATCGCGGCTCCCCGGTCGCCTCGTGCAGCGCGACCAGCCCGCGGATCAGGAAGGCGTAGTCCTCCAGCACCGCAGTGACCCTGGCGGTGCCCTGCCGGTAGGCGCGCAGCAGGCCGCCGGAGTCGTCACGCATCGACTTCAGCAGGAACTCGGCGCACCGGCGGGCGGCGTCCACGTACCTGGGTTCCTCGAGCACCCGACCGCCGTCGGCGAACCCGGCGATCATGAGACCGTTCCAGCCCGTGATGATCTTGTCGTCCGTGCCCGGCTGCTCGCGTTCCTGCCGGACGGCCAGCAGGGCGGCATTGATGCGCTCGAGCCGCTCGTCGAAAAGCTCCGGTGGATAGTTCATGACCGCCGCCTGCCGCGAGGGCTTCTCGATCAGGAACAGGACGTTCTTGCGACCGTCCTCGGGGTGGTGCGGATCCTGGAAGTTGGTACCCCGGTTGAGCCCGTACACCTGCCGCGCGAACTCGACGTCGTCGGCGAGCCCGGCGGCCTCGAGTGCATCGATGACCTGCTTGCTCGTCCAGACGTACGGGTCGCCTTCGCGGGTGTTCACCTCCGCGTCCTGGGCGCTGTAGAAACCCCCTCTGCGATCGGTCATCTCCCGGAGCACGTAGTCCAGGGTCTCCCGCAGCACCTCCGCAAGATAGGGATCGCCCGTCAGGTCGAAGACCGCGGCGTACATCGACGCGAGCTGGCCGTTGTCGTACAGCATCTTCTCGAAGTGCGGCACGAGCCACTGGCGATCGGTGCTGTACCGGTGAAAACCGCCGCCGACCTGGTCGTACATGCCGCCCCTGGCCATGCGCTCCAGCGTGTAGGTGACGGCCTCCTGCACCTTGGGGCTGTGCCAGCCGGCGCCGACGAACAGCTCGAGGTACACGGGCATCGGGAACTTGTTCTGCCCGGACCCGAAACCGCCGTCGTCGACGTCGTAGATGCCCATGAGCCCGCTCATGCCGCGGTCGAAGTCGTCACGGCCCAGCGGACGCTGCCACGATGCCTGCGTGAGCTGTTCCGTCACGAGCCTGGCGAGGTAGTCGGCCTGGCGGCGCATACCCGGCCGGTCCTGCGACCACCCCTCCGCGACGCGGGTGAGCAATGTGCTGAACCCGATCCGTCCGGGACCGTCCCGCGGCGGGAAATACGTACCGGCCATGATCGGCTTGAGCGTCTGCGGGTCCAGGAAAACCGACATCGGCCACCCGCCGTTGCCCTGGTTGGCGATCACCGTCGCGGCCATGTAGATGTCATCGATGTCGGGCCGCTCCTCGCGATCGACCTTGATCGAGATGAAATGCTCGTTCATGAGCGCCGCGACCTGCTCGTTCTCGAAGCTCTCCCGCTCCATGACGTGGCACCAGTAGCACGTCGAGTAGCCGATCGACAGGAAGATCACCTTCTCCTGGGCGCGGGCGGCCTCAAAGGCCTCCGGCCCCCACGCGTACCAGTTCACCGGGTTGTGCGCGTGCTGAAGAAGGTAGGGGCTGGTCTCGTTGATCAACCGGTTGGTATGCATCACGGGCATGGGGGCACTCCGCGAGGTGGCCGGCGGCGGCTCGTCAACGATAGCAGCCGCCGGCTCGGAAACCGCCGCGGGCGCCGGCTCGACACCGCCGGCCTCACCGCAGCCGGCAATCATGATCAGTGTCACGGTGGCAAGGGAACTGAGAGGTCGCATGCCGCCATCGTAGGCTCGGCTCACAGCCATGGCCTACAGAATCCGCTTCGCCCGCGGGTACGAACCCAGCACCTTCAGGGCAACGCAGTGCGCCGCCGCGTCCTGCAACGCCCGACTCATCGCCGCATCGCTGCGGTGCCCCCGGCAGTCGATGAAGAAGGTGTACTCCCAGTTGGTCCGGCCGCTGGGCCGCTTGTCGATGTGGCTGAGATTGATACTCGCATCGCGAAAGACCGTCAGCACGTCCACCAGGGCCCCGGGCTTGTCCGAGGTGACGAACATGATCGTGGTCTTGTCGTCGCCGGTGGGCAGCGCGGCCTCCCGGCCGACGATCAGGAACCGCGTGATGTTGTTGGGCTTGTCCTGGATCTGCTCGTACAGCGGCTTGACGCCGTACAGCTCGCCGGCGAGCGTCGAGCCGATCGCGCCGGCATTCGGTTCCGCGGCCGCGCGTTTCACGGCCGCCGCGGAGCTTTCCATCGATACGAGTTCGACGTCGGGGAACTGGCGCGCCAGCCACGTGCGGCACTGCGTGAAGACCTCGCGCTTCGAGTAGATCGTCGTCACCTCGCCCCGCGGGCAGTTGGCGAGAAACGCGTGCTGCACCTCGATGAGCGCCTCGGCGTAGACGGTGATCTCGTGCGCCGTCAACGAGTCCAGTGTTTCGGCGATGCTGCCGCCGATGGAGTTCTCGTACGGCACCAGCCCGTAGTGGCAACGACCCGCCGCGACCTCGGCGAGAACGCCGTCGATCGCGCCGAGGTCCACGCACTCCACGGACGAGCCGAAGTGCCGCACGGCGGCGATGTGACTGAACGAGCCGCGCGGGCCGAGGTGGCCGATGCGCAAGGGAAGCTCGAGGCTGAAGCTGCCGGACATGAGTTCCCGGTAGACGGCTTCGATGGTGCGGTCGCTCAACGGGCCGTGGTTGTTCGCCAGCGCCCTGGCGATCACCTGCGCCTCGCGGTGCGGCGCGTAGATGGGCGTGCCGTCGGACTGCTTGGTCTTGCCGATCTCGACGACGATCCGCGCCCGTTCGCTGATCGCCTCGACCAGACGTTTATCGACCTCGTCGATCCGGCGCCGAAGATCGGCCAGCCTGGCCTCCTGGGCCTCGGTCCGGGGGGGGTGGGGAGGGTGGGGCGGGGTGGTTTCCTGGGGCCGCATATCGTCGACATCGGCCTATAGTGAAAGCCGGTTGGGCGGGATCCCAATCCCGTTCAAGGAAGAAACCACCGGCGGCGGTGTCCCCGAGAGAAGCCTATGCAGGAGTTGACCCAGAGAATTGCCGAGTTGCCGTGGACCGGGTTGATCCCGGTGGCGGTGGTCTTTGTGCTGGGCCTGATCATGTGGGCATCGGGCCGCAGGGTGCTCCGGACCGTCTTCGCCGGGGCAGGGATCCTCGTGGGCTGCGTGGCGGGTCTCGCGGCAAGCGAGGTGGACCGGGTCATCGCCACGGGCATGCCGGCGTGGTCGGTGGTCGTGGTCGTGGCCGTGCTGCTGGGGATCATCGCCGCCGCGGCGTATCGGCTCGTGCTCGCAGCCTCGATCGGCCTGCTGCTGGCGGGGCTGATCCCGCTGGGCGTGCTCACCGCCCATGAGAGTGGCGCGATCACGTTGGCGGACGACGGCCGGATCACGGTTCAACAGCCGATGGCGACGGCCGTCCCGGATTTCCTGGACGAGTGGCTCGACCAGAGCGATGCGCCGACCGGGGCCGAGGCCGAGCCCGATCCCATGGAGTCGCCCCAGACCGGTGCGTCGGCCACCGAGGACCTGCCCTCCTGGAATGAACGCATACGGCGGGTGTACGCGGCCACCCTCGAACTGCCCGTACTCGTGTGGGAGCACACGAGCGGGCCGCTCCACCTGATCCTCCTCGCGGGGGCCGCGTCGGGCGCCGTGCTGGGGCTGTTTCTCGGCGCCGCGGCACCGGCGATCAGCGCGTCGATCGTCACGGCGCTGGGCGGATCATTGCTCCTGCTGAGTAGCGGTTGCGCGATGGCGCTGAAACTGCGGGCCCCCGAGCAATGGTTGCCGAGCACCACCGCGCAGTGGCTCCTGTGGTGGATGGTGGCCGCGATTATCGGTCTCGGTCTTCAGTGGATTTTCCGGACAAAGCCAGCCGATAAATAGTCGCCTGCTCTGCCACGGAATCCACTGGATCGAGGTTCACCCATGCTCAACGTGATCAACGGCGGTCTCCTTCTCGCCCAGGCTGCGCCGGACGGTCAGC
Organism: Planctomycetota bacterium; assembly: GCA_022562915.1. Classification (GTDB taxonomy): domain Bacteria; phylum Planctomycetota; class Phycisphaerae; order Phycisphaerales; family SM1A02; genus JADFOJ01. The sequence continues at coordinate 3,330 of JADFOJ010000100.1, read as the reverse complement.
GCAGCCCCGCGACGCTCATGGAGGGCGCGACCGCCAGGCTGGACATCCTCGCGCACCCCGATGAGCTGCTCACCGCGCTGGCGAGCGTGCACATCGTCTGGGCCTCGGTGCTCGTGGTCGTCGGCGTTCTGTGCGTGGTCAACGGGTACCGGTGGCACAGGTGGGTGATCGTCATCTGCGCGTTTCTCGGCGGGCTCGGTCTCGGTCACCTGCTGAGCAAACAGATGGGCCAGTCGCGCATCGTGATGGCGGCGATCGGCATCCTGTTCGCGGTGGTCGCGACGCCGCTGGTCCGCTGGGCGGTGGCCATCTTCGGCGGGCTCACCGGCGCGTTCATCGGGGCCAACGCCTGGACGGCCTTCACCAACTCGCCGGACTCGCACCTCGCCGGCGCGGCGATGGGCTTCATCGCGATGGCGATGGCGGCGTTCCTGATGTACCGGCTCGTGATCGTGCTGTTCACGTCGATCGGCGGCGGGGCGATGGCGGTGATGGGGATCCTCACGCTCATGCTGCACGTGCCGAGCTGGGAGTCCGCGATCCGCAGTAGTCTGGTCGCCAACAACATGCTGTTGCCGCTGCTGGTGACCGTCACCGCGGTGACCGGTCTCGTCCTGCAGCACAGCTCGATCAAGGGCGCCGAGGCGGAGACCGAAGAAGCGGGCAATCGCTGAATCCCCTCGGGGGTGGCACGGGCGGCTTGTCCACCCGTGCGTCGCGCGGCACGCACAGCCGAACCCTACGAAGCATCTTCCTGGATGTACGTTTTCTCGCGATAGAACTTCGCGACGACCAGGAAACACACCGCCGTCACAAGCATCAGAGCCGTGAAGAACCAGTAATACGACGCGCCCGCGAGCTTCGACGTCTTATCCTCGTTCTGGATGAAGAAGTTCACCCCCGCAACGATGAGGTTGCCGAACGAAACCGAAAGCAGGTAGAACGACATGATGAACGACTTCATTCTGCGCGGCGCCTGCGTGTAGGAGAATTCAAGGCAGGTGATGGAAATCATGACCTCCGCGGCCGTAATCAGGATGTAGGCAAGCAGCTGCCAGCTGATCGGCGGCTTGTATCCGACCCCGGCAACATCCGGCCAGGCCATGGCGATAGTGGCGGCCGCGTCGGCGGGGGGACTTGCGGCGGCGGCGATCACCCGCAAGCGACCGATCGCGGCATGGTTGCCGCCCCAGTTCGAGTCGATCCTCAGTTTGACGTAGGCCGCCTCGACCGGATCGAACGAGACCCCCTGGAACCGGTCCGCCTGTTCGAGCGACAACTCGGCAAGCTCGTTCCACGGTCCGGTGGGGGTGTCGCCCGCGAAAACGGTGACGTCCCTCGCGAACCGGCCGGGATCGGGCAACGTGGTGTCGTCCTCACCGGCATCGTCCTGGGCGTCCATGACGCCCCGAACGAACGGGTTGACCTCGATCGCGGAAATGGTCCATGCTCGTCTCTCGCGGAGCTGGATCACAACGTGGCCCAGACCATCCTCGGCGCCGAACCCGTCCGGGGAAAGCGTGCCTGTCGCCCAGCCGCGGCCATTCGGCTCGCCGTCGATCATGTTCCAGGCAGACCAGTCGCCCTCGGCCGTGCGTCGCGCCGCCTGCGACGACACCTCGACGATCCGCCCCCCGGTGATATTGGTCTCGATCACCGCCGGCACGGCGAAGGCCAGCACCGTGAGGAACATGCCGATCGCGATCTTGCGGACCGGGGTGAGCCGGATGATCCTGTTGATCGCCGGGTAGACGACGACGGTGAAGATCGGCACGAGGATCAGGATCAGCAACGGGTTGGCGGCCTGGAACTGCGCCTCGAAGAGCGTGTACCCGAACACGGTACGATCCATGCTGCGGGCCTGGATGACCCAGGTCGAGCCGGTCTGATCGAACAGCGCCCAGAACACGGCGACGAAGACATAGATGATGCTGAGCTTGCCAATCGCCGTGAGACCCTCTCGGCTGAACGTCTCCCTGACGAAGGCGACGCCGCCCGGCTGGATGTGGACGAACTTTCGGCGCCCGAGCCAGAAGACCCAGGTCGCCAGGAGCATCAGCCCACCCGGCACGCCAAAGGCCCATTGCGGTCCGTAATCAGGGTTGTTGAGCAGCCACGGCGTGAGCAGGTTGGAGATGAACGCCCCGATGTTGATCGAGATGTAGAACCAGCCGAACACGGCCGAGATCCGATGCTTGTTCATGGATCCGAACTGGTCACCGACATGCGCCGAGACACAGGGCTTGATGCCACCCGCACCCAGGGCAATCAGCCCCAGGCCGAGCGCCAGGCCGAACCGCGTGTCATCGATGGCAAGCATGACATGTCCGAGGCAGTACACCAGGGAGAGCGAGATGATCGTCATGTACTTCCCGAGGAAGATGTCGGCAAGCAGCGCACCAAGCAGCGGGGTGAAATAGACCGCCGAGGTGAAGATGTGGTACCAGGCAGTAGCGCTCTCGTCCGACATCAGGTCCAGTTCGCCACTGCCCCGCATCAGGTACTGGGTCATGAAGACGACCAGGATGCCCTTCATGCCGTAGAAGCTGAAGCGCTCGGCAAACTCGTTGCCGATGATGTACGGCACGCCCCTGGGGATCGTGTCCATGGGAAGCGGCGCGGTTCTGTACTTGGTCGTGGGCATGGCCAGGGGGGGAGGATACTCGAAACAGGCTCTGCGACTCACACGGCCCCCACTGCCCCGGCAACTTCAGGTCATCGTCGATCCCGACGCAACCGTCGTTGGATCCATCGCAGTCCCACGGGCAGTCGGGCTTGCAGCTGTCGATAATCCCGTTGCCATTCTCGTCGGGCTCGGTGCCGGCGGCGATCTCAGACTCGTCGGGAATCCCGTTGGCGTTGCAGCCGTCGCTCGTCCGGTCAACGATGTCGTCGGCGCCGCCTCAACGCTCCGGCCTCACCGAAAGGCCGACCAGCGCAAGAAGCCGGTGCCGATCCTGGCCACGGCTCGCTGGTCCCGATCAGTGGCGGCCACTCATGGCCGTGTCGTCCTGTCGCTCGTGCCTTTCCATGGTAGAGTGAGGGGACAGGCTCATGGCCTGCAACGGGTGCCGGCCACCGTCGATACCACAACGCTTGCGAAGGAGGGCTGGTCATGGCGACCTTCACGGATCGGATGCTGCGGGCGGCGAAGCTGGATGTGAACCTCTACGAGGAAGTGGAGGCGGACACCGGCGGGACCCGTCAGGCCATGGCCGTGGTGGTGCTCGGGAGCGTGGCGGCGGGCGTCGGGGCGGGCGGAGGAGGTCTCGGTTTAATACTGATGGTGGTGGTGGCGTCCCTGATCGGCTGGTTCGTGTTGGCGTACCT
>JADFOJ010000099.1 GCA_022562915.1 Planctomycetota bacterium | reverse complement strand
CGTCCCCCCGTCCCCTCTTCCCCCTACCGCCCGTACACCGCCGTATCCGGGTGGAACGCCGCCCACGCGAACCAGAAGGTGTGCACGGTCTGAGCGCCGGGGGGCGCCTCGACCACGCGCACCGACTTGCCGTCGGAACCGGCCTGAAGAACGACCGTCTTGCCACCGATCGAATCGCGAAGGACTCCATCAGGAGCCTCGCGAATCGCCGCGATCGAATACGCCTTGGCGACGTCATCGAGCTTGACGCCGATGACCTGCTCGCGACGTGAGAATCGATCGTCCTCGTGAGAGACGGGGAACAGCAGGCTGTCATCGGAGTCGAAGTAGCTCGGATACGGATTCTGGTTGTAATCGCGGTTAAATCCCGTGTTGAAGGTCATCACGGTCGAGTCCGGGTGCGCTTCGCGCCACGCAGCCGCCGTGGTGATCTCCCACGGAAGGTGTTTCAGGCTCCTGCCGGCGTTGGGTCCGCTGATCGCGGTGAGCCCCACCTGCGACCACAGCGAATCATCCGTGCGGTCGTAGAGCAGCACGTTGGAGTTTGTCAGCAGGCCGGAGATCCCGAACTCGTGGACGGTCCCGTCAAGCCGGCGGTCGACGACGCTGACCGAATCGCACAGAGGGCAGTACACGACCGTGATGGGCGTATCGCCGATCGTGTCGTTGACGGCCTCGTGGTACATGAGCAACCGGATGGGGTACGCCCGCGCCAGCCCATCGACGACGACGCCGATCATGCGATCGTCATCGCGCAGCTTTTCGCTCGCCCCGATGTCGACGATCTCCGGCTTGCTGATCGCGGGGATGCCGTCCTTGGGCGGGCCGCCGAAGGAGATCTCCGAGCGAGCGATGGTGAGGTTGTCCAGATTGAACTGTGCGGCATGCTCCTCGGTCACGCTCAGGAGCAAGCGTGAATACAGATCGTCCGCCTCCGCGGCCTGCTGGAAGGCCGCGACCTCCCGCCGGACCACGACCCCGATGAATGCGCCCGCCGCCAGGACGATCGCCACGCCCAATGCGATCCGGCCCCGGCTCCACTGGTAGGTCGTCTTCGCCGCTCTTGGTGTGTCGTCGCTCATGTCAAGTGGCAACTCCGGGGGTCTGCCGGTTATTCCGTCCGCCCGGCATCACTCTAACAGGGGGGTGGCACGGTTGAGTGAGCCCGCCGTCCGGCGGGGTCGCTCGGCCGTGGAGCGACGTCCGAAGACACGGCCGAGTCCGCCGGCTTCGCCGTCGGCCTCAACCGTGCCACCCAGATCGTGCTCGGGACGCACAGCGAGGACTCCGCTAATCAATGGGCGGCACCACAGCCTCGAAGACGATGAGCCGCTCGTAGTGGCCCTCGGCCTCGCCGACGATCCGCACCTCCATACCGTGCTCATCCATCATGCGGAGACTCCGCGGGATGTCCCCCATACTAGATTGGACGAAGACCAGGCGTCCGCCGGGCCGGGGTCGTGACGCCGTTGCGGGCGAGGTTGTGGCGGGCGTTCTCATTAATCGTTTCCTCGATCTCCGTAAGCGTCAGCCGGGTTGCGCCCCGGCGAGCAAGCGGGATCGCGTGAATCGCGTGCGGCGTCGGAGTCCACACTCCTTCCGGCACGTCCAGCTCCAGCCGGTGTTCACCGAACTGCTGCGTGAAGGTGACCGGGTCGAGATTGCTCCCCTGTCATTTCGGAGCCGATGCTTCGCCATGCCTTTGTGCGCCGGTGTTCACGGTCACTCTCCTCGCGGCCACGAGCCTGCATAGCCGGTTACGTACTCGCCGGCGTCGCGCACGCTGAGCTGAAAGAACCGCTTGGAGATCTGGCGGAGGTGCATCGCGTCGTGGGCCACCCAGGCGGCGAGCAGGTCGCCGCCGCGCAGCTCACCCGACGGGTGCCGGTGCGCGCCGGACCACGCCGGATCACCCAGACCGTTGAGCCACCGGATCGACTCGCGCCGCGCCGCAACGAAACGGCCGACGGCCTCATCGAGATCCCCCTCGTTGTACCGGCGCTCGACGGCCGCTGCCTCCGGGTCGATCGGCGGCCACGCAAGGCCCGGATCCCGCAGCGTCAGTTCGAGTCGACAGCGAAAATCCTCGACCTCCTCGTCCGCGAGATGCGTGACGATCTCGAGGATCGACCACCCGCCATCGGGCGGTCTCCACCGCGCGTCGGCCGGCGGCACGCCGGCCGCGACGGCCGGAAGGATCTCGGCGAAACGGTCGAGGCGACGTACCAGCGAGTCCACGTTCATGGCCGTGTGGCCGGGGCCCGCCCCGGTCAGGCAATCGCCTCGGCGCCCGCGACGGCCACGGCGTGGTCATCCTCGACCGTGGAGCCGGAGACGCCGATCGCACCGATCACACTGCCGTCGGCGGCCCGCACAGGCACACCACCCGGGAATGAGATCAAGCCGCCGTTGGAGTGCTCGATTCCGTACAGCGGACCGCCGGGCTGCGACAAACCACCGATATCACCGGTGGGCATGTCAAAGAGCCTGGCCGTCCGGGCCTTCTTCACGGCGATGTCGATGCTGCCGAGCCACGCGCCGTCCATCCGGAGAAACGCCTTGAGGTTGCCGCCGGCGTCGACGACGGCGATGTTCATCTTCGTGTTAACCTCGGTGGCCTTGAGAATGGAGCCGTCGACCATGGCCCGCGCCTGCAGGGCAGTGACGTCCAGGGTGGCGATCGGTTCGAGAGAGGTAAGCGTCTGTGGCACGGTTCGGTACTCCTTGGTATTGAGGGGTCTCGGAGAACGTGTTCAGCCGGAACGGGCCATGCGGCGCAGGACCATGTGGAGAATGCCGCCGTTGCGGTAGTAGTCCACTTCGACGGGCGTGTCGATGCGGCAGACCGTCGTGAACTCGATCGGCCGGCCTCCGGGCGGCGTCGCCCGCACGCGGATCTCGGCCCGCGGCTCCAGGTCGGACGGCACCTCGATGTCGAACACCTCCGTGCCGTCGAGCCCGAGCGCCGTCGCGTCTACCCCGGCTTGGAAGCACAGCGGCAGCACGCCCATGCCGACCAGGTTGGACCTGTGAATGCGCTCGAAGCTCTCGGCAATGACCGCCCGGACGCCCAGGAGCAGGGTCCCCTTGGCCGCCCAGTCGCGCGACGAGCCCATGCCGTAGTCCTTGCCCGCCAGCACGACAAGCGGAACGCCATCCTCGCGATATCGCATCGCCGCGTCGTAGATCGCCAGCACATCGCCCTGGCCATCGGCGCCGTCGCCCAGGTATGTTGTCCATCCCCCCTCCGTGCCGGGCGCGAGCTGGTTTCGCATTCTCACGTTGGCAAACGTGCCCCGGATCATGACCCGGTCGTTTCCGCGCCGCGAGCCGTAGCTGTTGAACATGGGCCGGGACACGCCGTGCTCCACCAGGTAGCGACCCGCGGGCGAATCCTCCATGATCGCTCCCGCCGGGCTGATGTGATCGGTGGTGACCGAGTCACCCACCTTCACCAGACACCTCGCGCCGACGATCGGCTCGATCCCCGGCGGCTCAGCGGGCATGTCCACGAAGAACGGCGGCTCCTGGATGTACGTGCTCCGGGGCGGCCACTCGAACAGGTCCCCGCCACCGGTGGGGATCTTGCGCCACTCGTCGGACCCTTCGAACACGTTGGCGTACTGCTCGATGAACTGGTCGCGATCGATGCAGGCGGCCACCGTCTTCTGAATCTCGTTCTCGCTGGGCCAGAGGTCGCGAAGGAAGACGTCGCGGCCGTCGCGGTCCCAGCCGATCGGCTCGGTCGCGAGATCGATGTCGACGGTGCCCGTCAGCGCGTAGGCGACAACCAGCGGAGGCGAGGCAAGGTAGTTCGCCTTGACGTCAGAGTGGATGCGCCCCTCGAAGTTGCGGTTGCCGGAGAGGACCGCGCAGGTCACGAGGTCGCGCTCGTTGATCGCGGCGCTGATCGGCTCCGGCAGCGGTCCGGAGTTGCCGATGCACGTCGTGCACCCGTAGCCGACCAGGTAGAAACCCAGCGCTTCGAGCTCTTGAAGCAGTCCTGCCCGCCCCAGGTACTCGGTGACGACCTTCGATCCCGGCGCCAGCGACGTCTTCACCCACGGTTTGCGTTGCAGCCCGAGGGCGACGGCCTTCCGGGCAAGCAGACCGGCGGCGATCATCACGTTGGGGTTCGACGTATTCGTGCAGCTGGTGATGGCGGCGATCACGACGTCGCCGTGGGTCAGCTCAAACGTGTCGTCCCGGGAGCCGGCGACCCGGACGTTCTTCGACGGCATCGGCGTGTTGTACGTGTCGGTCAGCGTGACGTGCCAGGCCGCCTTCATCCTGCTCAGTGCCACACGGTCCTGGGGACGCTTGGGTCCGGCCAGGGAGGGCTCGACCGTGCCCATGTCGAGTTCCAGCACGTCCGCGTACACGATCGGGCGCGCTTCGTCGCGCCACAGTCGCTGTGCTTTGCAGTACTGCCGAACCGTGTCGATGAGTTCGGCCGGGCGGCCCGTCAACTCCAGGTAGGTCAGCGTTTGCTCATCGACGGGGAAGAAGCCGATCGTCGCCCCGTACTCCGGCGCCATGTTGGCGATCGTGGCCCGGTTGGCCACCGGCATGTGTTCGAGCCCCGACCCGAAGAACTCCACGAACTTGCCGACGACCCCGTGGGCCCGGAGCAACTCGGTGACGCGCAGCACCATGTCCGTGGCCGTGCACCCCTCGGCGAGCCGGCCGATCAGCCGGAACCCGACGACCTGGGGAATGAGCATGTAGATCGGCTGGCCGAGCATGACCGCCTCGGCCTCGATCCCCCCCACTCCCCAGCCCACGACGCCGAGGCCGTTGATCATCGTGGTGTGGCTGTCGGTGCCGACAAGCGAGTCCGGGTAGAGAACCGTTCTTCCCCCCGAAGTGCCCCCGGAAGCGCCCCCGGAAGCGCCTTCCCAGACAACCCTGGCGAGGTACTCGAGATTGACCTGGTGAACGATCCCCGTCGCCGGAGGCACGACACGGAAGTTGTCGAAAGCGCGCTCGCCCCACTTGAGGAACTCGTAGCGCTCCCGGTTGCGCTCGAACTCCTTCTCGCTGTTAATGGTCAAGGCGACACCGGAGTTGAAGGCGTCCACCTGGACCGAGTGGTCGATCACCAGGTCGCACTGGACCAACGGGTTGACCTTCGCCGGATCGCCCTTCATCCGGACCATGGCACTTCGCATCGCCGCGAGATCGACCATGGCCGGGACGCCGGTGAAGTCCTGCAGGAGTACCCGGCCGGGGGTGAAGGGAATCTCGGTCTCGGTGACGGCCGCGGCGTCGTAGCTCGCCAGCTCCCGGACATGGTCCTCGGTCACGATCCCGCCGCCGGCGTGGCGAAGGCAGGATTCCAGCAGGACCCTGATGGAATAGGGCAGCGTGTCGATCGCGCCAAGCGAGTCCAGCGCGTCCAGGCGATAGATGTCGCGATCGCCCAGCGGCGTTGAGAGGACGTCCCTGGCATTAAATGGATCTGTCTTGTCGGACATCCATTGGATTATATAGCATGCACGATCGACCGACACCGAATCAGGAAAGGACGCGCGATGACGAACTACGCCCATCCCGAAGTGCTCGTGGAAACCGACTGGGTCCGTGATCACGTCAACGATCCCGATATCAAGATCGTCGAGATCGACGTTGACACCAGGGCCTACGACTCCGGGCACATTCCCGGCGCCATCGGCTTCAACTGGCGAAGCCAGCTCCAGGACCAGGTCCGTCGCGACATCGTCAGCACGCAGAAATTCGCCGATCTCCTCGGCGGCGCCGGCATCTCGCCGAGTGACACCGTGATTCTCTACGGCGACAACAACAACTGGTTCGCCGCCTACGGATTCTGGCTCTTCAAGCTGTACGGCCATGACGACGTACGGCTCATGAACGGCGGACGGGTCAAGTGGCTCAAGGAGAGCGGCCCGCTCACCACGGAGATGCCGACGCTCACCGCGGTGTCCTACCCGGTCACGAACGCCAGGATGGAATACCGCGCGATGCTCCCGGAGGTGATGGACGCCTCCGCCGGCAGCAGCCGGAACCTCGTGGACGTCCGCAGCCCCGACGAGTTCACCGGCAAGATCATCGCACCACCGGACCTGCCGGAGACCGCTCAGCGTGGCGGCCACATTCCGGGGGCGACCAACGTGCCGTGGGTGACCGCGGTGAACACCGACGACGGGACGTTCAAGGCCGCCGACGACCTGCGCAAGATCTATATCGACGCGGCGGGCATCGACGCGAACAAACCGACGATCGCCTACTGCCGCATCGGCGAGCGGTCGAGCCACACCTGGTTCGTACTGAAGTACCTGCTGGGGCTGCCCGACGTCAAGAACTACGACGGAAGCTGGACCGAGTACGGTAACCTCATCGCCGCCCCGATCGACAGGTAACCCCGTCGGGTGTGGCACGGTTGAGCCCGCCGCAGGCGGATCGGCCGTGGAGCGACGTTCAAAGACACGGGCGACCCGCCTGCGGCGGGACGACCGTGCCACACCGCTTCTTCAGTCAGGGGCATTGCCCCCAGTTGCCCAGCAGGGCCAGGAAGTCGGTGATGCCGACCTCGTCGTCGCCGTCGAAGTCGGCGGGGTGCCCGGGGTTCGGTCCCCACGCCCCCAGCAGGTCGAGGAAGTCCGTAATGCCCACCTCGCCGTCGTCGTCGAGGTCCCACGGGCACGGCAGGCCCGGACCGGTGATCGTCAGCGTCCCCGTACCGCCGCCCGACGTCGCGCCGACGCGGACGAGGTAGGTGATCACGGGCGAGACGAACAGGGTGATCTCGCTGGTCACGCCGCAGTTCTCGGCGTCGTCGCTGCACGCCAGCGGGCCCGACGGCGGGCACGGGGCCTCGAAGTACACCGCCAGCCGGGTGTCGAAGTCCGCGGCGTTACAGATGCTGAAGGTCGTCTCGCCGGTGCGCGAGGGCGTGTACAGGAACCAGGTGTCGTCATCGAACTCGACGCCGCCGGCGCCGCCCGAACAGAACAGCGGCAGCCCGTCCGTCGTCGCACCGATCGTCGTGATCGGGAAGGATCCCTCACCGACCGCCAGCGGAGAACTGCACGAGTCGTTGGTCGGCGGAGGCGTGCCGCCGACGAAGATGTCGTCGATGTACCACTCGTCCGTCGAACTATTGACGTTGGTCTTGAAGCGGAGCCTGAACTCGCTGTGGAACACCGAAAAGCCCAGCCCCTCGAGGCTGATCGTGTGCTCGGTGAACTCCGTTTCCGTCGTGCCGTCGGAGGTGATCGTGATCAGCTCCAGCCACAACTGGCCCGACCAGTACTCGACGATGAGCTGCTCACCCGCATCGACTCCCTGGGCCTCGGTTGAGAACTGGACGAAGAACGCTTCGTCATCGTGGCCGAACAGGTTGATGAAGTTCGTACGGATCTCGTTGAACTGGTAGAGGCCGGGACCGAACGCGTCGAGGTTGAGCGAGAAGGCCGGGCTCGGCTCGTTGTCCGCGGCGGTGGTGATCAGGATGCCGTTGATGAACGACCAGTTGTCGAGGTTCAGCGTCGAGCTCGGCCAGTCCTCGAAGAACGGCGGAGAGAGCGGCGACGGCTGGTCGTGCAGGCAGAACAGCCCGTCGGAGTAGCCCTGGATCTGGCTCTGGGCCGAGCCCCCGAAGGTGTTCACGATCCCGGAGCACCCGCCGATGCACGGGCACATGATCCGGCAGGCGGCGCAGCCGACGCAGCAGTTCTCGCAGCAGCAGTGCGCGGCGTTGAAGTTATGACCCAGCTCGTGCGCGGACGTCCCGACGCGCAGCGAGAACGGCAGGCCCGGCGACCTGGACTCCACGACGGCGTACCCGAAGCCGCCGGAACCCTGGCAAACCGTCGCGACGAACGCGATCCCCAGGCAGCCGGAGAGGTTCTTACCGGTGAACATGTGCGCCACGTCGCGGCGAATGGAGTTCTCCGGCGCCGTTGCCCACACGGTGCGGAACTGGTTGAGCAGCGTGAGACAGTTCGACGAGGTGTACGGGTCGCTGTCGATGTCGCCCGTGCGGACGATGATCACGGAGATGTCGTACGTCGTGGAGATCTGGTTCTCGTAGATCCCGCTCACGCTGTTGATGATGTTCTCGATGTCGATCATGGTGCTGTCGACGTTGCTGCCGTTCTTCTGCCAGTACTCGACGTCGGTCTCGCAGCCGATCTCGATGATCCTGAGACCCGTCCCGCCCGCCACGGCGCCCTCCCGGGCGGGGAACTCCGGCGGCACGTCGACGAGGGGTGGGATGATCGCCCCGCCACAGCCCTTGCCCGCCGGCAGCACGTCCTGGTCCCGGTACACGGCATAGGAGTTCGGCGCCACTGCGACCGCGGCGAGGCCCCCAAGCGGTTCGATGGTCCACGCCGCGCCCTCATCGAGCACGACCGAGGCCCACAGCTTGCCCTCGATGAGCGACGCCGTGACCCAGCTGCCGGGCATTCCCTCGACCCGGCCGCGATAGGTGCTCGGCGGCGGCGGCTCGACCGGCACGAGCACGCCGTCTCCGTGATCGACGAGAAGCTGAAAGTCCGCAGACCGCACCGAATAGGGCTGGAGGTTCAGGACGTGGCCGACACCGCCCAGCGTCACCTCCACGTCAAAAGGCAGACCTGCCTGGGGCGGCACCGCGAGCCGGCTCATGGCGTAGCCGAGCAAGTGCGGAACCTCCGGGACTTCCAGGCCGGGGCTCTGCTGCCCGGATGCCGCGTGCCGGGTGAGCGCACCGGCGATCACGGCGCACGCCGACAGTGCCACAAGGACGATTCGCTTGTTCATGTACAACGTGCCTTTCTTCCGTGATCGATCTGCCCGGGCGCTCAGCTCCAGTTGGCCAGCAGCGTGAGAAAGTCATTGATGCCGACGGTTCCGTCCCCGTCGAGATCGGCCGGGCAGTCGGCGGGCGGGGCGGGGCACGGGCCCCAGGCCGCCAGCAGTGCGAGGAAGTCCAGGATCCCGACCGTGCCATCGCCGTCGAGGTCGCCGAGGATCGTCACGTCGAACGTGAAGGAGAACGATGTCTGCCCCGACCGGCTCGGCGGCACTTCGTTGTCTATGGCCGACCCGGCCTGAATATCCAGTGTGTACACACCCGGCTCGAGGGCGCCGGCGGCAACGAGAGGTTGCGTGTTGATGCCACCGCCGGGCGGAGGCTCGATGGACTGTTGAAAGAGCAGGACGCCCCCTATCGGGCCCTCCCACAACCTGGCCAGAACAATGGCATCGGTGTTTGCGTCGGGGAATGATCCGGCGCTCATGATGCCGTCGAGCGAGAACCGGCTCGATGACGCCACCTCGAACGTCACCACGAAGCCGGAGAGCCCGAAGGCGTGCACCACGCCGGGGATCAGTGCGTGTGATGCGGAGGTCGTGGTGGCGCTGCCGGACATCGATGACGAATCGATCTGCGATTGCTGGTCGGCCGTCGCGCCGGCGAAACCGAGATCACAGCTGTGCTCGGCCTGAACAGCCGCGTCGAAGGGGTCGAATCCGATCGCGGCTTCGGTGTCGAACAGAAAATCGTCGCCGCATTGCGGCGCGTTCACAGTCTCGGTGCTCACGAACCGGCCCTGGTCGATCGGAATGATGGCCTGGCCGGCAGCGGGTGCGCAAACCCAGAGCCCGGGCAACGCCGCCAGGGAGGCGACGACGCTGAGTGTCATACTTCGCGTGTGCATCGTTCATTTATCCTGCAGAGAAGGAATCCATGCGCTCCCGTTGATCCGCCACCGCCGTCGACCTCACAGGACGTACCCACCGCGGCCCCATGTCGCCGACAGGCTCTCCTCCTTAAAGGGCGCAAAACTCAGGCCACTGGGATCACCTTCGTTGGTATGGATGGTTGGCGGACCGGTAGGTCGAGAAGGAGAATCGGGCCGTTGGCCCCGGCCGAGGGACGGCGATGGACACCGCATGGGAGTCGCCGGAGGAGGTGAGCGATGAAGGCCGCCGCGCTGCGAATGCTCGCCGGAGTCACGGCGCCGCTGATCCTCACCGGATCGGTGCACGCCGGGTTCACCGGCCCCTCCGTGCCAATATGAGTGAGGCGCGCCCTTTTTGTATCACACACAACGAGGGCGTCGAGGTTCCATACCATGGAGACCACACTCACTCAGACCGCGCATCCCGTGACCGGACCCGAGAAACCCAAGCGTCGGCGGTTCTCCACCGAGTACAAGCTCCGCATCCTCAACGAGGCGGACCGGTGCACCAAGCCCGGTCACCTCGGGCTGCTGCGGCGGCGTGAGGGGCTCTACTCCTCGCATCTGGCCGCGTGGCGCCGGTGGCGGCGAGTGTACCTGCCCAGCGGGGCACCCCATCAGATGCCTGTTATCGCGACCGGCATGAAACCGAGGCCGCCGAGAATGCCTGATCCGCCCCATTGGCGCCAAGACCGCCCAGAATGCCAGAAATTGACGATTTGCGGCCGTTGACACATGTCAACAGCCGATCTAGTGTCCTTGGGATGGCGCGTTCTCGGCATCCCGACAAGCATGTGGAGATGGCGATCAAGTATGCGGAGTCTCTTGGCTGGCGAGTGAAGGAATCTCGACGAGGCCATGCATGGGGTCATCTCTACTGTCCCTTCCGAAGCCGTGAGGGCTGCAAGGTCGGCGTATGGTCAACACCCAAGGATTGCCAGAATCACGCAATGCACATACGTCGCCTGATTGACACGTGCCTGTGTGACGTGGACGACTCAGAAACAGACTCAACTGGTTCCTCTCAATGACAACGACTCCTCATCCAATCTGCAACACCGAGTACGACTTTACGCTCCTGCTCGACGAGGGCATCTCCGACGTCAACCAGAGTGTCGAAGATGCGCTCTTTGAAGCTGGTTGCGATGACGCAACGATCAGCGTCCGATTCGGACGAGTCTTTCTCAATTTCTCCCGCTCCGCACAGTCGTTCAGACATGCCATTATCAGTGCAATCTGCAACGTGCGCGATGCGAAGATCGGCGCCTCTGTATTTCGAGTTGATGCCTGCGACTTGGTCACGCAAGCAGAGATCGCTCGTAGAATGGATCGTACCCGCCAACTTGTGAATCTGTATATCTCCGGTGCTCGCGGCCCAGGGTCGTTTCCGCCGCCAGCCTGTAATATCGCTGATGGCCAGCCGCTCTGGTTTTGGTGCGAGGTCGCTCAGTGGTTGTGGCAGAACAGTCTCATCAAAGAAGAGGTGCTCCAGCGGGCTCAAGAAGTGACTGTCATAAACAACCTCCTGGAGTTTGAGTATCAGAAACAACTCACGCCAGAGCTGACCAGGCAAATATCAGAAGCGCTCTCGCTGTGCGGGTGCGAGACCTAGTCCGCCGACGTACCCAGCGCCTGCTGTGGCGCTGGAGCTTTGGCGGGCTCTGCGATAATTGGCCTGATCGCGTGTTTCGTGTCCGGACTGCTCGGCTACTTGCTCATCATGAAGAAGCAGATCCTCCAGTGCAAGACGTGCGGCGCGGTCACGCCGACAAGCTGAGGGAGGGCCAGGCCCGCGCACGAACAAGCCCGCCGGCGGGGCGGGCTGCTACGTCCAGGCTGGCGCCCGGGCTCAGGCCTTCGGCGTCGCCCTCACCATCGCCATGATGCCCGCCCGGATCGGCTCGTCGAACAGCTTCCAGACGTCCACCAGTTCGGCCAGATCCGGCTCGGTGGTCAAGGATTGCGCAAGCGCGGCAACTTTTCGGGCCTCGGCATCGCCAGTGTCCGGAGGCGCTGCATTCATAATTGACGACGGGTCCAAGGGTTGCGAAGATGTCGTCGACACCCGGACAGGTGGCCGAGCGGCTGAACGCGCCGGTCTCGAAAACCGGACGACCCCCTACAGCCAAAGCACTTCGGATGGTTCTTGCGCCATTCTTGCGCACGACCGGCTGGCCGGACACTTGCGCGACGTGTCTATTCACGACGTGGGAGGATTGCAAGTAAGGCTCAGCCCCAGTTCCCCAGCAGGACGAGCATGTCGAGGATGCCGACCGAGCAGTCGCCGTCGAAGTCTGCCGGGGGCAGCCAGATCAGAACATCAGCGATGCATTCACGGGCACGGCCCGAAGTGCGTCGCCACCTCCGCCGCGTCCTGGCCGTTGACCACGCCATCGCCGTTGACATCCTCCGGGCAACCGTCGCACGGGCCGAAGTT
>JADFOJ010000144.1 GCA_022562915.1 Planctomycetota bacterium | reverse complement strand
CAGCTCGTCGTCGGTGCGGAACGCCATGTGCTGGACGCCCCCCATGTCGTCGTGCCAGTCGAGGTACTCCTGGATCTGCGACTTCCGGCGGCCGGCGGCCGGCTCGTTGATCGGCATCTTGATGACGCCGAAGCCGCTGTCCATGACCTTGGACATCAACGCCGAATACTCGGTGGAGATGTCCTCGTCGTCGAAGTGCTTGAAGAGCTTGAAGCCCAGGACGTCCTCGTACCACTGCACCCAGCGGTCCATGCCGCCGAGTTCGACGTTGCCGACGCAGTGATCGAGGAACCGAAGCCCGCAGGGGTGTTTGCGGTTGTAGTCGTTGAGCGTGAACGATTTCATCGGCGCGAACCCGGGCAGGAAGGATCCCCCCGCCTGCATCTTCTCCAGCGCGTAGGTGCCGTTGCGGGAGACGAAGCTGTGCACGCATCGCCCGTAGATGCGGACCCCGGCCATGACGACCGTTCCGTCACCGGAGTCGCTGGTCAACTCGACGGGTTCGTAGGCGGACTCGCCGCCGTTACGCAGTGCCTGCTCGTACGCCTCCGTGGCGTTGCGGACGGTAAAGGCGATGTCCTTGACGCCGTCCCCATGGCGCGCGACCTCGGCCTGGGCCGGATGGTCCTTGTGCAGGCCCGTCGTCAGCAGGAGCCGGATATTGCCCTGGGTGAGCAGGTAGCTCGCTTCCCGGCGGGAGCCCGTGGTCAGGTCGGCGTACTGGGCCACGGTAAACCCGAACGAATGGGCATAGAAAAAGGCCGCCTGCTTGGCGTTGCCGACATACAGGCGGACGTGATCGACATCCATCAGGCGCAGTGGGTCCGTCCCTGCCCCGGTATCAGTCATGGACGAAGGTTGGCTGGCGGTGGTCATGGGATTCGTTCTCCTGGAGACCCGCTGGATGATACCCCGGTCCCAGGCAGTACAATGCCCCACTGCATGAACACACCCCTGAAAGGAGAATGCCATGGGCGGAATTGCCATTGTCGTCGGTCTGGGACTGGCCATCGCGGTTATCGTTGCGTCGCAGAAGGTCCCGGCGACCCGGGTCCCCGGCGTGATCGCGGCGCTGATCATCGTCGTGATGTCGGTCCTCTTCAGCTCACTGCGATACGTCGGCGAGTCGGACGTCGGCATCGTGGTCAAGAACGCGATGGGGCCCCAGTTGCCTCCTGGCAAGATCATCGCCACCGCGGGCGAGATGGGGGCCCAGGCGGCGGTCCTGCCGCCAGGCTGGCACCTCTGGTACTGGCCGGTCATCTTCGACGTCGAGACGGTCCGGATCATCCAGATCCAGGACGGGCAGATCGGCCTGATCACCACCACGGACGGCAAGCCGTTGCCGACCGGTGTGATCTATGCGCCGGAGTGGTCGGAAGAGGAATTCCAGGGGATGCTCAACGCCGAGTACTTCCTCACCGACGGCGGCGGGTACAAGGGGCCGCAGGCGTCCGTGCTGACACCGGGCAAGCACCGCCTCAACACGCGGCTGTACAACGTGAAGATCGTCCCGATCACCGACATCGAGAAGGCGACCGTCGGCGTCGTGAAGTCCAACGTCGGCGAGGCGGTCACCGACATCCTGGAGGGCGGCATCGTCGAACGCGGACAGCGTGGAATCTGGCGGCAACCGTTGCTGCCGCAGAAGTACTACCTGCATTCAGAGGCACTCCAGGTCACGGTGGTCTCCACCGAAGCGCAGGTCGTGCGGTACACCAAGGCAGCGGCCTCCGGTGAGGAATCGGAGATCACGGTGCGTTCCGCGGACGGCTTCACCTTTCCCGTGGACGTTCGCGTGGAATACGAGATCAAGCCGGAGAATGCAGCGACGGTCGTCGCACGGTTCAGCGGCAATCTCCAGCTGTTGGCCGACCGCCTGAACTCCGCGGTCCGGGCGATCTTCCGGAACAACGCCGAGACGGTGAAGGCCCTGGATTACGTCCAGCAGCGGTCGAGGCAGGAGTCGCAGTCGCTGGCGATGCTCGCCCAGGAGATGATCAAGGTCGGATTGACGATCACCGCCGTACGCATCGGCGACGTCGGCGACGAACAGACCCTCGGCACGCTGCTCAAGACGCAGACCGACCGCGAGATCGCCCGCCAGGAGCAGGCGACCTTCCAGGAGCAGCAGCGGGCCGCGGAGCAGAAGAAGGCGCTCACCCGCACCGAGCAGGAGGCCGAAGAAGAGCGCCGGCTCGCCACGGCCAGGTACGAAGTCCAGATCGCCGAACAGGACAAGGACCGCCGCATCATCCAGGCTACTGCCGAGGCTGAAGCGATCCGGATCCGTGCCGAGGCCCAAGCAGAAGCGTACCGCGTGGTCGCCATGCAGATCGGGCCCGGCAACGCCGCGCTGCTGGAGCTGCTCAAGATCGTCGGCGAAGGCGGCATCAACATCACGCCGCGGGTGATGGTCGTCGGCGGCGGCAACGGTGGGACCGCCGGAAGTTCCGCGACGACTGCCCTCATCGGCACGATGCTCGACACGATGTTGTCCAGGAGCGAGGTACCCGCCGGGGAGAGCGAACGAACGCAGCGCTAACACCAGCCGGTGGCACGGTCGAGCTTGCTCGCCCGTGGTGCGAGGCTCAGACACGGGGCATGCCCGCCCACG
>JADFOJ010000098.1 GCA_022562915.1 Planctomycetota bacterium | reverse complement strand
ACCCGATCGTCCCGATCACGACACTCTGCGGGCGACGGGCACCGACGACGCGGCCGGATTCGACCCCAGCAGTAGACACAGCAGTAGCAGCGCAAACCGGCGCGATCGGGCGCGACTCTGTGCGGCGAACACCGACCACGACCCGATCCCGGTCGATGCGGGTAAGTCCAGCTATGGTGCGGGAATACGCGACGGCACACGACCCAGCGCGGCGTTGTGCACCAAAGCCACCCGCGAGACTCGAACTCGCGACCTGAGCTTTACGAAAGCTCCGCTCTACCAACTGAGCTAGGGTGGCGGCGAACAGTCCAAGCGTAGCAGGGCTGCGCGCGGGCGGCAACGGCGCCGGCTGACACCGGCGCCGGCATTCCCCACAGATGGGTACCTGGCGCCATACGTGGGTCGTTGGCGCCATACGCCGGTATGTTCAGTCACTGCCCGGGTACGTCAGCGAGGCCGCTTCAGGGAATGAGCTCGATCGCCGTGCTCGTCGGCAGGTTCAGGGCGCCGGCGACGAGGGACGCGGCCTCCGCGGTATCGCCGCCGGTCGACCTGATCAGGTCGAGCAGCGCATCGATGTGACGCTGATCGCTGCGATCACCGAATCGCTTGACGGAGTTCGCCACGATCTCCAGCAGATCGATGCGTTCGTTGCCGGACGCCGCCAGCGCCGCGTCGAAGAGCGTCTGCTGTGCCGTCCGGCTGTCGATGAGGGCGAGGATATCCGCCACGCGCAGGCGAAGGTTGCCGGTCCGGGCCGCCAGCGCCTGGGTCAGCGACGTCTCCGCGTCGCCGATCGCGTACGCCGTGGTGCCGGAGATGGCGATGTCGCGGAGCGTCATGATCGCGTCGATGGCGTACCCCTGCGCCTCGGCCTCGGTCATGCGGCCGCCGGCGGCCCGCAGCATGACCTCGTCGACCGCCTCGGCGAACTCGTCCTCGTTGATCCTGGATCGCGCGATCTTTACCCTGATGTCGTCACGAAGGGCGTGCTTGAGCTGCGGCATGTCAATGGCGGCGGTCACGACCATCAGCGGTGTCGCCGCCGTCCTGGGGAAGCCGTGCACCTGGCTGACGATCTCGATCGTCTCCTCGGCGTTGCCGATCTGCACGAGCACGAGGTCCACGCCGACCGCGGCGCCCACTTCCGCCCGTACACGATTGAAGCTGTCGCCCGCGACAACGATCGTGAAGCCGAGATCCTCCAGCCGCGATGCGCTTTGCCGGCGATTCTCGCCATTGTCGGCGATCACGACGGCAAAGCTCTCGTCACCGGTGCGCACCGCCGAGGCGAGCAGGGGCACGATCCTTCCGTCACCGGCGAAACGCTGCGACGGCATGGCATGGCCCAGCGTCAGCGCCGCTTCGTACTGCACGCGCCGGTCAGGGTACCGCAGCGCCTCCAGCAGCGGCTGCCGCCCGCCGCGTGCCGAGAACAGGTTGGCGCCGCCGGTGGTCTGCGCCAACGCCGCGATCGCATCGCGGACCAGCGACGTGTCGAGATCGTCGATTCCCATGCTCAGCACGTCCAGGCAGACGCTGGTGCCGAAGACCGTTGCATAGAACGCGGGGCTGTACTGGTTCTCCCCGTAGATCGGATCGCCGGCGCCCTGCGGCAGCTCGTTCTCGCGTCTGAGGTTGGCGGCGACGAAGAGGCTCAAGGCACGGTGGTTGGTGGCGTCGATGCTCAGCGCCTTGCTGGTCACCCGCATCACCATCACCTCGAAGAAGATCTCCGTGGGCAGGGACGTCGGCTCCAGCCCGTGCAGCCCGTCATACGACCAGACGTTGTTGGCGGGCTCGAAGGGGAAGGAAATCAGCGATTCCGCCTCGTTGAAGTACTGCCGGCCCAGATCGGTGTAGAGCCCGGAGAGGTTCGTCCTCACGCCGCCGACATTCCGGAACGCCCGCTGCGCCGCGGCGCGGGTGGCGGCCGCGGCCTGGTCGTTCTCGGCCAGTTCCAGGAGGTAGGGCTTGGCCTGGGGAAGCTGCACCGCCCCGAGCAGGTCGCAGACGAAACGCTGGTTGCGATCGTCCAGGTGCGGCAGCGCCACGCACAGCGGCGTCACCGCCTGCCGGCCGATACTCTTCAGCACATTGCCGGCCTCGGTCCGAAGCCGTTCGTCCTTGCCTTCGGTGATGACACGCAAGAGCCGCGGCACGGCGTACTCGCCGGATGCATCCAGTTGCCGGCGGCCATGCATCCTCATCCGCTGCGTACCGACGAGCATATTGATCGCGTCTTCGATCCGCTGGGGGTCGCGGGCGAGCGACAGTTCGCCCTGGGTCACGCGCCGTTGGAGCTCTCCCGCAATCGCCTCCAGGTCCGGGACGTGCTGGGCCTTGTCGATCGCCTCTTCGAAGCGGGCCTTGAGCCCCCGGTTCTCGCTGAGGATCTCGGCGAGCTGGGCGTCGGAGGTGGCCGACTCGAGCAGCCGCTGCGCGTACGCCTCGGCCAGATCGGGCTTGGCGATGATCGTGTAGTGGATGAACTCCTCCAGCAACTGCGACGATTCATCCTGCGCCTGTGCGAGGGACGGCGCGGGGATGGCAATCATCAGGGCCGCCGCGGCGGCCACGGCGTGACGACGACACACGAGCTTCGACATGGGAATCCGGCTCCTGGAGTTGGCGTGTGCCGAGCGTAGTCCGTTGCGATGCGACCTGCCGGCGAGGAATCATACGTGTACGGCACCCCACAGTGTCAACGAATCATCTACGCACTTGCAGGCTCGACGGTTCCTCGTTACATTCTCGGACGTTCGTGGTGTCCGCAGGGGCCTGATACGGCCCTTGGACTCAAAAGGGAAGGCGGTGAAAAGCCGCCGCGGACGCGCCGCCGTAACGGGATGCCGACGCCTGTCGGCACCATGGCCTCCAGCATGCCACTGTCGAGTTCTTCGACGGGAAGGCGGAGGCGTGGATCTCCCGGAGCCGGAAGACCTGCCACGGGCGACTGCGTTGCCCTCGCGAAAGGGGTATGCGCGCGGGGCCCGGTCCGTTCCCACCGGCGTCATCGTCGTGCTGACTCATCCCGGCGCGGGCATTCATCATTGGGTGTCGGGAACCGTTCCGCGCGCTTCGGAACGATCCGCAGGAGCCTCGATCATGTTTGTCCGCGCTTTCGTCCTGTGCGCCATCGCCGCGCCCGTACTCGTTTCACCGGCTTTCGCCGGGGACGATCCCTTCGCCGACCGGTTGATCTCGTACGACGAGGGAGCCAATCCGGCCGGCGCGTACACGAACCCCGCAACCACGCTGGGCTCGCCGGAACGCTTCACCGGTGAAGGGGTCTTCCCCGGCGTGGTGAGCGCATTCAATCCCCCGTTCGGCACCGACGAGATCGTCTCGATCGGCGCCAACGGCCACCTGGTGGTCGAGTTCGACACGCCCGTCACCGACGACCCGGCCAACCCGTTCGGCATCGACCTCCTGGTGTTCGGCAACGCGGCCTTCATCGACGACGCCTATCCCGCGGGCGTCGCCAGGGGACTCTTCGGCGACGACGGCGGCGTCATAGAGGTCAGCCCCGACGGCGTCAACTGGTTCGTGGTCACCGGCGTGCCCGCCAACGGGCCGCTTCCCACGATCGGCTACCTCGATGCCGGGCCGTACGACACCGAGCCGGGCGAGATCAACAGCGATTTCACGCGTCCAGTGGACCCGGCGCTCGAGGTGGCCGACTTCGACGGTCTCGACAACGGTGAGATCATCCGGTTGTACGACGGCTCCGGCGGCGGCGCCGGCGTTGACCTCGCGACCGTCGGCCTCGCCTCGATCTGCTGCGTGCGAATCACCAACCCCGGCGACCCCGCGATGACGACGAACATCGAGATCGACGCCTTCAGCGACGTCGCGCCGGTCTTTGCCGCGGCCGACCTGGACATGGACGGCGTCGTCGGGATCATTGACTTCCTGCTGCTGCTGGCGGCGTGGGGGCCGTGCCCGGATCCGCCGGCAACATGCCCGGCGGACCTCGATAACAGCGGCGACGTCGGCATCACCGACTTTCTCACGTTGCTGGGAGCATGGGGATGATCCGTCGTCGAACGCCAGGCGCGTTTTCCACGGTGGAACTGCTCGTGGTCGTCGCGATCGCGGTCCTTCTGCTGTCGATCCTGCTGCCCGCGCTGGCTTCGGTGCGCGCGTCGGGACGCTCCGCGTTGTGCATCTCCAACCTGAGGCAGATGTCGATCGCGGCCCACCAGTATGCGCTGGAGTACGGGTTCTTTCCGCCGGCGATCCGCTGGGACCTCGACGACGGCATCGTCAACATGGCGTGGGACTGGTACACCACCGGGGATGGCCGGCTGATCTCGCCGGGGCCGCTGTGGTCGTTCACCGACGATCCCGGTCGCGTGCAGCAGTGTCCGAGCTATCAGGGGCCGACGAACTTCGGTGATCCGCACACGGGTTACAACTACAACACGACCTACGTGGGCGGCGAGGGGCGGTTCATGAGCCGGGGGTGGGACGACTTCCGCCCCGGCGTGCGGTACGGCGCGTGCCGCCGGACCGGCCGGGTCGCGATCTTCGGCGACGGAGGCGTCGTCGGGGGTGTCGCCAACAAGTTCATGCGGGCGCCGATGAACACGGAGACCGTGGACAGCAACCTGCAGATCGTCTACGGCGGCGGGCAGGCGTTCCGTCACGGGCACGCCACCAACGTGGCGTACCTGGACCTGCACTCCGGGTCAGTCTCGGCGCCGCTGCCCGGCGGCCGCGCGACCGACGCGCTGCTGGAGATGCTCGACTACCCTCGCAACGGCTTCCTCTCCAACGACGATTCCGCGTACGACCCGCGATGAAGGACACAATAGGGGGTGGCACGGTCGAGTTGGACGGGGCGCCGGTGCGCGGCGAGTTGCACATGCCGGAGACGACGGAGGGCGCACCACCGCCGGGCACGGTGATGTTCTGTGCAGGCCTGCCTACCGTCGGCCCGGAGACCGGCGAGCTGTACGCCCAGCTCACCGGCACGCTGGTGAAGGCCGGCCTGGCCGTGGCCACGATGACCGGGGGATCGATGACCACGCCGCAGGCCAGGCTCGCCGTCGAGCTGGTCGACGACGCGGCGGCGGTCTTCCACGGCCTTTCCGTGCGCGACGAGCTGGATCTCGACCGGATCGGGATCCTCGGCCATTCCCTGGGCGGGATCACCGCCTCGTGTCTTGCCGAGCGCACCGACCGGATTCACCGGATCTGCCTGCTGGCACCGATCACGACCCACGAGGTCTCGGCGCGGCTCAACGGCGAGACGGACGACCAGCTCGCGGCATGGCTCGGCGGGGACAGCGTGCCAACGGGCTTCTTCGACGGGCTCGACGCGCTGCGGCCGACGGAGAACCTCGCCGCGCACGATCGCCCCACGCTCATCATGCACGGCGCCGCCGACCGCATCGCAAGCCCCGAGCTGTCGATGGCGTACCGCGACGCCGTCGCCACGGCGGGGCACCAGGTCGAGCACGTGCTCGTCGGGTTGGGGGACCACGTCTTCGCACACAGCGCCGCCCGCGGGGCCTGCCTGGAGATGGTCACCCGATTCTTCGCGGAGTCCGCCGGCAACCGGCGATGAAGGGCCTGCCGGACTACGGCCCCGCGTTGCGGCAGGCACTCACCGGCATCGACGCGATCGGCGACACGCGCTGCGTCGAGCCGGCCGCCGCGTCGGGGCGCGTCCTGGCGACGCCGATCGTCGCCGACCGCGACATGCCGTCGTTCGACCGGGCCATGCTGGACGGCTACGCGCTGCGCGCGAGCGACCTGGGCCGCGTCGAGAGCTTCCCCGTCGCGGCCTCGATCGCCGCGGGCCGTCCGGCGGACGTCGCCGTCGGGCCCGGGCAGTGCGTGGCGATCGCCACCGGGGCGCCGCTACCCGAGGGCGTCGATACCGTCATCGGGCACGAACAGAGCGACCGCAATGATCCTGTCCGGTTCACGATCGATCGCATCGAGCCGGGGCACGCCGTACATCCCCGCGGCGTCGATGCAGCCAGGGGCGACACGCTGCTGGCGGCCGGGACAATGCTCGGCGCCAGGCACCTGGGTATCGCGGCTACCGTAGGTGCCGACCGGCTGGAGGTCGTGCGCCGGCCGCGCGCGGTGCTCTTGACATCAGGCGACGAGGTCGTCGGCGACAACGAGCCGGTCGCCACCCACCAGATCAGGAACTCCAACGGCCCGATGATCGTGAACCTGCTCGGACGAATCGGTACGAGCCCCGTCGTGCACCGCCACCTTGCCGACGATCGCGCCGAGACGATTGACGCGGTCGGGACGGCGGTCAGCGAAGCGGACCTCGTCGTCACCGTCGGCGGCATCAGCGCCGGGGAGCGCGATTACTTTCCCGACGCAATGGAGGCGCACGGAGTGACACTCGCGGTACACGGGGCCGCGATTCAACCGGGGCGGCCGGTGATCGTCGGTCGTACCGCCGGCGGCACGATCGTCGTGGGACTGCCCGGCAACCCCGTTTCGGCCCTCGCGTGTGCATGCCTGTTCGTGTGGCCGATCGTGCGGGCACTGCTGGGGATCGAGACCGGACTCCCGTGGCGAACGGTCGAACTGGCAGAGCCGGTCCCGGCCAACCCCCGGCGGCGCGCGTTCCGGCCGGCGATCCTTATTAAGCACAACGGGTGCAACGACCGCGTGCGCGTGCCGGCGTGGGCCGGTTCGGGCGACCTCGCCCATACCGCGGCGACGCACGGACTGCTGGAGTTGCCCGTCCAGGGCGGCACGGTCGCAGCGGGTACGCCCCTGCGATTCCTGCCGTGGCCGTAAAAGTGGGGTGGCACGGTCGACGGCGTCCGCCGCAGGCGGACGACGTCGCCCGTGGTGCGACGCCCAACCACAGCCACCGGTGCTATGCACCACGCCCGCCCACGGGCGACCTCGTCCGCCTGCGGCGGACTCGCTCGACCGTGCCACCCCGCGCGCTCGACCGCAAGAATCCTGGAATCTGTCCAGGTCCCCCCTTGTTATCCGGTGCCTGGGCGCGGTACGCTGGGCGGGCCATGTGGGACTCTCAGTCGTCGGTGGTTGTCGGTCTGGTCACCCTTGCCTGGGCAACTCCGGCGCTCGGACAGGTGACGCTGACCGAATCGACCAGCCGGGCCGGGCTCACCGCGATGCACAGCCCCGACGCGGATGGAATCCCCTTCCTCCAGGAATGGATGACCGGCGGCGTCGGCGTCGGAGATTTCAACGGCGACGGTTGCATGGACGTCTACTGGGTGGGCGGCGGCCTCGTCCCCGACAAGCTGTTCATCAACGCGTGCGACGGCAGCGGGACCTTCACCGATCAGGCGGCGGCGTGGGGTCTCACGGACCTGCATTGCGGCAACGGCGTCGCGATCGGCGACTACGACGCGGACGGCCGGACCGACATCTACGTCACCAGCTTCGGCGTGCCCGGAGACCCGGACAACGCCCCGGGCCAGCACCGCCTGTACCACAACGACGGGGGGAGCTTCACCAACGTCGCCGCGGCCGCCGGAGTGAACTTCTCCTGCCCACCGGCGACGGGCAACCCGGCCGGCTACGGGGCTGCGTTCGGCGACTACGACCTCGACGGGTTGCTCGACCTGTGCGTGGGATCGTGGTGGGGCGACGACGAGTGTCTGCGGCTGTACCACAACGACGGCGACGGGACATTCACCGACGTGACGACTGCGGCGCTGGGCGAAACCATCGGCGCGATCTGGGGATTCCAGCCGGCCTTCGTGGACATGGACGGCGACCGGTACCCGGAATTACTCATCTCCGCGGACTTCGTCACCAGCCGGTACTTCGTGAACAACGGCGACGGATCGTTCACCGACATGACCGGCCCCTCCGGGACCGGCCTCGACGAGACCGGGATGGGCCAGACCGTCGCCGACTTCGACAACGACGGCCTGCTCGACTGGTACGTGACGGCGATCCACAAGGACGATCCCGAACCCGACGACGTCAACGTCGGCAACATGCTCTACATGGCCCGGGGCGATCACGTCTATGTCGAGAACTCCGGCCCCGCCGGGGCCAACGACGGCGGCTGGGGGTGGGGAACCGTCGCCGTCGATCTCGATCACGACACCCGCATCGACATCCTGGAGGTCAACGGCCGGCCGGACATCTGCGGGCCCGGCGGCGGTGAGTGGGCGTGCGAGCCCGGCTACCTGTTCTGGAACACCGGCAACGCGATCTTCACCGACATCGCCGCGACCGCAGGCTTCGATCACATCGGCGAGGGCCGCGGCATCGCCCTCATCGACGCCGACAACGACGGCGACCTGGACGTCCTGGTGACGACCAACTCCGCCGGGTTCACCTACTACCGCAACGACACCGCCGGCGGCAACTGGCTTCGGATCATCCTTGACACCAGCACCAATCCGCTGCTGGCCCCGGACGGCTTCGGAACCCGGGTGCTGGCAACCGTCGGCGGCCAGACGTACGTCCGCTACCTGAGCGGCAGCCCCAGTTTTCTCTCCGTGAGCGAGCCGGCGATCCACTTCGGGCTCGGCGCGGCGGTCACGGTGGACGAGCTCCGCGTGGAGTGGTCAAAGGGCTACGTGAGCACGTTGCACGACGTCGCCGCCAACACCCAGTTGACCGTGATCGCCCCGGCCCTGGGCGATCTCGACGCGGACGGCGTCGTGGGCATCACCGACTTTCTCGCCCTGCTCGCAGCGTGGGGGCCGTGCGCGGCGGCGCCCGAGGCGTGCCTGGCGGACCTGGACAACGACGGGCTCGTCGGGATCACTGATTTCCTGGCGTTGCTGGGCAACTGGCAATAATCATGTGATCATGGTTCCGGTCGCCCGCGTGTGCCTGTTGAGGGCTCTGCCCCTGGTGATTGTCGTCCTGGTCGCGTTGAAAGCGGCCGGGTACGTCGGCGCCCGCCCCGACACGCCGCGGCAACTCGCCGAGCGGCTCCTTGCCGGTACCGGCGCGCCCGCGCCCGCCCGCGGCACGGCCGCCGGTGGTCCGTCGCTCTTCACCGACGTCGCACAGGACGCCGGTATTCGTTTTTGCCACGACAACGACGCCCGCGGCGAGTTTCGTCTTCCGGAGGAGATGGGCCCCGGGGCGGCCTTCGTGGATATCGACGGCGACGGGGACCTCGACATCTTCGTGGCCGGCGGTGGCTCGATCGTCGGGGACGGCTCCCCCCAGAGGTGCCGGCTGTATCGCAACGACGGCGGTCGCTTCACCGACATCACGGACGCCTCCGGCGCAGGCGTGCCCGGCCCGGCGTACGGCGTGGCGTGCGCAGACTTCGACGACGACGGGGACGTGGACATCTTCGTGACGCGCCTGGGCCCGGACGTGCTGCTGCGCAACGACGGGCCGCCGTCCGCGCCGAGGTTCGTCGACATCGCCGCCGAGGCGGGCGTGGCCGACCCGGGTTTCGGGACCAGTGCGTCGTTCTTCGACTACGACCGCGACGGCAGGCTTGACCTGTACGTCGCGAGGTACCTCGACTGGTCCGCGGCCCGCGAGACCGTCTGCTACACGATCCTGGGCGTGCGCGACTACTGCAACCCGATGAGCTACGCGGCGCCGTCGCGGGACAAGCTGTACCGCAACCTCGGCGACGGCACCTTCCAGGACGTCTCTCTGCAAGCGGGGATCACCGGCGAAACCGGCAACGGCCTCGGCGTGCTGGCGAGCGATTTCGACGATGACGGCTGGATCGACCTCTACGTCGCCAACGATCAGACGCCGGGGTTTCTCTGGCACAACCGGGGCGACGGCACCTTCGAGAACGTCGCGGCGCTTGCCGGCTGCGCCTACGACGACCGCGGCGTGGCCATCGCCGGCATGGGCGTCGCCGGGGAGGACCTCGACGGCGACGGGGACGTGGACCTGCTCGTCACCAACATCCATCACCAGACCCATCTCGTGCTCCGCAACGACAACGGGTTCTTCGACGATGCGAGCCTGGGCATGGGGCTTGGTCGATGGAGCATTCCGGCGACGACCTTCGGCGTGGCCCTCTTCGATCAGGACAACGACGGCCGCCTGGACGCCTTCTTCGCCAACGGCGAGGTCAACGTGGACAACGCGCTGCCCGTCGGGGAGAACCCCTACGCCCAGCCGGATCATTTCGCGCGACTCGTCGACGGCGCGTTCGTGGACGCCACGGACGGGTCCGGGGTTTCCTTCGGTGACGTCGGCCGCGCCGTGGCATGCGGCGACTACGACAACGACGGCGATCGAGACCTGCTGGTGACCAACAACGGCGGCCCGGTGAGACTCTTCCGTAATAACAACGACTCCGGCAATGCATGGCTCGTCGTGCAGACCCGCACGGGCCCGGGCGGACGGAACGCCATCGGCGCCCGCGTGACGGTGACCGCCGCCGGTACGACCAGGTCCACGGACATCCGTCCGCAGCAGAGCTACCTGTCCAGCGGTGATCCCAGGGCGCACTTCGGCCTCGGCCGGGCGACGACGGTCGATCGGATCGAGGTCCGCTGGCCCGACGGCTCCCGCACCGTGCGCACGGGCGTGCGTGTGAACCAGCTCGTCGTCATCGAGCAGGGCGCGGAAGATCCGTCATGACGACGACCGACCCGCTGAGACGCACGTGGAACCTGTTCGACACCGCGGGCCTGCTCATCGTCGTGCTCGGCACCGGGTACCTGCTGCTCGGAGACGTCGCCGGGGGGCGAGTCCGTTTCCCCGAGGTCCAGAGGAAGATCGAGCCGGACGGCCGGCATTCCGTCAACGTCAACAGGGCAGCGCTGCATGAGGCGTTCCTGCGGGCGGGGCTGCCCGATCCGCCGGAACTCAACGGCGCCGACCCCGTGCCGGTCGAGATCCTCGTGCACCAGGCCCGCGCGTGGGCCCGGGACCGCGACGCCGCAAGCGTGGGACGGCTGGGGCAGGTCTACCAGGCGCTCGAGGAGCACGAGGCGGCGCTGGGCTGTTTTGCGGCTGCCACCGGGCTCGATCCGGACGAGGTGCGATGGCAATATGGCCTCGGCGTCGAATGCCAGGCACTGCACCTGGACGAACGGGCGCACGAGGCACTCCTGCGCGTGAGCCGGTTGATTCCGGAGTATCCCACGACCTGGATTCGCCTGGGAGCGTTGGCCCTGGATGCGAACGATCTCGACGCGGCACGCGGGTTCTACGAAGAATACTGCCGGCGCGAGGACGACCTGTCACCGGGATACGTCGGGCTTGGTCGGGTCGCGCTGGCCCGCGGCGACACGGTCCGGGCCGAGGAGCACTTCCGTGAGGCAACCCGCCGCAGCCCCAACGACTTCCTCGCCCACCGCTTCCTGGGTCGCGCCCTCGCGGTCAACGGCAAGCCCGATCGTGCCCGCAACGAGTTGTCTCTCGCCGAGCGTCTCCCGCAGTATTCCGGGTGGCTGACGTTCGATCCGTGGCTTGCCGAGTCGCACGAGATCGCCAACACGCAGCGCTACCTGACCAACCGGATGCGGCTGGCCAGCGGCGCCGGCGACTACGACGCGTTCGTCACCCTCGGCGAGGCGCTTCTGACACGGCGACCCAACGACTACGGCACGCTCGGGAACCTGGCGGCCGTCTACAGGGAACTCGGCCGGCTCGACGAGGCCCAGGCCAGGGTCGACGCCGCCCTGGCGTTGAAACCCGACAATTCCGCCGTGCTCTGCGTGCGGGCGGAGATCGCCTTCACACGACAGGACTACGCGGCGGCGCTTCGGGCGCTCGATGCGGCCGCGGCGATCGATCCGTCCTCTCCGAAGGTCTTCGAGCTGCGCGGCCGGACGTTGTTTCTCCAGGGGCGCACGGCGGACGCCCTCGCGGCCGTCAGGACCTCGATCGAGCTCGACCCCGCCAACACCGCCACGCGAGCCCTGCTCGCGGCGATGCAGGAGTCAATCAAGGCCGGGATCGAGGCCCGGCGGGCAGGCGGACCCCGATGAAATGCAACGTCCTGCTCTTCGCGCAGCTTGCCGAGTCGGTCGGCACCGATCGCATCACGCTGGATCTTCCGGACGGCTCGACCGTGGCCGATGCACTGGAGCACCTGTCGAAGGAGCACCCGCCGATCGCCGAGCTGCGCCACGTCCTCGCCGCGGCGATCAACGAGCGGTACTGCAACGCGGCAACCGCGCTGAACGACGGGGATACGCTCGCGCTGATTCCGCCGGTGAGCGGGGGGTGAGCGGCGGCGGTGGGGACCGGGGGAAAAAGGCGGGGGGGGAAAAAGGCGGG
>JADFOJ010000143.1 GCA_022562915.1 Planctomycetota bacterium | reverse complement strand
ACGCAGCCCTGCCACCCGTGGCGTGGACAGCCGCTACCCATCGAACGATGGGATCGACTGACGTCTCAGCCGAGGGTGCATGTGAGGCTGCCGGACGGCACGACGCAATGCGTGCCGCTGGCGTGGACGGACCAGGCGGACCCGAACGTCGATGAATCAGCGCATGGGAGAGGGATACGTCTGTCGGTGGTGGCGCTGCTCGAGGCCGTGAAGTGGGTGGACCAGACGACCCGTACAGGTTGACCAATGCTGTCTGGTACTGTATATACATGTCCAGAGATGTTCAAGAAAAAACATGCCGGACGTCGGGGCGAACGCCGACGGCGGGAACGGCTTCTGGGCACGCTTCCCGATCTGCACACGATCCTCCGGGGGTCGCTGGTGGAACGCTACCGGCGCTGCGGCCGGGCCAACTGTCACTGCGCCCGCCGGGGCGATCCAGGGCACGGCCCGGCCTATTACCTCATGGTCACGGTGGGTCCCGGTCAGACGGTGCAGGTGTACGTCCGCCAGGAGCAGAAGGAACAGGTCGAGCGCTGGATCGAGAACTTCCGGCTCGCGAGGGAGACGCTGGAAGAGATCTCGAATGTCAATCGCAGGTTGCTGAAGGAAGGGACGTTGTTCGCAGACGACTGAAACGACAGTTCGAGGCGATCGGCCGAGAGGTGGGCCAGCGGATCGCGTGCCGCGGAGGTGACGTGATGGACGTGATGCCCGGCCCACTGACGCAGACGCAGCGGGACTCGGTCGCGGACGTGCTGTGCGACCTGCTGCTGGCCGCTGCGGCGCCGGTTGAGGTGAGAACGGAACCCCTTTGGGAGCAATGCGATGGGCAAGATCACGGCCCGCCATCTGGAACGTCAGGTCTATGTCTACGTGCGCCAGTCGTCACCGGCGCAGGTGCTGCATCACCAGGAGAGCACGCAGCGGCAGTACCGGCTGCGTGAGCGGGCGCTGCGGCTGGGCTGGTCCGAGCAGCAGGTGGGCGTCATCGACGAGGACCAGGGGCGGTCGGCGGCCGAGGCGGGCACACGAACTGGCTTCCAGCGGCTGGTCTCGGAAGTCGCGCTGGGGCGCGTCGGGGCGATCATCGGTCTGGAGGTCAGCCGTCTGGCCCGATCCTGCGTCGACTGGTACCGCCTGCTGGAGGTGGCGGCGCTCGCAGGATCGCTGATCATCGACGAGGAGGGCGTGTACGACCCGAACCAGTACAACGACCGCCTGCTGCTGGGTCTCAAGGGGACGCTCAGCGAGGCGGAGCTTCACTTGCTCAAGCAGCGGATGCTCGGGGCCCGGCGCAACAAGGCCCGACGGGGTGAATTGCGCATCCCCCTGCCGGCGGGCTATGTGTGGGACGAGCAGCAGGGGATCCGTCTGGATCCCGACGAGCGGGTCCGCGACACGGTGGCCTTGTTCTTCGAGACGTTCGAGCGTCTGGGCTCGGCCCTGGCGGTGGTGCGGTTCTTCCAGGAGCAGCGCCAACCGTTCCCGCGTCGCGATAACTTCGGTA
The DNA here is from genome assembly GCA_022562915.1 of Planctomycetota bacterium. Classification (GTDB taxonomy): domain Bacteria; phylum Planctomycetota; class Phycisphaerae; order Phycisphaerales; family SM1A02; genus JADFOJ01. The sequence goes on along the minus strand of JADFOJ010000143.1, from coordinate 1,114 downwards.
CCCTGACGACGGCGGTCACCTGGCATCGGCTGAGCGCCGCCCGGGCCGTGTGGCTGTTGCGGAATCCGACCTATGCGGGTGTGTACGCCTACTCCCGAACGCATGCGGAAGCTGAAGACGCCGAAGACGTGTGCGCGGGCGGTCGAATCTGGCTGCCGGACTCGCACGCGGCGTACATCACGCTCGAGCAGTATGAGGCGAACGTCGCGCGGCTGGTCGCGAATCGGAGCTCCCTGCACTTCATGACGGGTAAGGGAAGTCCACGGGAAGGCAAGAGTCTGCTGCAGGGGATCGTCCTGTGCGGCGTCTGCGGTCGGAGAATGAACGTCTGTTACGGTCGAGACGGAGAGCCAACCTATGAGTGCCGGACTTCGGACAGGCTTCGAGCGTGTCAGTGGATCCGCGGCGTGGGCGTGGATGAACTGCTGCAGCGCGTGGTGCTTGAGACCTTGAGCCGCGAGCAGCTCAATCTGGCACTCAAGGCCTTCGAGAAGATCGAGGCGCGGAGCCGACAGCTCGAGGTCCAATGGGTCAAGCGCCTCGAGTCGGCGCGGTACGAGGCGCAGAAGGCGGCGCGACGATACCACCAGGTGGAGCCGGAAAATCGCCTGGTGGCCCGGACACTGGAGCGGGAATGGAACGAGAGCCTTCAGGAGGTCGAACGTCTGGAGACCGAGTACCGCCGCGTGCGGGAGTCGCTGCCGTTGACCATCACGGATGAACAACACCGGCAGATCCGCGCGTTGGCGACCGATGTCGGGCGCGTGTGGCGAGCACCTACGACGCAGCACGCCCAGCGCAAGCAGCTCGTGCGGCTGCTGATCGAGGACGTGACGCTTCGGGCCGTCGACGAGCCATGGCGCGTTGACGTCTCGATCCGGTGGCAGACGGGCATGGTCAGCCGGCACGAGGCGCGGCGAACGCATCCCCGTCCGCAGACCACGCCGCCGGAGGTCGTGGCCCGCATCGAGTCGTTGTATGGTGATCACACCGACCGGCAGATTGTGGAGATCCTCAACGCCGAGGGATACCGGACAGGACGCGGCCGGCGGTGCACGATCGCCGGCGTCAGCCATGTCCGAGCCAGGCGGAACAGGGTGGAGCATCGGCCCAG
>JADFOJ010000097.1 GCA_022562915.1 Planctomycetota bacterium | reverse complement strand
GGGTCGCGAGGCGGAGGAGTTCGTCAAGCTCGCGCGTCTGCACCTGTTGCGCGGCGAGCGCGGTCACGCCGAGACGGCCTACCGGCGGGCGGTGGAGACCGCCCCGGGCCTGCTGCCGGCCCGCAGCGAGCTGGCGGGCCTTCTGCAGGAAGAGGGACGGGTCGAGGAGGCCGTCGAGCAGCTGCGCACGCTGCTGTCACTGCAGCCGCAACATTTCGGCGCCCTGCTGGCGATGGGGCAGCTCGCCGAGCAACGCGGCGATCTCGCGGCGGCGCGCCGCTCTTTCGACGCGGCCTCGCGTGTGGCAGTTTCGGCCCTGGAGCGGATCCAGGCCGCCATCGCCCTGGTTCGCTTCCTCGCCACCTGCGCCGAAGCCACCTATCGCGACGTCCCCCTCGCCGTGGAGATCGCCGAGAACGCCAACGTGGCCACGGGCCGGCGGTATCCGAGCCTTCTGGACGTCCTCGCCGAGGCGTACTTCGCGGCCGGGCGCACCGGCGAGGCCATCGCCACGGCAGGCGAAGCGCGCGACCTCGCCCGGCAGGTGAACGCGCCGGACCTCGCGCGGGAGATCGACGGGAAGCTGCAACGGTATCGACTGGGCGGCGGCGAGGGACCGGACTGAATCGTCATGGGGCTAGCCCGCGACGAACAGCAACAGAACGATGTTCACGAGCAGGCTCACGATCATGACCACCACCGCGATCACGAACAACGGGCTCTCCATCGCCTGTCCCAGCCCGGCCCGCGGCTCGACGGACGCCGGCGGGCCCGGTTCGGCCGGCCCGGTCGGGGGGATCTGGGAGAGATCCAGGGCACTGCGGGCGAAGTGAGGTGGCAGGCCCTTGCGGATAAGCGTGAGATCCTCCAGCAGGTCCGTCACGCGCTCGTAGCGGTCACGGGATTTCTTGGCCATCATCATCTCGATGACCTGCGCGGACCCGCCGCTGAGCTTGGGGTTGACATGGTCGGGCGGGACGAGATCCGCCTTGAGGTGCTTGTGCATCACCGACGAGGGGTTCTTGCCCTCAAACGGCACCCGGCCCGTCACCATGTGATAGAAGGTCGCGCCCAGGCCGTAGATGTCGGCGGCGGGGCCGATCTTCACCTCGCCGCGGATCTGTTCCGGGCTGATGTAGTATGGCGTCCCGTACGCCCGTCCGGCTTCGGCCTCGGCAGCTTCCTTGTCGCTCATGGCCCGTGCCAGGCCGAGGTCGGCGAGCTTCACCGCCCCCTCGCGGCCGATCATGATGTTCTTGGGCTTGATGTCGCGGTGGATGAAGCCCCGATGGTGCGCGTGCTGCAGCGCCAAGGCCACCTGGATGACGATGTCGATCGCGGCCATCTCCTCGATGCGCCGCGACTTGACGATCAGGTCGTATACCGTCTCGCCGTCCACGTACTCCATCACGAAATAGTGGTGCTCGCCGGACTTGCCCACGTCGTACGCGCCGACGATGTTGGGATGGTTCAACTGGGCCGCGGCGCGGCCCTCCTTGTAGAACCGCTCGATGAAGTTCGCGTTGGTGGAGAGTTTCCTCGGGAGGATCTTGATGGCGACGAGCCGGTCGAGGCTGAGCTGGCGGGCCAGATAGACCGTGGCCATCGCGCCGGAGCCGATCCTTTTCTTCATCTTGTAGCCGTGGATCTGCTCGGTGGTGTGCTTCGCCTCGAACTCGCTCTTGAGCCGGCCGAGCTGGCGCGAGGTCAGGAAGTGATTCTCGACGAGGATCTCCGCGAGCGTGTGCGGCTGCTCGTTCTCGATGGACTCCCGGAGCAGCGTGTTGGCGACGTCGATCTCGTCGGTCGTGGCGAGCCCGCGGTGAACGATGAGCTTGCCGAGCACGGTGTCGAACCCCCCGGTGGACGTGCCGCCGCTGGTCCCCTGCCCCGACGGCGTGCTGCCGGCGCTTGCGTCGGGGGCGCTGCCGCTTGCGGACCGCGGGTCGTCGGTGCCGACGGGCATCGTGGAGCCCTCGCTGGAATCGGACAGCGACAATGGAGCGTCAGGGTTGGGTTCGATCGGGTTGGTCTCGGGAGAGTTGCTCACAATGGTGAAGATTGATTCTCCGGATCTTACTTAATGCACATCGCCCGGCGCGCCCCTTCGTGTCCGGCGAGGCCGTCACCGTCACTACCGTCACTATATTTGGATACGGTGGCCGTTGCGAGGGGGTTGCCGCGTGCCGAGTGCCGTACCCCGATACGATGAGGGGCGCCAGAGGCTGCCGATCGGCCATGATCATGACCCCGCCCAGCCGAATCCTGATCGTCCGCCCAAGCGCTCTGGGCGATGTCTGCCGCACCGTGCCCGTCCTGGCCACGCTTCGGAGGGCGTGGCCGGAGGCGGCCATCGACTGGGTCGTCCAGTCGGAGTTTGCCGCCGCGATCGCGTGCCATCCCGCCCTGAACGAGACGATCCGTTTTCCGAGGCACGATTTCGGCAGGTGGTGGCGGAGCCCGTCGGCGGTCCTGGGACTCCTCCGGTGGCTGGATGACCTGCGGCGCCGGCGGTACGACCTCGTGTTCGACTGCCAGGGGCTCGGCCGCAGCGGCGTGATCACGTGGGCCACCCGTGCCGGCCGCCGGGTCGGGCATCGTTCGGCGCGCGAGCTGGGCTGGCTGGGCTGCAATGTCAGGCATCCGGCGCCGCCGGGGGCGCACACGGTCCGGCGGATGATGTCGCTGGCCGAAGGCGAGGGGCTCGAACCGGTGTACGACATGCGGCTGTATGCCGCCGCCGAGGATCTCGCGTGGTGGGCCGGGTTCCGACGGGAGCGCGGCGCGGCCGGCGCCCCGTACGCCGTGCTCGCGCCGACGAGCCGGTGGCCGAGCAAGCGGTGGCCGCAGTCACACTGGTCCGCGCTGCTTGGGCCGCTGCGCGAACGCGGCTTCGGGCATGTGGTCCTGATCGGCGCCCCCGGCGAGCATGACCAGGTCGCCGGAATCGTCCGGGCCGGCGAGGGGTTGGGCCCGGACGTCATGATCACCGATCTCGTCGGCCGAACCGGCGTCGGCAGGATCCTGGCCATCATCGCCGGGGCGGACCTGGTGATCGCCAACGACTCGGCGCCGCTGCACGTTGCGGTCGGCTTCGCCCGCCCCTGCATCGGATTGTACGGCCCGACCGATCCGGCGCGGGTCGGACCGTGGGGCGCCCAGGACGGCGTGTTGCGGGCGACCTCTGCCGGCAGGCGACCGGTGAACTTCAAGGACCCCCGTCTCGGCGACTCGCTGATGCGACTGATCGATCCCGCCGAGGTGCTCGACCGCGTGGACCGAATCGGGCACGCCCGTGACCCGGTCGAAGTCTCATGAGCGGCCCGTTGCCGGCGCTGCTCGCGCCGGTGACCGTGCCCGCCTCGTTGTTGTACGGGCTTGCCGTCCGGGCCCGCAACGCCCGTTTCGATCGCGGCCGCACCGTGGTGCCGGTGACGGTCCCGGTGATCTCGGTGGGCAACGTCACCGTCGGCGGTACCGGCAAGACGCCGATGGTGACGTGGGTCACCCGACGGCTGTTGGACGCCGGCATGCGGCCGGTGATTGCCATGCGCGGCTACGGGGCGCGGCCGGGCCGGGGCGATGAGGCCGATGAGGCCGATGAGGCCGATGAGGTCATGGAGCACCGCCTGCGGCTCGGCGACGTGCCGGTCGTCGCCGATCCCGATCGCGTCGCTGCGCTGCGGTCGTTTCTGCCGGAGCACGCCGGGATCGACTGCGTCGTGCTCGACGACGGCTTCCAGCACCGGCGTCTCGGCCGGGATCTCGACCTGGTGCTGATCGACGCCACCCGCGACACGATGCATGATCGGCTGCTGCCGCGCGGCTGGCTGCGCGAGCCGCTGGACAGCCTCGAACGGGCCGACGCGGTCATCGTCACGCGAGCCCGGGGGATCGACGACCGGCTTGCGTCGGCGATCGAGCGCCGGCACGGACGGCCGCCGCTGGCGTGGTCGCGTCACGCGTGGACGGGCCTCGCGCTGTTCGACCGCCGCAGCGATCCCGACGAGGTGCCGGTGGACTGGCTCGACGGCAAACGGATCGTCACGCTGCTGGGCGTGGGCAACCGGGCGCCGGTCCGCGACCAGATCGAGGCGACGGGCGCCGTCGTGGCGGCCGATGTCCCCGCCCGCGATCATGAGCGCTACGATCGGGCGAAGATCACGCTGGTCAGAAGTCTCTGTGACGGTGTTGATGCCCTGGTCATGACCGCCAAGGATTGGGTGAAAGCGAGGCGACTGATCGATCTCGAATCGTGGCCGGTGCCGATCGTCGTGCCGCAACTGGAGATCGACGTGTTCGAAGGTGCCGGTGCGCTCGGTACCATGATCGTGGATGCCGCCAGGGCGGCGAATCGAGGATCCGTCGTCGATGTCCAGGCTCATTGAACAGCTCGCGTCCTACACGCCCTTCAAGGCGATCGTCGTGGGCGACTACATGCTCGACCAGAGTGTGTACGGCGCCGCCGAGCGTCTGAGCCCGGATGCGCCGGTGCCGGTTCTGCATGCCGACCGGACGGAGAATCACCCCGGCGGCGCGGCGAACGTCGCAATCTGCCTGCGCGAGCTGAAGGCCGAGGTCACCTGCCTGGGCGTCGTCGGCGACGATCCCGAGGCGCAGATCCTGCGTGAGGCGATCGCCGCGGCGGGCTGCGCGGTCGAGGGCCTGATGGCGGATCCGGGCCGGCCCACCACGATCAAGCGAAGCATGATCGGCCTCGCACAGCACCGCCACCCCCAGAAGATGTTCCGCGTCGACCTGGAGTCACGCGAGCCGCTGTCGGACGCGATGGTCCGGGACCTGCTCGAGCGGTTCACCGCGGTCCTGGGCGAGGCGGACGTGGTCTGCCTGGAGGACTACGACAAGGGGGTCTGTTCACCCGATGTGTGCCAGGCGATCATCCAGCGGTGCCGGGCCGCCGGCAAGCCCGTGCTGGTGGATCCCGCGGCGATCGACGACTACTCGAAGTATCGCGGCGCGACGGCCATCACCCCCAACCGCTCCGAGGCCGAGCGGGCGACAGGGCTCGACACGCCGCTGGAGGCGACCGAGATCCACAACGCGGGCCTCGCCCGAAAGCTGCTGACCGATCTCGATCTGGATGCCGTCGTGCTGACGCTCGACCGGTACGGGGCCCTGCTGGAGCAGCGCGGCCGGGATCCCGTGCTCGTGCCGACCGAGGCGCAGTCCGTCTACGACGTCAGCGGCGCCGGGGATATCGTGCTCGCGGCGCTGGCGGGGGGAATCGCGAACGGGTTCAGTTGGCTGGACGCAGTGCAATTCGCCAACGCGGCTGCAGGCTTGGAGATCGCGGTTTTCGGCGTCCAGGCCATTCCGTTCGTCCGGATCCAGCGCGAACTGCTCGTGCGGTCGCAGAGGCTCGACGGCAAGATCCGCGCGACCGATGACCTGCTCGTCGAGCTGGCCGTGCAGCGTGCCGCCGGGCAGCGCGTCGTGTTTACGAACGGGTGTTTCGACGTGCTGCATGCGGGCCACGTGGCGTACCTGGCCGAGGCGCGGGCGCTGGGTGACATTCTCGTCGTCGCGATAAACACCGACGAGCAGGTTCGCTCGCAAAAGGGGCCCCGGCGCCCGATCTTCCCGGAGTCCGATCGCGCCGAGGTGCTCGCGGCGCTGGAGTGCGTGACCTATGTGACGGTCTTCGCCGAGGCGACGCCGTGCGAACTCCTGGAGCGGGTGAGACCGGACGTCCTGGTCAAGGGCGGCGACTACGCTCCGGACACCGTCGAGGGTCGAGCATTGGTCGAGGGTTACGGCGGCGAGGTCCGCGTGCTCGCCTTCCGCGCCGGCCTCGGCAGCACGGAGATCATCCGGAAGCTGCAGGAAGTCTGAAGAAAAGAGACCGGGAGGAAAAGAAATAGACCGGGAATATTTTCGCTGCGAAATTACTCCCGGTCTATTTCTTTTCCTCCCGGTCTCTTTTCTTCATCACCCATCACCCATCACGCAGAGTACGCCCGGCACGTCGGCGGGGGCGGTCATCGGTTGCGGGGCGGGCAATCGTATGACGTCGAAACGCCGCCGGACGTCGAAGCCCAGCGGATCGACGCCGACGAGCACCGGGTTCTCCACATCGAATCCCGCCGCGTGCAGGCAGGCGCGCTGCAGGGAGTCGGCATGGTGCCCGTTGATCTGCCGGCAGAGTCGTGCTTCCTCCGCGGCGAACTGATTGGCGCGGACGAGCTCGTGGCCGTCGATGACACACCGGCCGAATCGCGCGGCGTCGATCTCCATGACCGTCCAGCACGTGCCATGCCTGTCACGGGGCTCACCATGGTAGATGCGCCAGCGGTCCGTCAACGCCCCGCCCGGACCGCCGGAATCGAGCGCCGACAGCGTGACCTGCACCTGCATCGCGCCCTCGGAGTCGTCCGGCACGAACAGCACCGTGTCCAGGCACTTCAGCACCGCGGCGGTGACCGGGGCAACGGGCCGGCCATCCGGACCGATCACGTATTTCAACGGCCGAAACTGCCCGTCGAATCGAACGTCGCCGGTCGTGTGGCTTCGGAGAAACCGATGGGCATCTTCCGCAGCGCGCTGCTGGTTCATGCCGACATGGTACAAGTGCGGGACCTCCCTACCCTGGAATCGCTGTGACATATGCCGCGGTCTCGATTGCCGTGCGGACGGTCGATGAGCTTGAACCCGCGTTGTCAGCGGCGGCCGGCGCGGTGGGCGACGGCGCCCGGCTCATCGAGTGGCGTCTCGACGCGCTGGCCGGCCGGCCGGACGGGCCGGCCACGGTGCTGGAGCTTCTCCGGCGCAGCCCGGCGCCCTCGATCGTCACGTGCCGCGGGCGCGCCGAGGGCGGCGAGTTCGACGGCCCCGAAGAGGTCCGCGCCGAGTTCTACCGGGCGCTGGTGCTCGCCGAGCACCCGCCGCGGTACATTGACATCGAGTTGTCCGCCTGGCAGGGCAGCCCGACGCTGCGCCGGACGATCACCGCGGCCCTGGACGATGCTCGCGCGGGCCGTGACGTGCACACATCGCTCATACTGTCGACGCACGACTTCGAGCGTCGGCCCGCGGACCTGCTGCAACGCGTCGAGGCCATGACCAACGAACCTGCGTGCTCGGTCATCAAGGTCGCGTGGATGGCTCGTTCGCTGCGGGACAACCTCGAGGCGCTCGATCTCGCGGCCGAGCGGCACACGCCGACGATCGCGCTGTGCATGGGACAATTCGGCCTGATGAGCCGTGTGCTCGGGGCCAAGGCCCAGGCGTTGCTCGTGTACGCCGGCAGTGAGCCCGGCGCCGAGACCGCCCCGGGGCAGCCGTCGATCGGCGAGTTGAAGACGCTCTATCGATTCGACTCGATCGGCCCGTCAACGGCGGTGTACGGCGTGATCGGCTGGCCCGTGTCGCAGTCGCTGGGTCCGGTGATTCACAATGCCGGGTTCGCCGCGGTTGGTCACGACGGCGTGTACCTGCCGCTGCCGATACCCGCCGAGTACGAGCACTTCAAGGCGACCGTGGGGTCGCTCGTGGACCACGAACGGCTCACCTTTCGCGGTGCCAGCGTGACGGCGCCTCACAAGGAGCACCTGGTCCGCTTCGTCCAGGAGCGCGGTGGTCGCGTGGACGAGGTGGCGCAGCGGGTCGGCGCCGCCAACACGCTCATCGTGGGCCGCGACGGACCGCTGGAATGCATGGACACCGACACACCGGTCATCGTGGCGTCGTTGTGCGGAGAGATGGGTATCGACACACCGGACCTGGCGGGTCGACGGGTCGCCGTGCTCGGGGCCGGCGGCGTCGCCCGGGCCGTCACCAATGCGCTGGCCGACGTGGGCGCCGAGATCGTCGTGTTCAATCGCACCAGGGCACGCGCCGATGCGCTGGCGGAGAGCTTCAGGACTCGGCGCGACGCCGCCGGTCGCGCGTTGCAGGTCTCGGTCGGCGAGCCGGACTCGATTGCGGACGGCGACTTCCGGATCTTCATCAACTGCACCTCGGTGGGGATGACCGGCGGCCCGGCACCGGAGGCATCGCCGCTGCCGGACACGGTGCCGCTGGACGAGTCGATGACCGTCTTCGACACGGTCTATGCACCGGCGCGAACACCGCTGCTTCGGCGGGCGGAGGCGTCGGGCGCGCGGGCGATCAGCGGCCTGGACATGTTCCTCCGCCAGGCGGCACTGCAGTTCCTGGTCTGGACGGGTCACGAGGCGCCGATCGACGCCTTCCGCGCGAGCATCACAGGACGAAGCGGCGAAGGTCCTGATCGGACATGATCGCGGCCAGGCGCTCGCGCACGAAGGCGGGCGTGATGGTGATCCGCGTGTCGCCCGCGGCGGCGAGGTCCGGCGCATCGAAGCTTATCTGTTCGAAGACGCACTCGATGACCGTCACGAGGCGCCTCGCACCGATATTCTCCATGCCCGCATTCGCCTCCGCGGCGAGCTCGGCCATGACCTCGATCGCCTCGGGCTCGAAGGTGACCTCGATGCCCTCGACGGCCAGCAGGGCCGCGGCCTGCTTTGTCAGGGCCGCGTCCGGTTCGGTGAGGATCCGACGGAAATCGTCGCGGGTCAGCGCGTTGAGCTCGACGCGGATGGGGAACCGGCCTTGCAGTTCCGGCATGAGGTCGCTGACGGACGCGTTGTGAAAGGCGCCGGCGGCGATGAAGAGGATCTGGTCGGTGTGCACGACGCCGTGCCGCGTGGTGACCGCCGAGCCCTCGACAATGGGCAGGAGGTCTCGTTGGACGCCCTGGCGGCTGACGTCGGCACCGCCCGCCCGTCCATCGCCCGGTGCGACGACCTTGTCGAGTTCGTCGAGAAAAACGATCCCGCTCTGCTCGGTGCGCTCGATCGCCTGCTCGATGATCTTGTCAGTGTCCAGGAGCTTGTCCGTCTCCTGGTCGATGAGGATCGCGCGGGCCCTGGCGACGGTGACTCGCCGCCTCGACGTCCGTTCCGGCAGGATGCCCTCGATCATGGAGGCGAAGCCCGGGTCGAGCTGGTCCGGTCCTGCGCCGCCGATGATCGGGATCGCCTGTTTGTGGCGGATGGAAATCTCGATCTCGCGGTCCTCGAAGAGACCTTCGCGCAGCTTCTGGCGCATCCGTTGGCGGACCGGGTTGGTTTCGACGACGGCGGCGGCGGGCTCGCCGGTTGCCCCGCCCGGGTCGGCCGGCGTCGCCGCGCGACTGTCGTCCGACCCGATCGCTTCGCCGAGCAGCAGCGAGACGAGGCGCTCCTCGGCGCACGCCTCGGCCTGTTCGCGCACGGTGTCCGCGTGCTGGGCCCGGATCATCGCCACGGCAAGCTCCAGCAGGTCACGGATCATCGACTCGACGTCGCGCCCGTGGTAGCCGACCTCGGTGTACTTGCTTGCCTCGACCTTGATGAACGGCGCGTTGACGAGGCTCGACAGCCGGCGAGCGATCTCCGTCTTGCCGACTCCGGTGGGGCCGACCATGATGATGTTCTTGGGCGCGACCTCGCGGGCAAGCTCACGGTCGAGCTGCTGCCGTCGCCACCGGTTGCGCACGGCCACCGCGACCGCTCGCTTCGCCGGGGCCTGGCCGATGATGTGGCGATCGAGTTGAGCGACGATCTCGCGCGGCGTGAGGGGTTTCATTCGGTCAGATGGTAGCCGTGGTGTTACGATGGCGGTGCATGGCCTGCCTCAACTACCACACCGCCGGCGAGAGTCACGGCCCCGCCGTGACGACCCTCGTGACCGGCCTTCCGGCGGGGCTCGTGCTCGACGTGGAGTTCATCGACGCCGAGCTGCGCAGGCGCCAGGGTGGCTACGGGCGCGGGGCCCGGCAGAAGATCGAGTCCGACTCGGTGACGTTTCTCGCCGGCGTCCGGCTGGGCCGGACGACGGGCGGGCCGCTGGTCATGCAGACGATCAACCGTGACAGCCGCCTCGATGACGTCAAACGAACGCCGCCGGTGTATCGGCCGCGGCCGGGACACGCCGACCTCGCCGGGTCGATCAAGTGGCTGACGACCGACTGCCGTGACGCGCTGGAGCGCGCCAGCGCCCGCGAGACCGTCGGCCGCACCGCGGCGGGCGCCGTGGCCCGCTGCCTGCTGCGCGAGTTCGGGATCACCTCGTTCGGCTTCGTGCGGGGGCTGCTCGACGCGGTAACCGATGTCCAGCCACAGCAGGAGCAGCTCGCCCGGCTTCTCGAGCTCCGGGACGCGTCGGTGGTGTACTGCCCCGACGAGGCGGTCGGCGAGAGGATCGTCGCGCACATTCGCGACGCCAAGGCACGTCGCGACACCGTCGGCGGGCTCGCGGAGGTGCACGTCTTCGGGGTGCCGATCGGGCTCGGATCGTGTGCGCAGTGGGACGAGAAGCTCGATGCCCGCCTCGCCGGCGCCGTGATGAGCATCCAGGCGTTCAAGGCCGTCGAGATAGGTCTGGGCCGGCAATGCGCCGAACGGCCGGGGTCGCAGGTGCACGACCCGATCTCGTACGACCCCGGGAAGAAAGACCTTCCGTCACTGGGTTTTACGAGACCCTCGAACAACGCCGGCGGCCTGGAGGGCGGGATGACCAACGGGATGCCGATCGTGGTTCGCGGCACGATGAAACCGATCAGCACCCTGCTCAAGGGGATGCCCAGCGTGGACCTGAACACGAAGCAGCCACAGCAGAGCACCTACGAGCGCTCCGACGTGTGCGCGCTGCCGGCGGCGAGCGTCGTGATGGAGAACGTCGTCGCGTTCGAGGTGGCCCGTGCCTTCACCGAGAAGTTTGCCGGCGACACGATGCGCGAGCTGCACTCGAGTTACACGGCGTACCTCGACCTGGCCCGGCAGTTGCCGCTGGAGACGCCCCACGAAGCCGCGTCGATCGAGGCCGATCAGACCGAAGCATGACCAACAGGGGACACATGATGAACACCGTAGTTCGCCGAGTCGTCAGTATTGTGTTCGTGAGCCTCGTGGGCTGCACGGCCACCGGCGCCCAGACGCGGGTGCAAGCCGCCGAGGACGAGACATGGGCCCAGGGCCCGTCGCTCGGGAGCGGGCTCACCGGGACGCTCGTGGTACTGAACAAGGCCGAGGCCTCCGCGTCGCTGCTCGACGCGGGGACCGGCCGCGAGCTGGCAAAGGTGCCCACCGGCAGCGGTCCGCACGAGGTGGCGATCTCGCCCGACGGCGCGACCGCGGTCGTCGCCAACTACGGGCAGCGCGAGCCGGGGCACACGCTGACGGTCATCGACCTTGTCACGAAGAGGGTCCGGTCCACGATCGACCTGGTGGAATACCACCGGCCCCACGGCATCCAGTACCTCGCCGACGGCCGCCGTGTGGCGGTCACCGCCGAGCGCGAGCAGGCCGTGATCATCGTCGACGTCGAGAGCGGCGTCGTGGAGACCGTCGTCAAGACGGGCCAGCCCATCAGCCACATGCTCGTGCTCTCGCCGGACACGTCGCGGATCTTCGTGTCGAGCATGGGCTCCGGCACGCTGACCGCGATTGATGTCGGCGCCGGCAAGGTCCTTGGATCGGTCGCCACCGGCCCCGGCGCCGAGGGGCTCGACATATCGCCGGACGGCGGCGAGGTCTGGGTCGGCAACCGCGACGCCGACACGCTGAGCATCGTCGACGCGAAGACGCTCGAGATCATCGCGACGCTGCCGTGCGAGGGTTTCCCGATCCGCGTCAAGTTCACCCCCGACGGGCAACACGTGCTCGTCTCCAACGCCCGCGCCGGCGCAGTGGCCGTGTTCGATGTGAGCGAACGGATCGAGATCACGCGCATCTCGATGCAGGCCACGGCGGTCCAGAACACCGACGAACGGCTCTTCGGTGACCGGCTGGGCCGCGGGCCCGTCCCCGTCGGGATCCTCATCGATCCCGCGGGGCGCTACGCCTTCGTGGCCAACACCAACGCCGACGTCATCACGGTGCTCGACCTGAAGACATGGAAGGTCTTCGGCCGCGTCGTCGCGGGCACGGAGCCGGACGGCCTCGGCTGGGTGCCGTAGTTGCTTGTCTTGTGTGGCACGGTTGACGGCGTCCGGCTTTGCGGACGCCGTCGGCCGTGTCTTCGGACGTCGCACCACGGCCGAGTTCGCTGCGCGAACTCAACCGTGCCACCCGAATTCGGCGGGTCGTACGAAAGCAAGTGTCGGCCCGAAAAAGGCCCGTCCGCCGCGCGTTTGCCTTGCACGCCCGATCGCGCGACGCTCGGGTGGCACGGTTGACGTCGCGAAGCGACGTCGGCCGTGTCTTCGGACGTCGCACCACGGCCG
>JADFOJ010000022.1 GCA_022562915.1 Planctomycetota bacterium | reverse complement strand
AGATGTGCATCACCGCGACGGCGCCGAGCGTCGCCGAGACCAGCTCGAGCTCGAACGCCGTGTGGTTGTCCCCCGCCGGCGGGCCGCTGAAGATGGTCAGGCTCGTATCGGGGCCGCCGACGAATGACTCGGCCACCAGCCCGTTGTTGTCCAGTGGGAAGTCCGACGACGGGCCCTTGAGGTAGAGCATCCCGTCTGCCGGGCCGTAAGGCCCCTGCGGGTTGATGTTGGAGGAGAACTGGACATTGTCCACCTCCGGCGGCCACAACGTCCCGGCCGGGCCGTCCCAGATTCCCGGGGCGACGACCGGGTGGGTAAGGATGTCCAGCGGGTCCCCGATCAGGATCGGCGGGACGCCCTGTGGAAGGTTGTCGGGCTTGAAGTTCCAGGTGAACTTCGTGAACTTCGTCAGCGGAAGGTTGCCGAAGAAGTCCGCCGGGGTCTCGGCGAACTTCACGACGTCGGGCGGCACCTGCTGGTTGTACGTCGCGATCGCCGAGATCCCCTCCTCGGAGCCGTTGACGTCCCAGATGTCCACCCTGCCGATGGTCACCGCCGGGTCCTTGGTCATGAAGGCGAGGAACTGCTTCTGACCCGCCTCCAGTGTCAGCACGAACTTGCCCATCTCGACGTCCGCCTTGTCGTAGACGGTCACGTGGATGACCGCCACCTGGCCGGGCTGCCCCAGCGAGACGACTTCGAGCTGCATCGCCGTGTGGTTGTCGTCGATCGGGGCCGGCGGACCGCTGAAGATGGTCAGGCTGCTGTCCAGACCCGCGGGATCGATGCGTGCCAGCACCGCATTGTTGTCCAGCAGAACGTCGGGACCTCCCTTGACGTAGAGCAGGAACTGCCCGGGGATAAACGGGCCCTGGGGGTTGAGGTTCGCCGCGAACTGCACGTTGTCGACCTCCGGCGGCCAGAGGTTGACCACGCCGTCGGACCACACGCCGGGTGCATTGACGAAATGCGTGTTTATGTCGAGCGGTGACGTGACGCCGATCAACTGGTTCGGCGGTGCGAAGTCCGGCTTGAAGTTCCAGAGGAACTTCTCGGTCTTGCCCGCCAGGTCCAGGGCCTCGAAGAAGAGGATCGGGTCGAGGAAGAAGTTCAGGTCATCCGGCGGGACCGGCTGGTTGGTGATGATCAGGTTGCCCTTGATCTGGTCGTTGGGCAGACCGAGGTCGTTGAGCAGCCTGATGCAGACCTCGTCGCCCGCCTGCATGGTGAACGATGTCGGCACCGCCGAGACGAGGCGCCCGCAGGTCACCAGCGGGCCCGGGTTCGCGCAGTCGCACCCGGCCCTGACCTCGGCGAGCAGGTCCACGCTCCCGGAGAGCGTCACGATCTTCTTTTCGTTGGTGTTGTTTCTCAGGCAGTACCAGATGTCCTTGAACGGGTTCGGATCGACCAGGATGCACAGGGATGGGTCCGGGCTCGGTGTCGCGCCGAACATGTCGAAGTGCTCCTCCAGCGTCCCGCCGGAGTCGAACCGGTCGATGATGATCTTGCCGGCGCACTCGTCGTTGATCGGTGCCGGGCACGGGCCCCAGGAGCCGAGCAGCTTCAGGAAGTCGGTGATCCCGACGCCGCCGCCGTCGAAGTCGCAGGTGCCAGGCCCGCCCCATTGGGCGAGCAGCGCCAGGAAGTCCACGATCCCGACGTTCTTGTCCTGCGGGAGGCCGCAGTCCCACGGGCAGGAGGGCATCTGCGGGGGAGTGTCCTCCCACATCTGGATGTTGTCGACGAGTTCGCCGCCGGGGCCGCCGATGTTGATGCGGCCGATCGCCTGAATGCACCAGAAGCCAAGGAACAGCTTCTCGCCCGGCGGCGTGTCGAACTGGCCGCGAAAGATCTCCACGTTCAGCTTGTCGAAGATCGAGATGTGCACGAAACCAGGCCCGGTCGGTTCCTCGACCGTGAAGCCGACGCCGGTCTTGTTGGAGTCGTCCGTGAAGATGAGATCCGTGCTCTGGGCAAACTGATCCGCGCCGACCTTGACGCTGTTGGGGATGCCCGGCGCGATGAAGCCGGGCCCGAGCGCAACCAGGCCGCTGCCCGGGCTGATCATCGGGGCGTTGAACTCGAAGATGTTGGACTGGATGAGCAGGTTCTTGTTGAGCAGGCCGTTCGGGAAACCGAGGCCGAGGGGGTCGACGTTCGGCACGTTGCCCTGCAGTGGATCGACAAGAACCGCGATGGCATCCGGCCCGACGTTTGATACGGGCGGTTCGAAGTCCTCGATGCCCTTCATGAACTTGCCCTCGGACTGGTTGAAGGCGTCGAATTCGGCCTTGGTGAAGAACAACTGGCACACGCCTGGCGGAACGCCGGGCTTACTGGCAGGATCGTCCTGCAGCGCACGGTTCGTCGTCGGGGCCGGTTTGGTGTGCTGAAGCACCTGTGCGGTTGCAAGACCGGTGCCGAGAAGCAGGCCGCTGAGAATGACGAATCTACCCAACATGATCGATGCTCCTTGTCTTCAACGCTGGTCTGGGCGTACGGATAGCGCGGGTCGGCAAGGTCTATTACGGGTTGTAAGAATTCCCCACCTCACCGGTACCGCGCCGCGATTCTGAAGGCCGAAACGAATCGACAGTTCCATCACCGCGGCGGCCGAACCGTTGCGACGGAACACTACTACCGTTGCCGGACCCGTCATCGGGGGCCGGTCATGTGCGCCTCAGCATACCCCACTATCGCTCGGTTCCAAGACACTACCGTCGAGAAACGAGGACTTGGCGATCCGATTTTACTCCACGAGTTGCAAGTCTTTTACCTGTAGGGGATTGCCGCGATTATTGTTTCTGTGCCGGCCATGGAAAGGCCGGGCTCAGCTGATTCGTCGCCACTGTATCGTGCCGGCCGGGCATGTTTCGCATCCGTTGAGTGGGACGACCACGAACTTGCATAAGTTGCCGACGGTCTGGAACAGGACGTGCCCGAGGCCGTCGGGGTCGCAGTCGATCAGGTCGCCGGGGAACGGGCACGGAGTGACGCAGATGATTGCCCCGATGAAGATTCCCCGCTGCTTGCAGATCAAAGGATTGGCAACGGACGTGACCTGGTACACGCACCAGATCGGTTCGTCGGGATCCGGGCAGTTCACGCACGGCTCGATGTCGTGCACGGGCTGACAGAGGCATTGCGGCAGCAGCTGCGCCGCGTTGGCGCAGACGGTGTCCCATACAACGCTGCAGCAGAACGGGTCGGTCGCGCAGACACGCTGGCAACAATCCAGGTTATCGCATCCGGGGGAGCCGTTGCCGGCGGGGTCGCAGCAGTCGCCCGGGCCGGGACATGCGGGAACCGCGTCCTGGTACGCGGCGATCGACGAGATGCCCTCCTGGCCGCCGTTGATGTCCCAGATGTCGATGCGGCCGATGGTGACCAACGGGTCGTTGGAGATGAGCCCCATGAACACCTTCTGGCCAGGGGGCACGATGACGACCTGCTTGCCGATCTCGACGTCGTTCTTGTCGAAGACCGAGACGTGGAACGTCCCCACGGCGCCGGCCGTGGCCGAGACCAGCTCGAACTGGAACGCGGTGTGGTTGTCACCCGCCGGCGGCCCGCTGATGATCTCGAAGCTCGTATCAGGATCACCGGGGATCGACTGGGCCACCAGCGCGTTGTTGTCCAGCGGGAAGTCCGGCGACGGGCCCTTGAAGTAGAGCATCCCGTTGGCCGGGGCGAACGGCCCCTGCGGGTTGATGTTGGAGGAGAACTGCACGTTGTCGACCTCCGGCGGCCACAACGTGGTCCCGTCGGGGAGGTCCCATATCCCCGGGGCGAGCGCCGGGTGCGAGAAGATGTCCAGCAGGTCCCCGACCTTGATCGGCGGGCCGCCCACCGGCACGTTGTCCGGTTTGAACGTCCAGAGGAACTTCTCGGTCTTGGTCGGCGGCAGGCTGTCGAAGAAGCCCAGCGGGTCGTCGAAGAACTTGATGACCCCGGGCGGGACCGGCTGGTTGTAGGTCGCGATCGCCGAGATCCCCTCCTCGGAGCCGAAGGCGTCCCAGATATCCACACGGCCGATGGTCACCGCCGGGTCCTTGGTCATGAACGCGATGAACTGCTTCTGACCCGCCTGGAGAAGCAGCACGAGCTTGCCGATCTCGGCGTCCGCCTTGTCGTAGACGGTCACGTGGATTTCCGCCAGCTGGCCGGGCACTCCCAACGAGACCACCTCCAGCTGCATCGCCGTGTGGTTGTCGTCGATCGGGGCCGGCGGGCCGCTGAAGATGGTGAGGCTGCTGTCCAGCCCGGCGGGATCAAGGCCCGCCACCACCGCATTGTTGTCCAGCAGAACGTCGGGACCTCCCTTGACGTAGACCAGCTGCTGCCCGGGAACAAACGGGCCCTGGGGGTTGAGGTTCGCCGCGAACTGCACGTTGTCGACCTCCGGCGGCCAGAGAGTGCTCACGCCGTCGAACCAGATACCGGGTGCGTTGACGAAATGCGTGTTGATGTCAAGCGGTGACGCGATGTCGATCGACACCTGCGGCGGCAGGAAGTCCGGCTTGAAGTCCCAGATGAACTTCTCGGTCTTGCCCGCCAGCGCCAGGGCCTCGAAGAAGAGGACCGGGTCGAAGAAGAAGTTCAGGTCATCCGGCGGGACCGGCTCGTTGGTGATGACCA
The DNA here is from genome assembly GCA_022562915.1 of Planctomycetota bacterium. Lineage (GTDB taxonomy): Bacteria > Planctomycetota > Phycisphaerae > Phycisphaerales > SM1A02 > JADFOJ01. Next base: position 38,925 of record JADFOJ010000022.1, on the reverse strand, counting down.
GGATGCCCTTGAGTTGGTCGTTGGGCAGACCGAGGTCGTTGAGCAGCCTGATGCAGACCTCGTCTCCGGGCTGCATCGTAAACGATGTCGGCACCGGGCCGACGAGGGGTCCGCAGGTGACCAGCGGTCCGGGTGGGCAGGTGCAGCCGTCCGTCACCTCGGCGAGCAGGTTCACGGTGCCGGTGAGCGTGACGATCTTCTTTTCGTTGGTGATGTTTCTCAGGCAGTACCAGATGTCCTTGAACGGGTTCGGATCGATCCCGGTGCATTGAGACGCCTCCGGGCTCGGTGTCGCCCCGAACATGTCGAACTGCACCTGGATCGTCCCGGCCGGGTCGAACCGGTCGATGATGATCTTGCCGAGGCACTCGTCGTTGATCGGTGCCGGGCACGGGCCCCAGTTGCCGAGCAGCTTCAGGAAGTCGGTGATCCCCACGCCGCCGCCGTCGAAGTCGCACGGGCCCGGCCCGCCCCATTGAGCGAGCAGCGCCAGGAAATCGACGATCCCGACGTTCTTGTCCTGCGGGATGCCGCAGTCCCACGGGCAGGTGGGCTGGGTCAACGCGGGCAACGACGGCGTGCTGAAGGACAGATGGCGCACGCCCGGCGCGATGGCGGGCTCACTGGCGGGAGCGTGCAGTACCCGACCGTGTGTCGTCGGGGCCGGCTTGACGTGCTGGAGTACCTGTCCGGCCGCAAGACCGGTGCCGAGAAGCACGCCGCTCAGAATGACGAATCTACCCAACATGATCGATGCTCCTTGTCCTGACCACCAAGCCTGGGCGTACCCACAACACGAGCCGAAAGGTCACCACACCTGTTGATTCCCCGCTTCACCGGTGCCGCGCCGTAATTCTGACAGCCGGAACGACTCGACGGTTCCGTCGTGGCGGTGGTCGAACCCTTGCGACCGAGCATTTCTCCTGCCGCCGGGCCCGTTTTCAGGGACCCGTCATGCGCGCCCTGAGCATACCTCAATTTTCCGCAGTTCCAAGACCTCACCGTCGAGAAACGAGGACTCGGCGATCCGGAATTGCCTTATGAATCGTAAGTCTTTAGTTTATATAGAGTTAGTACTATTGCTGTTCCTTTGCCGTGCCGCTTTCGCCGCTCGCCGCGGCGGCGTGAGTGTCCACCGAGAGCTCGCGGCGCATGATCTTGCCGGTGGGGTTGCGCGGGAGCGTCTCCAGCGGCCTGATCTCTCGCGGCACCTTGAACGCGGCAAGACGCTCGCGGCAGTGCGTTCGCAGCGCGGTCTCATCGAAGGCCGCGCCCTCGACCAGCTCGACAAAGGCCAGCGGCAGCTCGCCGCGCGACGGATCCTGCACGCCGATGACGGCGGAGTCCTGCACCGACGGGTGTGCGTTGAGCACCTCCTCGATCTCCCGCGGGAAGACGTTCTCGCCGCCGATGATCAGCATCTCCTTGATCCGCCCGGTGATGTACAGGTGTCCATCGGCGTCGAACCGACCGATGTCGCCGGTATGGAAATACCCCTCGTCGTCGAAGACCTCGGCGGTCTGCTCGGCGAGCTTGTAATACCCCGCCATGATGTTCGGCCCGCGGATGCACACCTCGCCGTCGGTGTCCGGGCCGAGCGTCTCGCCGTCGGGGCCGACGATCTTCTCGTCGACGTCCGGCACCGGCATGCCCACCGAGCCGGTGCGGTGGTCCTCCAGCCGGCACCAGTTCGCCACCGGGCCTGTCTCGGTCAGCCCGTATCCCTCGTTGATGACGGCGTTGAACGTCTCGCGGAACCCCTCGGCGACGGCCCGCGGCAGCGGCTCGCCGCCGGAGACGAGGTAGCGCACGGACGAGAAATCGTCGGGCTTCGCGCTGCGCGACTGAAGCAGCGCGTTGTACATCGACGGGATCGCGATCATCGCCGTCGGCCGGTGCGTCCGGAGCAGCTGGAGGATCTTTCTCGGCACGAAACGCGCGGTGTAGACGACGGTGCACCCGACGATCATGGGCAGCAGGGTGAGCACCGTCAGACCGAAACAGTGGAACTGCGGCAGTACCCCCAGCAAGCTGTCCGCCCTGGTAAACCCGACCCAGCTGATGCACTGCCGCACGTTGGAGGCCAGGTTGTCCACGGTGAGCATGACCCCCTTGGGCCGGCCGGACGTGCCCGACGTGTACAGCAGTGCCGCGACGAAATCGTCGGGGCGCGATCGGCTGCGCCGCACCGGTGGGAGGCCCCCGAAGGACATCTCGTCGAGCCGGATCTGCCTCACGCCCGCCGGGAGCTCGGCCACGTGCTTGACCATCGGGCCGACCGTGACGACCGTGTCGACCCCGGCGTCCTCGATGACGTACGCCAGTTCCTGCGCTGCCAGCATGTAGTTCAAAGGGACGATGGTCCGGCCGAGCATCCAGGTGCCGAGCATGGACATCGGGAAGAGGCCCGACGTCGGCAGCATGATGGCCACGTGCTGGGCGGCCGTGGTCTGCTCGATGGCGCGGGCCACGTGCAGGGCGCCGAGGTAGAGCTGGTACCCCTTCCATTGCCTCTGGTCGTCCACGACGCAGACGCGCCCCGGTGCGAGCAGCAGTCGGCGGATGATGGCGCGGGCGAGTTGCATGGCAGGCCGGAGCGTGCCCCAAATCTGGCGATGGCGGCGGAGATTGTACGATAGCCTGAAAACGTGTATCGCCTATCACCGCCCAGGCAGACCAGGATGGGGCCCGGAATGCGGGCCGGCGCCGCGCGGCGGGTGGTCGGCCTGGTGGTTGCCGTGGCACTCGGCCCGATCGCGCCGCTTGCCCTGACCGGCTGTGCCGCAACGCAAAGTGGCTCCGCGATGCTCGAGAGCGCGCTGGGCGACTATCGCGCGCAGCGGTTCTCACGGGCGAAGGAGCAGGCCGAGAGAGTTTCGGCCGGCAGTGCCGGGACGCTCCGGGGTCGCGCGGAGTACCTCGCGGGCGTGTCGGCGTACAAGCTCGGCGACCACGACGAAGCCCGCCGGCGTCTCACGGCCGCGGTGTCCACGCTTGACGGCGAGGACGCCGCCACGGCGCGCGCGGCGCTGGGGCTGGTGGAGTTGGCCCGGGACCGCCCCGTCCCTGCCGCCGAGGCCTTCGCCGCGGCATGGCCCGGCCTCGCGGGCGAGGACGCCAGGCAGGCTGCGTTCCATGCCGTCCACGCCTACGAGCAGGCCGGCAATGAGGCCGCCGCAGCCGAATGGGCCCGTTCTCCGCACGACCGGCGAAGCCCGTCTGCTGCCGGCCGCGGCTTCACGATACAGGTCGGCGCTTTTCGCGACCGCCTGCGAGCCGAGCGAGCCGCGGTCGATGCGACCCGGATCACCCGCGAGATGGGACTCGCCCCTGTTCGGATCGTCACCCGAAACGATCGGCGCGGCGGCGTCCTGTACGTCGTGCAACTGGGATACTTCGGTACCCGCACCGAGGCGTCCGACGTCCGTCGGCGGGTCGGCAAGCTGCAGTACATCGTCGCCGCCAGAACACCGGGGTGATGGATGGTCCATATTTTGCGGCGGCGGCGTCCGGAAGCCTCATCCTAGAATAGGGTCATGAGGGCCTTCAGACGCCTGTGTGTCGTGCTGAGCGTGCTGTCACTGTCGCTGTTGTCGCAGGTGCAGGGCGCGGCCCCGCCCGCCGGCCCTGTGGATGCCCAGGATCCGCAGTACGGCTGGACACAGAACGATCCGCGCTACGGCCTGCTCACGCCGATCCCGGATCACGGCGCCGTGCCCCCGATCATCGAACTCGCCGGGCGCCCGACCGACGACGAACTCGCCTTTCGCAGGCGCAGCCGAGACTACGCCGCCCGAATCCGGCGGATCCGGCACGAGTACCTCGGCCGGATGCGGGTCGCCGAGTTGCGCGACCGCGGGATAGGCGAACTCCGCATGCTCACCGATCCGGCGGCGTTCATGCCCCTGATCGAAGAACTGACCGGCCAGAAGGACGACGTTCGCCTTGCCGTGCTCGACCACTTCTCCGGCCAGGGAGACGACGGGCAGGCGGCCCTGGCCTGGGTCGCCATTCATGACCCCGGCGAAGCGTTCCGCCACGAGGCCCGGCGTCGGATGGCGTCGCCGGCGCCCGATCCGGTGCTGCGGGTGCTGGACAGTGCGTTGCGCAGCAACCGTCACGACATCGCCAATCACGCCGGCACCCTGGCGGGCTCCCTTCGCGTCCTGCAGGCGATTCCGCTGCTCATCTTTGCCCAGGCGACCGCCGACCCCTTCGACGAACCCGGCGATCTCGCGTGGATCGCCGTGGCGACACAGCGCGCATTCGTGGCGAGGATCGAGCCGATCGTGGGAAGCGGCGTCGGCGCGTTCCAGGTCATACCCGGCGTGGTCTCGGAGGGCGTGATCCTGCGGGTCGTGGACGCGGTGGTGATCTTCTATCGAACGGAGGTGCACCGTTCGCTGGTCATGATGACCACCGACGACTGGGGGCAGTCCACGGCCCATCTCGGCTACGACATGAAGCAGTGGTGGGCCTGGTACAACGACCAGTACCTGCCCCGCAAGAACGCCGAGATCGCCGCGGCGGCACTGCGGCGCCGCGCCGGCGGCTGAGAGCGCCTACCTGGCCGACTTCGCCGGCGGCGTATAGGAAAACGGTTCCCATACCGCCCCATCGGTGATCCATGTGTCGAGGGCCGCGATCGTCTCGTCCGAGAGCTTGTCCTTGTTGAGCGGCATCTGCAGGTCCGGGTCCGCCCAGCGTACGGCCGTCATCAGCAGGCTCTCGTCGGGGCGGCCCGGAACGATCGCCGGGCCGGAATACCCGCCGGCGAGCAGGCCCGCCATCGTGCTCTGGTCGAGACCGCCGGCCCGCTTCTTGCGGGTCGGGTTGTGGCAGCGGAGGCAGTGCTCCACGAGTATGGGCATGACCTGCTCCCGGAAATGTGCCAGACGCGGGTCGATTTCCGTGTCGCCGGACGTCGAGACCGCGATCAGGGCCGCGAGGTCCCTCCCGGCGGCGGCACCGTGCTCGTACACGAGCCGTCCCCCGTGATCGGCGGTGTGGGCGATCCGCTCGGCGGTGAGCCCGGCTCCGACGACGACGAGCCACGCAGAGCCGATGTGTACGACGCGGTGGCGTACGAACCCCAGCCCCGCCACGGCGCAGATCACCGCCGACCACTGCCAGAGATCGTGGCCGTGATGCTCGTGCTCCTCCATCTCCTGTTCGCCCGACTCGGACATGGGGCCGGCGAGGTCCTCGGCATCGTGGCCTGACTCCCGGGCGACATACAGGCTCGCCGTCAGTGCCAGGTACGTGGCCAGCGTCACCCATTGGAAGACCCGGCCCCGCTGGGTCGCCTGCCACAGGGCTGCCAGCACCGCGAATGGAATCCCGACCAGCGACAGCACGATCGGAAAGTGCACGACCATCGCGTGCCGCATCTGCGGGTCGGCCCAGGCGTCGAGAAACCGCTCCATCATCTACGTTGAAAGCTCCATCACCGCTTCGCCCAACCGCTCGTACTGCCCGGGCTCGTTGTACACCTGGCAGGACACGCGAACCCACCACCGCTCCTTGAACTCGATGATGGGTACTTCGATGCGGTGCTGATCATAGAGCCGCGACTGGAACGTGTCGGGGTCGGCGAAGCGGTGACGGACGCCGGCCGGCAGCGGCAGCGTGGCCATCGAGCCGAGCATCGACCCGTCGGAAGGGGTGCTCGCGGGGACCGCCCACCGGCGGCTCAGCATTGACTGGGCCCAGACCGCCATCGCGTGGTTGTGCCGCCGGACGTTGTTCCAGCCGAATTGCCGCATGAAATCGATTGAGTCGGGTACGCACAGCCACGCGGTAATGTCTCGCGTGCCCTGCCAGTTGAACTCACTGGACAGGCCCTCGTCCAGGAAGTGGCTGATCGTGTTGGGATGAATGCCTGCCTGGCGGTCAGGTCGCACCCACAGGAAGGCGGCGCCTTTCGGCGCGCACACCCATTTGTGCAGGTTCCCCGTGTAGTACGCCGCACCAAGCCCGGCGACGTCGAGTTCGACCATGCCCGGCGCGTGTGCTCCGTCGATCAGCACGTCTATTCCGCGGTCGCCGCAGAGATCGATGATCTGACGGACCGGGAAGATCACCGCGGTTGACGACGCGATGTGGTCGACCAGGACCAGACGCGTCCGGTCTGACAATGCGCCGGCGATGCAGGCGACGATCTCGTCGGGGCCTTCGACCGGCAACGGAACCTCGGCCTCGATCGCCTTGGCGCCGGACTCGCGTTCGATGAAGCGAATGGTCTGGCGGCACGCGTTGTACACGTGATCGGTCATGACGAGTTCGTCGCCGGCGTCGAGCCGCAGCGACCGCAGCACCGCGTTCACCCCGCCGGTGGCATTGGTCACGAAACCGAAGTCGACCGCCGCGGCCCCGATGAATTCGCCGACGGCCGCCTTGGCCTCGGCCAGCAGCGCGTCGCGGCGGCGGTCCAGCACCTCGACGGGGCGTCGCTCGATCCGCCGGCGCCAGGCGATCTGGACCTCCAGGACGGTACGGGGGGTCGCGCCGAAGCAGCCGTGGTTGAGAAAAGCGATATCGGGGTCCAGCAGCCAATGTGACAACAGGTCCGGCCCGAGCGGCTCCGGCGGGTTCAGGGCGGTCTCCAGGATGGTTCGGCCGGGCATGGTGACAGCCTAGGCACCGTCGTCCGTTCGATGCCCGGGGCGGCTCTCCGAAAAACATCGACAATGGGCTTGCCTTACGGGAGATGTTGGGGTAACGTATGCCAAACAGACTTGGCAAGTCTGGGCCCGTCGTCCGAAAGCCAACTTGTCGGCAGCCCGGCCACGGAGAACCGAATGCCTGCACCTCTGATCATCACCGGCCCCGGCGGCAGTTTCGTCACCCGTTATGTCGCTCGTGGCACCAGGCTCGTCGTGGAACCCGGCGGCCTTCCGGACCATCCGGCCCCGGAGACGCCCGCGAAGCGGCGCCGGACTGCCGCATCGGCGTGGCTTGACGGTCAGTTCCGGACCCTCGGGCGGATCCGGGATGCGATGAACCGACTCGATACATCGCCTTCAGGCGGACACCAGGAGACAAGGGATGAATCTCACACCAAAGCAACTCAGGATCCTCAAGCTCATTCGCGACCACCGCATCGCCCACGGCTTTTCGCCGACGATGCAGGAAATCGCCGACGAAATCGGCGTCAGCAAGGTTACCGTGTTCGAGCACGTCGAAGCGCTTATCAAAAAAGGAGCGCTTCGTCGCGATCGGAACAAGGCACGCTCTTTGTCACTGCCTGAGAAGACGATCATTCCGGACGAAACGAAGCCGCTGCGATTCCCGCTGGTGGGACGCATCGTTGCAGGCCAGCCGATCGAGCGGCTTCAGCAGTCCGATCAGCTCGATCTCGAGGAGCTCTTCGGCCCGCGCATCGGCCAGCGAGGCGGGACGTTCGCGCTCCAGGTCGAGGGCGACTCCATGAAAGACGAGGGGATCCTCGACGGCGACTACGTGATCGTCGAGCGCCGCCAGACGGCGCGCAACGGTCAGCGCGTGGTCGCCCTGTTGACCGCGACCGGCGAGACGACGCTGAAGACTTTCTATCGCGACGGCAGGCGGATCCGACTTCAGCCGGCGAATCCGGACTTCGAACCGATCATGGTCACCGAGCGCGACTGCCAGGTGCAGGGGGTCGTTATCGGCGTGCTCCGCAGGTACTAGAGCGGGTTCACTCCATCTGTAGCGTTCTGAGCACGATCATCTCCGCTGTGGTGACGTCGCCGAATCTCGGAATATCAGCAATATGCCGTCGATCCGGCGGCGCCACCACAGCGAAGAGCATCGCACTCAGAACGCTACACCTGCAGTGAACCCGCTCTAGTTCGAGCGCTCCGTACGACCCTCCGGGTCGACACTCGCTCTGGTGCAACGTGCGGTAGAGCTACATCGATCGCTCTCGAAGAAGCGGGTGGCATGGTCGAGCGAGTCCGCCTCGGCGGACGAGATCGCCCGTGCAGCGACCTCCAACCACCGGCGTTAACTCTTGAGCCGTACCCCCTGGCGGTCCTGGCTGATCCGTCCGCGAATCTCCAGCAGCGTCAGATCCGCCAGGATGCGGCTCAACGGCAGGTCGCAGCGTGCGGCTATCTGGTCAACAACGATGGCACCGCCTGCATCCCGCAGTGTTTCGACAATGGTCCGCTGGGCATCGGTCAGCTTTGTCTCGAAGAGCGTTGCGGATGTTCGCGCGTCGGCATGTCCCGCCGCCTCCAGCGCGCCGCGCACGAGGTGGCTCGATGCATCGAGCTGGCAGATGGCGTCGGCGTGACTGGTCACCAGGGCTGCCCAGCCCTCGCGAATGGCGGCGTGGCACCCGGCTGACGCCGGCGAATCCACGCGGCCGGGCACGGCCATCACTTCGCGGCCGTGCTCCTCGGCCGCGCGCCGCGCCGTAATGAGCGCACCGCTGCGCCGGGCGGCCTCGATCACGAGCACGCCGACGCTCAGGCCGGAGATAATCCGGTTGCGATGGGGGAAGTGCGCCGCCAGCGGTAGTGAGCGCATCGGGTACTCACTGAGAAGCGCCCCGCCGGCCGCGACGATCCGTTCGAAGAGCTCGCCGTGCTGCGGCGGATACGTCACGGCCAGGCCGCACCCGAGAACGACGATCGTCCTTCCGCCGGCGCGGAGGGCACCGCGATGCGCTTCGGCATCGATGCCGATCGCTCCGCCCGAGACGATGGTCAGCCCGCACTCAGCCAGCAGGCTCGAGAATCGACCGGCCTGTTCGCGACCATACGCCGTGCAGCGCCGCGCTCCCACGACGGCCACGGCGAGGCGATCGGCCTCCTCCAGCCGGCCCCGAATCCACAGGGCCGCCGGCGGGTCGGGGATCGTTTCAAGCAGCACCGGGTAATCGTCATCGCCCCGCACGATCAGGCCGGCGCCGCAGTCGTCCATACGACGTCGCTCGCGGGCGGGGTCGGTGTCCTCGAGCGCCCGGCGCAGGGCGGCGGCCGAATCGGGTCCGATGCGTTGCACCTCGGCGAGTCTCTTCGCCGTTGCGGTCACGATCTCCTCGTCGGAACCGAAATGCCGGCGGAGGCGAGCCAGCGTGACCGCCCCCATCCCGGGGGCGAGCAGCAGCCGCAGGGTCGCGTCAGGAATGTCTCTGGAGGTACGCGCCATGAACCCGCTCCGACCTCTCCAGGCCGGCGGCGGGGATGGTACGTTCAGATCAGGGTGCTACCTGCGGGACGGGCCTTTTCGCCTGTGTCCTCGCGGCGCTGGTTCGCATCCTCTTCGTCTTCACCCTCTTCTTCGTCGTCCTCCCTGCTCTCACCAGCCTCATCGTCGTCTTCCTCGAGCTGGTCGTCCTCCTCCTCCTCGAACTCGTCGTCGTCGTCCTCGAACTCGTCGTCATCCTCGTCATCGTCCTCGAACTCGTCGCTGTCCGCCTCGTCGTCCAGCTCGTCGTCGTCCTCCTCGATCTCGTCATCGTTCTGGCCGTTGCCACTCCACTCAACGCCTGCGTTGACGTGGAACTGGTCCGGTCGCCGGCGCGGCCGGGAGTGACCCGGGCTCGTGCAGCGCCGCGTCGCCGCTCTCGGGCGGCTGTCCACGACCAGCCCGACGAACACGACGAGGACGCCGAAGCCAAGCACCCAGAGGCGGCGAGAACCATCGGTGAGCCACGAGAGCCGGCTCTCGTTCACCGCACCGGCCCTCGGCGTCGTGATGTCCGCAGAGCGAACGATCCAGTCGTGGACCGTCGCACGCTGTGTTGAGGACAGAAGCACCGGCGTTGCTCCGGCGGGTACGAGGTTCAGCTCCGCCGCGGCAAGGCGCCGAACGAGCGACGGGTCCCGGTGGCGGAGGCGATCCAGGAAACGCTCGTACGCCTCGATGCGGGTCTGCCCAAGAGCGTGTTGGTTCTCGATCCTGGCGAGCTGGCGGTGAAGAACGTGCACGCTCCGCTGTGCGGGCACGAGGACCCCGACGACACAGAGCGTCAGCCCGGCGGCCACGAACAACCAGCCGGGCACCTCCCGAAGCCAAGTGCTACCGGTGTGCATGGGGGGAACTTTATCGGCGATCCGTGCCACAGTCATTGAACAGCCGCTCGAACAGGCCGGCCGCGGAAGCCGAGTCGCGCAGAAGCCGCCGATATGAACGGTATTCCAGCGGATTGCTCAATGAGGCCCGCGTTTGCCACGATGGTGATGTCATGCAATTCAACCAGTCACTTCGGCTGAGTCGATTTGTCGGACCCCGGGATGGTCGCCGCATACCCGGTCGCGTGGCCCAGGAGTTGCTCGTCAGCGACCTCGGTCCGGTGCTGGACCTCTCCCCGGGCGGCATGCGCGTCCTGGCGACGCGTCCCCACGTCGGCAAGCTCGACGTGAGAATCCGGGCCGGCGACGTCAGCCTGACGCTCCGCAGCAGCGTTGCCTGGAGCCGCCGGCTTGGTTTCCGCCGCCACGAGATCGGGCTTGCTTTCATCGACGTCGATGAGAACGCAGCCGGCATCCTGGCGACGATCGCCGCGGACCACCGGGCCCGCCAGGTGATCTGAGCGGGTCCGCACGACCAGGCTGCCCGACCGGTCGATCCATCCGATCTTGATCGGTGACCGGGCTCCAGATATAGTCTCCCCCGATTGCGGGGTAGAGCAGTCTGGTAGCTCGTCGGGCTCATAACCCGGAGGTCGTAGGTTCGAATCCTACCCCCGCTATTCACAGAACCCCAGGGTCACCACGACTCCGGGGTTCTCCGTGCGCTGTGGCCGCGGTTCCGTCATTCAGAAACCGCCGGAACGCATCACGTTGAGGCTCTCGGGGAAGGGATAGCTGGCGAATGCGCCGGTGGGCGCAAGTTCCCACATGGCCAGCGAGGGGTACACGTCGCCGCGGAACCCCGCCTCGAACATGGTCCGCAGGACGGACTCAAAGGACGGCTCCCGGTCGTTGGGACCCATGAGCGCGTTGGACTTGGCGCCGAGGAACGAGACGCTGGCGACGGGCAACCGCTCGCGCCGGCCTGCGAGCATCTTGGCCACTGTCCCGAATCCGCGCGAGAGATCCTCGAGGGTGAAGTGCTCCTTGTCACGTGGCCGCAGGATCGCCATGATCAGCAACTGGTCCAGGTCGAACTTGAGGATGTACGGTTCCCTGTCGTGAGGCGCGTGCACGGCAACGGACTCGTGGAACATCTTCGCGTACGCCGTGGCCGTCTGGACGTTCCACTGGCTGGTGGGAACGAGTTCCAGGATCTCGCCCACGATTCCGCGCGAGTTGTCCACGTCGTTGACGGCGCACACGGCGGTCCGGTACCGGCCGGCGACCAGGTCCGCCAGCAGGTGCTGCCCCCACTGGATCCGGATCCGATCGGGGTCCTTGCTCGCATGACGCGGATCGCCCGAGGGCAGCAGGATCACCCTGTCGGTTCTCTTGTCGGCTTCCAGCAGCAGGTCGCCTTCATCGTCATACAGCCAGATGTCCGATTCGTGCCGTGCTGACTTCACCACTGGTGGGCTCCTCTGGTTGGACCGGTCCCCGATCATATTCGATTGTCGCAGTCCTGCCGGGTGCCGTCAGGTTCGGGCGGCGAGGAACTCCACGATATCGATCTTGCTGATGATGCCGATGATGTCGTCGTGCTCGATGACAACCGCGATGCTGTCATGATCGAAGACCTCCTGGACCCGGGACAACGGATCCTCCAGCGACACCTGCCCGTGCATCGGCTTGGCTGCGGACCCGACGGGGTCGTCCGCCGAACACTGGCCGGTGACGAGGCTCTGGAGGAGGTCTCCCTCGTGGATCATCATGAACGGGCGGCCGTTGCTGCGCGTGACCGGCATCTGCGAGATGCCCAGGTCGTTCATGCGGTGGGCGACGTGCGCGAGCGTCTCGTCTGAGCGTGCGAACTCCACGGCTCGCCGCTTGCGCTGCATGAGTTCGCGGACCGTGCCGAGCCGCTCGGCGAGGCCGAGGAAGCCCATGTCCTTCATCCAGTCGTCGTTGAAGCACTTGCTCAGGTAGCGATCGCCCGAATCGCAGAGAATGCACACGACCACCTTGCCGGGGCCGAGTTGCCGGGCGACCTTGAGCGCTCCGAAGACGGCGGTCCCCGTGGATCCGCCGCAGAAGATCCCCTCCTCGCGGGCGAGACGCCGGGCCGTCAGGAACGAGTCACGGTCCGAGACCTCGAAGATCTCGTCGATGACGGTGAAGTCGAGCGTCCCCACCATGAAGTCGTGGCCGATCCCCTCCACCCGGTAGATGTCCGGTTTGCCCGAGGAACCCTTGTAGAACTCGTCGTGATAGATGCTGCCCTGGGGGTCCGGGCAGACGATGCGGATCTCGCGTCCGGCTTCGGCCGCCCTTTCCTTCAGGTACTTGCCCGCTCCGGAGATCGTGCCGCCGGTGCCGATGCCGCCGACGAGGCAATCGAGCGAACCGGCCGTGTCCTGCCAGATCTCGGGGCCGGTCGTGAGGTAGTGCGCCTCGGGGTTGGACATGTTGTAGTACTGATCGGTATAGAAGGCATTCGGTGTGTCACGGGCGATGCGCTTGGCGACCTCGACATAGCTGTCCGGATGGTCGTGCAGAAGATCCGTCCGCGTCACGATGACCGCGGCCCCGTACGACTTCAGCATGTCGATCTTTTCCTGGCTCATCTTGTCGGGCATCGTGAACACGCACCGGTACCCGCGGACCGCGCAGACCATCGCCAGGCCGAGGCCGGTGTTGCCGGAGGTGCTCTCGACGATGGTGGCACCCGGCTTGATCAGGCCGGCCTCCTCCGCACGCCGCATCATGTGGACGGCCATCCGGTCCTTGACCGAACCGGTCGGATTGAGGTGCTCCATCTTGACGTAGAGGTCGGCGGAGCCGTCATCAACCATGCGATGGAGCTTCACCAGCGGCGTATGCCCGACGAGATCGAGGACGGTTTCGTAGTACTTCATGCGACTCACCGTGACAGTCCATTCTACTCCGGCATGGACGATGCGAACCCGCGGGGGCGCTCGGCCTGCCGGAACCGGTGCTTGGCCACGAGCTGGTGGGCGCGGTCGCGAAGTGCCAGCATCGACGCGTCCAACTCGACCCGGCGCGCCTCGATGAGTTCACTGGAGGCATCGCCCGGCACCAGGATCGGCTCCCCCGCGATGACCAGTGCCCGCGCCGCCGGTAGCGGCAGTCGGAAGCGATCCCACGAGGCGAACTGCTTGTAGCGGCTCATGGCCGCCCCCAGCGGCACGATGGGGCAACGCGTCATCTTTGCAAGAAGAACGATGCCGGCCTTGACGACGAGCGCCGGGCCCTTGGGGCCGTCCACGGCGATTGCCGCATCGGCACCGCCCTTGACCACCCGTGCCAGGTCGATCATCGCCCGCGTGGCCCCGCGCGACGTCGAGCCGCGGACGGTGCGGTAGCCCGCGGCCTCGACGATCCGGGCGAGGATTTCCCCGTCCGGGCTGCGGCTCACGATGATGTACAGGCGGCTCTGCCTGGCGTAGTGAAAAATGGGAAAATAGTCGCCGTGCCACAGCGCAAACAGCAGCGGCCCCGGCCCCAGCCTTCGATATCCGGGCAGCTTCGACTCGTTGACCGTTCGAAGACGGGTGGTCGCACCCAGTGACCGGAGGACCACGCGGGCGAGGGCGCCGAAGATGGCAGCCCGCCGACGGTCCGCCGCCGTCAGTCGCCCGCGGGACGGGCGGGCGCGAGTCAGTGAGACCGTCTTGCGCGGCGAGCGGGTCGAGCCCGTGCCCTGCGGGATGTCGTCGGGTCGTGTCACGCCACCCGAGAATACCCGTTGCTCACGCGGAGAAGAACGCTGCTACACTGGACCCCCGTCGGCTCACGCGTTTTCTTCGTGGATCGGGGCATCGGTCCGGTGCGGGTTCGTGCCCGGATTCTCCCCGTCACCTCACGGACTCGTCGCAGCAGTTATGGAGCCCATGCAGGAGCACCCGCTCGGACTGATTGCCGGTGAGGGCAGGCTCCCGGTCCTGGTCGCCCAGGGAATGCGCGCTGCCGGGGTGAGGGTGTGCGGTATCGGTCTGCGGGATCATTTCGACCCGGCGCTGCCGGCACTGTGCGATCGGTTCGCGGTCGTCGGCGTCCTGCGACTGGGCAGTTGGATCAAGGCGCTGAGGCGAGACGGCGTTCGCAAGGCGGTTCTCGTGGGACGAGTCTCCAAGGCACGCATGCACCAGCCGTTGCGGCTGATCCGGCAGATGCCGGATTTCCGTGCGGCCCGGCTGTGGTACCGCCGCCTGGGCAACGATCGGCGGACCACGACACTGCTGGTGGCCCTGGCGAACGAGCTCACGGAGAACGGAATCACCCTCATCGATTCGACGACGTACGTCTCGGAGCATCTTGCCGGTGACGGGGTGATGACGAAGATCACGACCTCGCCGCAGCAGCAGGTGGACATCACGCACGGCTGGCCGCTGCTGCGACGGGTGGTTGCCCTGGATATCGGCCAGTCGATTGCGGTCTGCGGCCGCAAGGTCCTCGCCGTCGAGTCGCTGGAGGGGACCGACGCCATGATCGAGCGGGCCGGAGGTCTCAACGGCTCCGGCTGGACGCTGCTCAAGGCGCCGGACGAGCATCACGACATGCGCTTCGACGTGCCCGCCGTCGGCCCCGTCACGATCGAGCGCATGGCCCGGGCGCGGGCGGGGTGCCTGGCCCTGCACGCGGGCCGCGTCATCATGATCGACAAGCCCAGGGTCCTCGCGGTGGCCGAACGGTTCGGCATTCCGATCGTCGGCGTCAGCACGGACCCGACGGTCCGTTGAGTGCCGCCAGCAACTCCCGTGGTGCGTCCTCCGCGAAGCAGCGGTGGTTGAATCGGGCCACGACCTCGGTCAGGATCTCCACCTGACGCCGTGCCGTCGTTTCGTCGGTCAGGATTCGATCCACCTCGTTCACGACCGGCTCGACAGCCCCGAAATGGGGAACCAGCTCAGGCACGGCTCGCCCCAGGCCGGCCCACTCCGAAACGAGGTTGGGCAGCGTGAATGTCCGCGTGGCAACGACGCACGCGGCCACGGCGGCGGAGAACCGGCTCATGTTGTACATGACCACCATCGGCTTGAGACGGGCCGCCACCTGCAACGTGATGGTCCCGGACGCGACCAGGGCCGCATCGCACCAATCCAGGACCGTGTCGGTGCGCCCGGTGACGAGCGTGAGGCGGTCCGGCCAGCCGGTGCGCGGCAACCCGGCCGTGACCTCGCGGAGCAGAGCCTCCGTGCGATCGTCCAGCACCGCGACGACTCCTTCGAGGTTCTCGTGCCGACGGCAGAGTCGTACGAACGCGCTGAGGATGGTCGGCCAGTTGCGGATGATCTCGCCGCGACGCGATCCAGGCAACAGGGCGAGTCGCGGTGAACCCGACGGCAGGGTGGCGTCGGTCGAGTCGATCGGCAGCGGGGCGGGATCGAACGCGGGGTGACCCACGAAGGTGCACCGTACGCCGCGGTCGGTAAGCCATGGCTGCTCGAAGGGCAGCAGGCAGAGCACGTGATCGGTGAGCCGGCGCAGCCGCCGAATTCGCCATGGCGCCCACGCCCAGAGTTGCGGCGCGACCAGGTGAATGATCCTGGCCTGCGGCTGCATCTCGCGCACGGCCCGGCAGATGGACCAGTTCCCCGCCGGGCTGTCCACGGGGATGAGTGCCGTCAGGGGATGGGTGTCGAGCCATTGCCGCAACCGCTTGAGCCTCTGCCGATGCGCCCTGGCCTGGCGAAGGGTATCGAGGAACATCGAACCGTGCTGGGTCGTGTGTTCGAGCAGCTCGGCGCCCGCGGCCTGCATCTGCGCGCCACCGAGGGCGTACACCCGAAGATCGGGTCTGGAACGAATCAGAGTCGCGATGGTCTGCGCCGCCAGGGCGTCCCCGCTTGGCTCGAACGACGAAAAGAGCAGGCCCGGGCGCTGTGCCATCGTTGGTCCGAACAGGATACCCGCCGTCAGCGTGCCTCGACGGCGGCCGCGTGGGGATCGGCGTGAACCTGCGGGCGTTTCTCCAGGCCGTGGCCCAGGCACAAGCCCCTCTTCGATGTCTCGATGAACTCGATGTACTCAGCCACGATGGGCCGATCCGCCCGCTCCCGGAGCACTTCCACGGCGGCGAACGGCGGCAGGCGGCGCCGGTAGATGACCTTGTATGCCCAGCGGACATCCTCGATCGAGTCGGAGGGGAATTTCTGGCGGCGCATCCCGACCAGGTTCGGGCCGCCGACGAAGTTGAATCCGCTGACCAGGAAAAACGGCGGCACGTCGCCGGTCGTGGACACGCCCCCGGAGAGCATCGATCCACGGCCGAGCCTGCAGAACTGGTGGATCGCGGTGTTGCCTCCGATCGTGACACGCTCACCGACGGTGACATGGCCCCCCAGCATTGCGTTGCCCGCCATCGTGACGTAATCGCCGATGCGGCAGTCGTGCCCGGCGTGCGTGTGGTTCATCAGGTAGACATGATTGCCGATGGTCGTCGGACCTTCGTCGGTCGTGGCCCGATGAATGACACATGACTCCCGGAAGACGTTGTGGTCACCGACGGTGGTCCCGCAGCCGGCCCTGGCGGGGTCGAAGCCGAAGTCCTGCGGCGCAAAGCCCATGCAGGTGAAGGGGTAGAACGTGTTGCCGATACCGATGGTGATCGGGCCTTGCAGATAGACGTTGCCGATCAGCGTTGTCCCGGCGCCGATGGTGACCGGTCCAAGCGAACCGTCAAGCACGCACGACGGTCCGACGGTCACGTCGTCGGCGAGCGTGACGTCGCCGCGCACTATCGCGGTTGAATGAATCTCGGCCATGGGGCGTGAGTCTAGCGCAGTGTACGTTCAGGCGCAGCGGGTCAGGTCTGCGAGGACACGGTCCGCGACCTGGGTCGTGTGGTGGCGGCGCGGCCGTCCAGTCGAAGCCGGGCCTCATCCACCACGAACGCGTGCACGCCGAAGGTCGCGGCGACCGCATCGATGGCCCCGTTGACCAGGAACCCCGTTCCGAAGGGGTGCGCCGCCGCCTGTCGGACGAGCAGGTCCACCTCGTCGGTGGTCGGCTGGTAGCGCCCGGCCACGCCTTGATTCGATTTGTTGTTCGTCATGTGGGGACCCCCTGGCTCTTCCTGTTGGAGCGGGCAACGGTCACTATCTTTCCCCCGCGGCCGTTGTCAAGTACGATGGCCGGGACAGGGCCCGCAAGCCCGCCCTCTCTGCGAGATCTGCGATCTCTCTGAAGAATCGGCCTGAGGCCGGATCCCCTGCACTCTTTTCCATCGAGGCCCCCGGTATGGCGCTTCCAGAATCGGTCACCGTCTGCGAGTGCTGGGCACGCGACGGGCTCCAATCCATCGCCGAGGTCGTCCCCACCGCCCGGAAAATCGAGGTGATCAACCGGATCATCGCGTCCGGCGTCCGAAAGCTCGAAGTGACGAGCTTCTCGCACCCGAAACTGCTGCCGCAGTTTGCCGACTGCGTGGAGGTCCTCGCGGCGATCGACCGGCGAGACGATGTCACCTACGTCGTCCTGATGCCGAATGCCAAGGGCTTCGAGCGTTTCGAGATCTGCCAGAAGCAGGGCCACGGCGCCGATGAGATCATCCTGATGATCTCCTCCAGCGAGGCACACAACCTCGTGAACTTCCGAATGTCGCATGACGACGCCAAGCGCGCCCACGCCGCGGTCATGCAACGGGCGCACGATCTCGGCGTGCGGGTCATCGGCTGCCCCGGCACCGTCTACGGCTGCCCGATCTCCGGTGACGTGCCCATGGACCGCGTCGTCGACATCACGCGGTTCTACCTGGAGCACGGCGCGGACACGATCATGCTCGGCGACACCACCGGCGCGGCGAACCCCCTGCTCGTCCGGGAGCGTATCGGCGAGCTTCAGGCGCGCTTCCCGGATGCCCGGTTCATCGCACACTTCCACGACACCCGCGGCAACGGCGTCGTGAACAGCTTCGTGGCACTGGAGATGGGGCTGCGCTACGTGGACACGTCGCTTGGGGCGATCGGCGGCCAGCCGGCGAGCGGAGCCGACATGTATCAGCACGGCTTCACCGGCAACACCTGCACCGAGGACCTCGTCTGCCTGCTGCACGAGATGGGCGTGGACACCGGCATCGACGTCGAGGCCATGATCAGCAACGGCAAGCTCGTCGAGACCGTACTGGACCAGCGACTACGCGCCAACGTGATCCGCTCCGGACCGGTCAACCACGAGCCGAAGCGGTACGATCCCGCTGCGAAACCAGCACGCGAGTCCGTCGCGGCGGTGTAAGACACGGTGTGGCACGGTAGAGCTTGCTCTGCCGTGTCTTCGCACGTCGCTCCACGGCCGAGTCCGCCTGCGGCGGACTCAACCGTGCCACACCCGGAGTGCAAAAAAACTCAGGAACTCTGCGGCGCCGCGTCGACAGTCGCGACGACGATTCCCAATGTCTCCTCGCTCACGAGCCCCAGCGCCGCCAGCAGATCGACCTGCGACTGGTTGTAGCCGACGATTGCGCGCGCGTGCCTCAGGCGTGCCCGGGCCATCGCGTCGGCGGCTTCAAGCACCTCCAGCGTCGTCATCGTGCCCGCCTTGAGGTTCGCCTGGGTGAGGCGCAGCCCCTCGGACGCGGCGTTCACCTGGCGCCTGGCCTTCTCGATGAGCTTGGAGTTCGTCCGGCTGGCCTCCAGCGCCGTGACGACCTGGGCCTTGGCCAGGTCGAGCATACGCTGGCCCTCGAGAATCGCCTGCGCCTCGACCGCCCTGGCCGCCCGCAGGTTGCCGAAGCTCTCGGCGCTGAAACGGAACCCGACCGTCGCGCCGAATCGCTGGGTGTCGGTAAACCCGCCCTTGTTCTCGAGACCGCCGACCCTCTCGGAGCTACCGTTGATCCCGCCGATGAGATACGACGCCCCGACCGTCGGCCCGAAACCGCCCCAGGCGACCGCCCCGGTGTCCGCGGCGACGGCTTCGACGATCGACCGGACGCTCTGGAGATCCGGCCGGTAGGTGACGGCGATCTCGAGGAGGTTCTCGATCGAGAGGTCATCGCGCACCAGCGTCTCGATGCCAAGCTCGCCGGCTTTCGGGACCATCGTGACCCAGGAGTCGAGGCGCAGCGTGACCGACAGCGAGACGGATGCCTGGTAGAAGACGTTCATCGCGATCAGCAGGTCCTGCTCGCGTTCGGCCAGGTGAGCCTCCGCGCGCAGCGTGTCTGCCTTGACGCCGGTGCCGGCACGGAAGCGCAGTTCGTTGATCCGCAGCAGCTCGGTGGCTTCACTGAGCGCGCTGCGGGCGGTTTCCACGCGGCTCTGGGAGAGGATCAGGTCGTAGTACTGGATGACTGCCCTGTGCAGGGTTCCGACGGTGACCGCGCGTTCCTGGTGCTCGATGGCGCTGAGCCGCTTCCTGGCCGCGATGATCTCGTAGGCGACCAGGCCGGGGTTGATGACCCAGTCCACGACCAGCAGCGCCCGGACGTTGTCGAACGTCGCATCGACGATGTTGCCCCTGGTGGCGCGGACGGCACCGTTGACGACTTCGAAGCTCGCCAGGGGTGAGATGGTCGGCAGCGCGCGGCCCCTCGCAGCGTCGTACAGGCCCTGCGACGCTTTCACCTGGAGCCGCGCCTGGCGTATATCGATGTTGTCGGCCATCGCAACCTGCACGACCGTGGGAAGATCGATCGCGAGCATCTCGTGGTGCATGGGGCTGACCACCGACGAATCCAGTGTCAGCGTGTCGGGTGAGGTGCGCCGCTCAGTCGGCGCCACGTCGGGGTATTGCGGCGCGACGGTGATCGGCTCGGTCGTGGCGCAGCCCGACAGGACCAGTGCGGCCAGCGCGTAGACCGGCCGGCGTTTTCTTGGATGGATCGACATTGGATTATCCTCGTGCTTCGGGTGAGGAGTCGTCATCGAGCACCGGTGTGACGCTGACACCGGCCGCCACGGCACTGGTCGCGGAGGTGATCACCAGTTCGTCGCCGGTCAGGCCGTCGAGAATCGCGGCAATGATGCCGTTGTCGTAGCCGACGGTGACGGGCCTCTCCTGGGCCAGGCCGTCCCGGACCACGAGCAGGTACGTCTCGCCCGCGCGGACGCGAATGGCCGCCGACGGAACGGTCAGCGCCGCGTCCGCCTCGATATGGATCAGCGCCCGGGCGTACATGCCCGGCCTTAGCGTGCCGTCGCGGTCGTCCAGATCGGCTTCGATCCGCATGGTCCTGGTGTCGGGGTTCAGGGACCACGCCGTTCGGCTGACCGTCACGGACAGGACGTTCGTGCCGAGGGCGGGAATCGTCAACTGGATCTTTGTTCCTTGCCGGACCTTCGGGACCGCCGGCTCCGGAACGTCCATGGCAAGGCGAATGCGGCCGCGGCTGGCGATCGCCAGCAGTGGCGTCGTGGTGCCGTCCGCCGCGGATCGCACGAACGCGCCGGGATCGATGAAACGCCGGGTGATCACGCCGTCGTACGGCGCCCGGAGCACGGCGTACTCCATCATCGTCTGCAGGTGCGCGATCCGCGCCTCGGCGACCGCGACGTCGGCCATCCCGACCGCGACGTTCGCCTCTGCGGCGGCGATGTCGCCTTCCGCGCGGGCGACTTCCGCTTCGGCGATCTGGAGCACCGCCTCGGTGACCGCCGCCTCGCTGCGCGCTTCGTCCAGTTGCTGTTCCGGGATCACCTCGGCCTCGAACAGTTCCTCCATGCGCCTTCGGGTGCTCCGTTCGAGCTGCATTTCCGAGAGGGCCCGGTTGAGCTGCGCCTCGGCGCTGTCAACGCCGAGTCGCGCCGCGGTCGCCTGTGCCTTGAGCGCCCGCACCTTGGCCTGCCTGGCCGTGAGCACGGCCTCGGCCTGGCGAAGCTCATCGGCCATCTCGGGGATATCGAGCTCGACGAGCGGGTCCCCCGCCTTGACGGCATCGCCGATATCGACGTTGACCGCGGCGACGTAGCCGCTGACCTTGACGTACAGGTCAGCCGTCTCGTAGGCGATCAGCGTCGCCGGGATCTCGAGGTCCCGGCTCATGCTTCGTTGCACCGGCCTGGTCACGGCGACGACGTTGACCGCCGCCGTGTCCGGTGAGGCCGAGGCCAGCACCCCCTGCGAGTCGGCCGAGGACGGTGTGTCAGTGCAACCGGCGGGGATCACGGCGATCGCGGCGGTCAACAGGACGCGCGCGGGAACCGCGATGTCGAACCTTCTCTTGTTCATCTTGAGCCTCCTTCCGCGGCCGGGACGGCCTGCGGATTCTCTCTCTTGAGTATGACATAGAAACACGGCACGGCAAACAGTGTGAGCACGGCAGCGGCGATGACACCGCCGATAATGGCGCGTGCCAGCGGCGCGTTCGCCTCGGCGCCCGGCCCGCCGATGGCCATCGGCAGCATGGCGAGCCACGCGGCCATGGAGGTCATCACGATGGGCCGGAAGCGCACCTTGACGGCCTCGATCACCGCATCCCTCACGGCCCGGCCCTCGTCCACGAGTTGGTTGGCGAAGGTCAGCAGGATAATGCTGAACTCCACGACGATGCCGCTCATCATCAGGATGCCCATCGCGGCCGGGATGCTCAACGCCGTACCCGTCAGGTAGAGCAATATCGCCACGCCCACCAGTCCCAGCGGGACGCTGACGAGGATCGCCAGCGGCACCGTGAAGGATCGCAGCAGCGCCACCATGACGAGGTAGATCAGGACGATCGCCATGCCCAGGCCACCGGCAAACTGTCGCATGCTGTCGCGAATCGTCTGGAGCTCGCCGGCGACCGAGACGCTGTATCCCCGGCCGGCGTACTGCCCGGCGGTCACCTCGTAGACCTCGCCGCGACCGCCCTCGCGCTTCACCAGCTCGAGCAACGGGCTTGCGATGAGCCGCCGTTCGATCTCCTCGGCGACGGTGCCGACGTCGTAGCCGGTCTTCACGTTCGCGAAGATGTCCACGGTACGGGTGATGTTGACGTGGCTGATCGCGGCGGGGCCGGTCTTGCGGGTCACCGTGATCAGCGAGCGCAGCGAGACGGGCTGCACGCTGTTCTTGCCGGTGATGGGAATGTTCAACAGCGTCTCCACCGAGGTGATCTCGCTCTCGCGGTACTGCGCCCCGATGAAATAGTGGTTGCCGTTGCGCTCGTCGATCCAGAACGCCGGGTCGAAACCGATGCTGGAGTTCAGGGCGGTCACGACGTTCTTGATCACGTCTTCCTGGGTCAGGCCCAGCAGCGCGGCCTTGATCCGGTCAACCTCGATGTCCAGTTGCGGATAGTCCAGCCTTTGTCCGATTCGAACGTCCACGGCGCCCGGGACCGCGGCCGCCAGCTGCTGGATGCTGCGGGCGATCTCGTCCAGCGTGTGCAGGTCGCTTCCCTGGACCTTGATGTCGATCGGCGAGGGCAGGCCGAAGTTCAGCGCCGCCGTCAGCATGCCCCCGGTGTTGTAGGCGAAGTCCACGCCGGGGAATTCCCCGCTGAGCCGGTCGCGGAGCCGCTGGACGTACTCGAAGATCCCCGGCATGCCCTTCTTGTTCTTGAGCTGGACCTGGATGAACGCGTCCATCGGGCCGTCGTTGGGCGTGTACGCCGCGGGCCAGTCGTTGAGGACACCGGCGTTGGAGATGAGGATCCGCAGGTTCGAGTCCGGGTAGTTCTCGTGCTCGGGGTACGCCGAATCGGGGGTGCCGATCTCCTCGATCAGGACCTGCTCGATGTCCGCGACGACCGCCTCGGTCCGCTCGATCCTGCTGCCCGACGGCAATCGCACGTAGATCGTGAACTGTCCGGCGTCCACCGGCGGAAAGAGCTCGCTGCCGCCGCGCAGCAACAGGGTTCCCGCGCCGACGAACGCCGCGGCCGAGATGCCCAGAACAAGCCAACGGGCTCTCAGAAGCGGTGGCAGCACGCGGTCAAAGAACCTCGCAACGGCCGACGGAGAACCGCCGTGCCCCGGATTGTCCGGATGGGGATTGCCGGCGGGCACCTTGAGCAACCGGACGCAGAACGACGGCACCACGAAGATGGCCACGACGTAGCTGGCCCCGATGGCGAAGATGACCGCCATCGCCAGCGGCATGAACAGGAACTTGGCAATGCCCGTGAGAAAGACCACCGGGAAGAACACCACGCAGAAGGTGATGACCGCCACGAGAATCGGCATCGCGACCTCTTGGGTCCCGTCGATGGCGGCCTGCATTCGCGACTTGCCCATCTCCAGGTGCCTGACCGTGTTCTCCAGCACGACGATGGACTGGTCGAGAATAATGCCGACGGCCAGGGCGAGCCCGCCGAGGGTCATGCTGTTGATCGAGCTCCCCAGGGCGAACAGCCCTATGAACGCGGCCAGGAACGACAGCGGCAGCGCGACGACTGCCACGATGGTGGCCCGCACGCTCCGCAGGAAGACAAGCACCACCAGCCCCGCCAGCACGGCGCCGAGCAACGCCTCCAGCTGCAGCGACCTGATGCTGGAGCGGACGTACGTCGACTGGTCCATGACCACGCTGAGCACGAGGTCATGGTTCTTGGGATCGAGCTCGCGCAGCCGCTGTAGGATATGGTCGAGCTGGAGCTTGATCTCGTCGACGATGGCGATCGTGTTGGCGCCCGGCTGACGGTACACCGGGATGTACACCTGCCGCCTGCCGTTGATCCGCACGATATTCGACTGGATCTCGAAGGAGTCCTTGACCTCGCCGATGTCGCGCATGAAGACGACCGTGTCCCCATCGACCTTGATGGGGATGTCGTTGAGTTGCTCCACCTCCGAGACCATGGCGTTGGAGATGATCTGGTAGTCGATCTCGCCGAACTTGGCGTTGCCGGTGGGAATGAGCACGTTCTGGACACCCAGGGCGTTGACCACGTCCAGCGGCGAGAGGTTCCGCGCTTCCAGCTCGTGGCGATCGACGTACGCCAGGATTCGTCTCAGCACGCCGCCGTAGACGGCCGGGGCCACCACGCCCTGGATACTCTGGAGCCGGTTGCGCAACTCGAAATACGCGACGTCGTAGAGGTCCTTCTCGTCCAGGGTCTCGCTGCTCACGGCGACGAGGCACAGGGGGACCGACGCCGTCGGGTCGAAGGGCATGACCATCGGCGGGATGGTGCCCGGTGGCAGGTAGAACAGGTCCGACATCGCGTAGCTCGTCACCTGGGACATGGCGGTTTCGAGGCTGATGTCTTCCCGGAAGAAATCCTTGACGATCGAGACGCCGAGCATGGACTTCGATTCCTGGCGCTCGATGCCGATGGACTGCCCGGTCCATCGCTCCAGGCGGCTGGTGATGTCCCGCTCCATGACCTCCGGCGGCATGCCCCGATAGAAGGTCACGATCTGGACCGCGGGCGTCTTGAACTCCGGCAGCAGGTCGGCGGGGATCTTCGTGACCGCCGTCACGCCCACCACCCCCACGGTCAGCGCCCCGACGATGACCATGTACGGGTTCTTCAATCCGGCTTCGATGATGTTCATGTGTCGCGTATCCCACCGAGCTCTCTTGCAAGAAGCTCTTTGTGCCCTGCCGAGTGTTCTGAAGCGGCGTACGTCAGTCCGTCCGTGTGCCCACCACGATTGCCTGGTCCCCACCGTCGCAGACCAGCGCATAGGCGAAGGCTTCCTGGGCCCAGATCACGACGCGGTGCCCGATCGGGTGTCCGGGCGTCGGCGGCGTCGTGACCGTCGTCGGCAGCAGGTTGCCGGGCAACCCGAAGTCCGCCAGCCGCACCTGGTACAGCGAGTGGTCGCGATTATCCTTCCGCCACCGCGTGTAGACGATCGGCCGCGAACCGAAGCTGCACACCCGCCCACCGAGAAGCGTGTAGGGGTCGTCGAGAGCGGGAACCCTCACCGCGAACGGCGCCGTTGTCGTCAGCCGGGCTTCGACCTCGCGGGGATCCGCGGACGCGACGGAAAGGACCGGTCGCCCGGCATGGTCATCGATCGCCAGCGCCGCCAGCCGGCTCGCCGCGTCGGCGATCGTGCCGGTCGCCGACGTCCGCAGCAGCGTCACGAAGGCGGCCGTCGTGATAACGGCTGCCGCGAGCGCCGCGGCACTGCGCCAGCCTGTCAGGCGCCATTTCCACCATGGCCGCCGTACGGAGGCCGGGATACCCAACAAGCGTTGTTCGAGGCCCCCGGGAACTTCAACGTGACGCAGGGCAAGGCGGAGCCGCTCGCTCTCTCGAAGGCGATCCGCCCAGGCGAGCTGGGTCCGGCGGTCCGCGTCGTCGAGCTGCTGAAGGATTTCAAGGCGGCGTGGATCGTCCTCCGGCAGGAGAACGGCATCGTCCATGGCGGCCAGCAGATCGGTCGTGCTCTGCGAAGGGCGTTCTTCGAATGGATCGGAGGCCGTCATGGCTCACCTCCCTGGCCGAAATCCGGCCTGAAGACCCGCGGTAGTTCGTCCGGTGCGTCCTGCGCCGGTGACTGTTCCTGGTCTGACAGGGCGATGCGCAACCGCTTGCGCGCCCGGTGGATCCGTGAGAGCACCGTTCCCAGCGGAAGGTCGAGCTGATCGGCCGTCTCGCGGCAGGTCAGACCCTGCACGAAGACCATGAGCAGCGGCGTGCGAAACCGTTCGTCCAGGGCGTTCAGCGCGCTCTGCAGGAAATCTCCATCGGCCGGCGCGGGGACCGGGGGGGCTTCGAAGGCCTCGGCGTCCCGATCCGGGACGGCCACCGTCACGGGAGGGGTTCGAGACCGATCGCGGGCCCAGTGCGAATAGCGATGACGCAGGATCTGGAAGAGCCACGCCCGTGCCCTGTCACTGTGATGCAGACTCCCGCGGCCCTTCCAGGCTTGGTAGAACGTCTCCTGCACGAGGTCCTCGGCCGTGTCGGCGTCGCCGCAGAGGCGATAGGCGAAGCGATGCAGGTCGCGCGCATGATCGCGCACCCACTGCTCGAAGCAGGCCCGCCTGCTCAGCCTCCCCACCGCTTCGGGCCATTGCCGCGCTCCCATCACGCTTCTACGGATCCTCCCGAACGGAGTGCCCGCGGAGTTGGCAATTATTCCCCGCGGGGACCGAAAATCCCGCACTCCCCCCCGGACCGGGCCGGGGCCCATGGTTGTTATCCTCTGCGGCGCATGTCGCCGAACGTCCTGGGTGCAGCAGTCCTGATGACCTCGGCGGCAATGGCCGGCGAGTCGCCGCCGGACGATGGCTCCGCCGTGCTGTGGGAGCGCCTGGACAGGATCGAGCAGACGCTGGACCTGATCGAGGCCGCCCGCGATCCGGACCGCCGGCTCGACGGCCTGCGGGCGGCCCAGGTCCGCCTGCTGGTCGAGAACCGGCTGGCGGACGCCGACATGAGGGCGGCGCGTCTCGACGACGCCATCGCCGCCGGATGGGACAAGGGATTCGTCGTTCGCAGCGCCGACGGCAACTTCCTGATCAGGGCGAACCTCTACCTCCAGGTCCGCGTCACCGTGAATCATCGCAACGGCGCCCCCGACAACGATCGCTGGGGCGTCAAGATCCGGCGTGCCCGGATCAACGCCTCCGGGCACGTGGTGGATCCGTCGTGGACGTACAAGCTCAGTGTGGCCCTGGTTCCCAGTGAAATCCGCGATGCGTACATCGCCAAGGACCTCGGCGGCGGCTTTGAGCTCAAGGCCGGGCAGTTCAAGCTGCCGTTCATGCGGGAGTTCCTCATCTCATCGACGAGACAGCAGGCGGTGAACCGATCGCTGATCGTGGCCGCCGACAGCGCGGGCCGCAGCGAGGCCGTGCAGTTGAGCTACCGGGGTGCCAGGTGGCGTCTCGCCGGTGCCATGAGCAACGGCATCGACGCGACGGGCGGCCCTGCGCTCGGGGCGGATACCCGGTTCGCCGCGACCGGCCGCGTCGAGTTCATAGCCGCCGGCGACTGGAGCAGCTTCCGCTCCTTCACGAGCCCCCCCGGCAGTGGCACCGGCGTCATGCTGGGCGGTGCGATCCATTACCAGCGCCGCGAAAGCGGTTCACCGGTGACCCACGTCAGGAACCTGCTCTGGACGGCGGACGTCTCGGTCCAGCTCGACGGGGCCAATTTCTTCGTCTACGTGGTCGGAAACCACCAGGACAACCGCGGCATAGCGCCCGACAGCGACCAGTTAGCCGTAGTCGTCCAGGGCGGAATCTACGTCGCCGAGAACTGGGAGGTCTTCGCCCGCTACGAGTGGGCGGATCCGGACGTCCCCGGCGCATCGGAGTTGAGCGTGATCACGGCGGGCGTGACCAGGTTCATTCACGGGCGAAACCTGAAGTGGATCACCGACGTCGGTGTCGGCTTGAACCCGGTCGCCCCGACGTTCGCCTCCGGCAGTGCGGACTGGCGGGCCGACGCCCCGGGCCGTGACGGGCAGGTGGTCGTGCGGAGCCAGTTGCAGTTGGTGTGGTAACGCGGATTGCATGTCACCGCAGTGTCGGGTGGCACGGTCGAGCTTGCTCGCC
Source organism: Planctomycetota bacterium (assembly GCA_022562915.1). GTDB lineage: Bacteria > Planctomycetota > Phycisphaerae > Phycisphaerales > SM1A02 > JADFOJ01. Next base: position 11,518 of record JADFOJ010000022.1, on the reverse strand, counting down.
CGTGTCTTCGGACGTCGCACCACGGGCGAGCTCGTCCGCCGGCTTCGCCGTCGGCCACAACCGTGCCACAATCCCCTTTGTTGATCGCAGGTAGCTGCGGAGTCCAGAGTCGCGTATTCAGAACACTCCCGCCGCATCGGCGCGGATCCAACCGGTCTTGCCGTCGGGCAGCTCGATGGACAGCCAGCCGGTGCGCTGCTCAAGCACGCGGAACTCGACCCCCTGGTGCAACGGCTCCAGGAACTGCGGCTCGAAGCCCTCGCTGTTGCCCTTGCGGACGACGACGTCGTCGGTGAGCACGACACCGTCCCGATGCGTGCCGGCGCCGAGAAGGTCCGCCCCGACCGAGCCGGCGCAGCCGATCGACACCGCGGCGGCGATGAGGGCCGGCCATCGATACCGCGGCCGCGGCGCGACCAGGTTCACCGTGAGCAGGATCCAGCACAGCGCGTACGCCGCCAGGAACACGGTGACCCGGGCCCGGACGGGCGTGTTGTGATGCAAGGCCAGCAAGGCGCCGGTCAGTGCCCGGCTGCCGCTGTCGGCAATGTGGCTCTGGACGAGCGTTCGGGCGTACCGGAGGTTGTGCCGGAGATTGCGGTCGCCGGGGATGAGCGTCCCGGCCACGCGGTAGTGCTGGATCGCCCGGCCGACCTTGCCCATCTGCAGGTACGCGTTGGCGAGGTTGTAGTGCAGGCGGCCGTTGTGGACCTCGTCGTCGACGAGCTGCTCGAACCGCCGGGCGCTGTCGGCGAACGACTGCGCTGCCTGTTCCGGGTCGGTGCGCAGCGCCGCGACGCCCGCGTCGTACGCGGCACGGGCATCGGAGAGAATCTGTCGCTGCTGTTCGACGGTGAGTTCGGCCGTGGCCGTGTGCGCGGACAGCGCCGCGGCCAGGATGGCGAGCCAGGGCATGACGCGGCGAGTCATTGCAGTTTTTCCCGCTCGAGCCGATCGATGCACAGCCTGGCGCGCTGAGCGATGGAGTCCGAGTCCGAGTTGACGGCGCCGGCGTAGCGGTGTTGCTCGCAGTCGGCCAGCAGCCTCTGGACGTCCCGAAGGAGATCGGGTGCCGTGTGCCTCTCCGCCAGCCGCCGGACGACCTCGGCGGTGGTCAGCGCCCCGGCGGGCAGGTTGAATCGATCAGCCACGTACCCGCACACCGTGGACGCGGCCAGGATCGCCTGCCGGTCAGCCCCGGCATCGGCAGCCTCACCGAGCAGGCGCAGCGCGACGCGCCTGGCCCGTCGTCTTCGCACGTACCCGCGATCCTGCGTCCGGCGGCGGGCGCGATACCGCCCGGCGGCGACCGTGATGAACACGAACGGTCCCAGCGCGACGGGGACGGCCAACGGCCAGGTGAAGGCGAAGGCCTGTGACGACAGCAGCAGGTTCGTGCCGGTGTAGTTGGCCTGGATGCCGCCGACGACCTCGTGCAACTCGGTCGCCACGAGACCCCGGCCGGCGCCGGCGCCGATGATCTGGCCGTTGGTGACCGCAGCGGTCGGGCGCACCCGCACCGGGATCGGCTCACTGGAGACGGAGACGTACTCGCGTTGCCGCGGATCGAAGTACGAGAACGTCAGCGCCGGGATGACTGAGACCTCGTCGTTCCTGGCGCGGATCGTCTGGGTGAAGGTCTTGCGGCGGCCGGCGACGACGCCCGCGGCGGGGTCGGCGGCGACGCGAAAGTCCCGGGCCAGTTCGGTGTTTCGGGCCAGGTCCGGCGGCCTGAGAACTGCCAGGTTCGTGCTCGGGAGCGAGCGATCCTCGATCGAGAGCGTGAGCGTGATAGGGTCCCCCACGGCGACGTCCCTCGGTCTGGCGATCACCTCGAAGCCGAACAGCCCGACGGCGCCGGCAAAGGATGCCGGCCGCCCTTCACGCGGCGGGGATTCGATCACGATCGGCGGATGGGCGACCGTCGCCGCGACGGGGCGAGCCTCCACTGTCTGCCAACGGGTGCTGAAGAGGCTCCGGGCTCGACGAATCTTCGTCGGGTAGTTCACGAGGACCCTGACGTCGTCGAACGAGATCGAACCGGCCTGGTGCGGCGAGATCGTCTGCTTGATGTAGTACACGAAGTAGGCGCGCTGCACGTTGTCAGCGTCCCTGCGCACGATCTCCTCCATGCTGATCGATTGAAGCCCCTCTCGGAACACGCCCCACTGGCTGGCTCGCACACTGATCCGGTCGAACATGGCCTGCGCGTCGAACCGCACGGTGAAGCGGTCGTCGAAGTACGGCCTCAGCCAGATCTCCAACGTCATGTCGATCGTCTCGCCGAGGTAATACACCTCCCGGTCCGACTTGAGTTCCAGGAACAGGAGCTTCCCCTGCGCCGGGCCCTGCGGGATTTCACTGGCGATGATCCGCGCAGGCGCCGTCCTGAGCGCCTGCCCGTCGACGACGACGGTGATCGGAGGTATCGCGATGAACCCTGCATCCAGGGCAATGAACTCGTAGGTGAGTGTCACCGACCTCGTCGTCCGGCCGTTGACGGTGAGCGTTCGGGTGGACGTACCGGGCCGGTTCTCGAGGCGCCGAAGCCCGGCGATATCGGGTATCCGCGGCGGTTCGTACTCGCCGGCGTCGGTGATGACAATGCTGATCCGGAAAGGGACGTCGACGTAGACCTCGCTGGCGGAGAGCTGCAACTCCACGCCGGCCGCCCCGGCAGTTCCCCACGGCAGCGCGACGACCAGCACCGCCGCGAAGAGGACGAATTCTCGGTGTCGCCTGAGCATCGTGGCTACCAGTCCTTGTCCACCGGCGGACTCCCGGCGGCCTGGATTCTTGCAAGCTCCTCGCGGCGACGGGCCTCCTTGTCGCGGACGCTCTGGAGCAGCCGCTCGGCCTCCTCGCGGCTCATGGGTGTACGTTCGGCCGACGCCTGGCGTTCGTCGGGCCGGTCCTGTTGCTGATCGTTCCCTGCCTCGGAGGGTGCCGGCTGCTCCTGCTCCTGTTGACCGGTTTGCTGCTGCCGGTCTTGTTGTTGCTGCTCGCCCTGCTGTTGTTGGTCCTGTTGTTGCTGCTGGTCGCCTTGCTGCTGCTGATCCTGGTTCTGATCCTCGTTGGGGTCCTGGTCCTGTTCCTGGTTCTCCTGCCCCTGTTGCTGCATCTGCTCCTGGAGTTCCTCCAGTTGTTGCAGCCATGTCCAGGCAAGCTCACCGTTGGCCCGCGCGTCCTGGTCGAGGGGGTCCGCCGCGATCGCCTCCCGAAAGTGCTTCATCGCCGACCGCAGTGTTTCGGTCGCGCCCTGCAGTCGGCTCTCCGCCACCGCGGGATCCAGCGCCTGCGACTGCATCGCCTGCCCGGCGGAGGCGGTGCCGAGGTTGTAGGCAGTTCTTGCCTGCATCGACGGATCGCGTGCCAGCAGTCGCGCCTGGTCGAAGAGTTCGACGGCCCGCGCGAGATCGCCCTGCCGGTACGCGGCGACACCCATGTTGTACGGAATCTCCGCAGCCTCCGGCAGAAGCGACCCGGCCTTTTCATAGAGGTCAGACGCGTCGTGGTACCGTTCGGCGACCATCGCCTGCTGGGCCGCTTCGACGAGTTCGGCGGCGCTGCGGCTCGGCTCCGGTGTCGCCGGCACCGGCGTCAACATCGCCGTGCACAATGCAACCGGTACGAGGATCTTCATGCCGTGACCTCGCGCGACGGCGCCGTCGATCCGGCACGCCTGCGGTCGCCGATGAATGCCTCGACCAGCAGCATCGCCAGGGCAAGGCCGGCGAACCACTGAAACTGGGGATCGTGTCGCTTGACCGTGGCCGAGCCGAATTCGCGTGTGGCGACCGGTTCGATCCGGTCTGCATAGACGAGCCCCATGTCCACGGTCCCGGTGCCCACGGGAACGAATGCGCCTCCCGTGGCCAGCGCGATCGACTGAAGCATGGCGCGGTCCATCTTCGACCAGACCTCCTGGCCGTCGTGGGTGAGCCAGACCGTTGCTCCGTCGGTGTCAACGGGAATCCTGGCGCCCTCGTCCGTGTCGCCGATCCCGACCGTGTACACCGGTACGCCGAGATCCTCGAACAGGACCGTTGCCGCCTCCAGCGGATAACTGCCGTGATCCTCCCCGTCGCTGAACACGATGATCGCCTTGTGGTCGAGGATCTCGTCGGTGAAGGCGTCGCGGGCCGTTCTCAGTGCGTCGCCGAGCAGCGAGCCGCCGCGCGGCGCCCACTCCGGACCCGCCGTGGCGAGCGCCAGCCGGAACGCATTGTAATCCACGGTGAGCGGGCACCTGAGCGTCGCCGTTCCGGCGAAGGTGACCAGTGCGACGCGGTCTCCGCCGAGGCGGTCGAGCAGGTCGCCGATATAGTTCCTGGCCCGTTCGAGCCGGTTGGGCCGGGCGTCCCGTGCGAGCATTGACCTGGAGACGTCCAGGATCACCACCAGGTCGATCCCCCGCTGCCGCACCTGCCGGTAGCTGACGCCCCATCGCGGATCGATGAGGGCCGCCGCGAGCAGCGCCAGCGCGCCAACGACGAGCCCGGCCCGAAGGTACTGCCGGGCAGCGCTCGTGTCCGGCAGCAACCGGGTCAGCAGGACGTCGTCGGCGAAGCGTCGCAGGTCGCGCCGCTTCATGGCGAAACCGAACGCGATGACGGCGGCGAGACCGGCCACGGCCCACAGCCATTGCAGTGATTCGAGATGGTTGAAGCGGATGTCCACGTGTCACGGCTTTCAGGGGATCGTTCGGAACCTCGTGTTGGCCAGGATCAACTCCAGTGCCAGCAGCACGACGACCACGCTGAGCAGCGGCGGTATCCTCACGCCGGCCAGGCTGACCGATTCGACCGCCATCTCCTTGTAGTCCGTGTACCGTCGCTGCTCGATCCGGGTGCGTTCAAGCTCGTCGATCTGCTCGTAGACCCGCTGCAGTGATTCCCGATCGGTTGCCCGGAAATACCGGCCGCCCGCGATGGCCGCGATCTCGCGGAGCATGTCCTCGTCGATGCTGACGGGGATACGACGGCGGATGATCCTGCCGGTGAAGGGATCGACGGTGGGAACCAGCGCGAAACCCGCGTCGGTCCCCGCCCCGATCGTGTACACCTTGATGTCGAACGCCGCCGCCATCTTCGCCGCGGTGATCGGGTCGATGTCCCCGGCGTTGTTCTCGCCATCGGTGAGCAGGATCATGACCTTGCTCTTTATGCGCCCTTCGGCGAGGCGCCCCGGTTCCAGCCCCGCCATGCGCTCCACGCCGAGGGCAATCGCATCGCCGATCGCCGTCGCGCGATCCTCGTTGGAGGCGGAGACCTCGGTCGCCGCGACGGCGTCGAGCAGGAAGCCGTGATCGAGCGTCAGCGGCGCGAGGCTGTCCGCGTAGGTGGCGAAGGTGATCAGACCGATGAGATCGTCCGGGCGGCCGTGGAGCCGGTCGTTGCCGGCGACGAAGTCCCTCACGACGGTCTTGACGGTCTCCAGCCGGCTGACCGGCCGGCCGTGGCGCTCAAAATCCTCGGCGAGCATGCTGCCGGAGCGGTCGATGACGAGCTGGATCGCGATGCCCTCGGTCAGGACGCGGGTCTGCTCGTTCGCCTTCTGAGGACGTGCCACGCAGAGAATGAGCAGCGCGATTGCGGCGGTGCGAAGGGCCGGAACCAGCCATCGCAGTCCCGTCGCCCAGGACCCGCCCGCCGCGACCAGCGGCCCGATCGAGGAGAAGCTCACGGCGCTGCGACCGCGCCCGCCGCGACGCCGCCACCACAGGACGGGCAACGCCGCCAGGACCAGCAGGAACCACGCGGAGGGCTGGTGAAGGCTCATGCAGCGTCCTCCATGACCTGCTCTGGATCGGCCCCCGGCGGCGCCGGGACGGTCTCTTCGACGAAACGGCGAGCGGCCGTCAGCGCCAGGCCGCTCTCGCTCACCGACGGCTCGTGCAGGGCGAACTTGACCAGGTCCGCAGCGCGCAGGAAACCCGTGAGCAGGTCCTTGTGTTCGTCGCCGAGAACGGTCCCGGCGCGCGCCTCGCGAAGGAATTCCTCGGTCGTGCGTTCCGGTGCCATGAGGTCGAAACGGCGCTCCAGGTACTGCCGGACGATGTCGCTGAGCCGGACGTAGAACTCGTGCACCATGCCGTGTTCGACGAGCCCGGCCCGCTGGAGTTCATCCAGCCGGGCCCGGGCCCACTCGTCGGCGGGGATGACCGGCTGCACGGGGTCGCCGCCGCGGCGTCGCCGCGAGATGAGTACTGCAAGAACCGCCACCGTGAGACCGATGAGTACCGCCAGCGCCGCCGGCCAAAGGCCCGCCATCGGCCCGCGGACGAAGTCGCGGACCTCGGTCCTGATGTCGCGCAGCTCCGATTCGCCCTGGTCGGCCGTGAGAACGGACCGCACGGTGACCGGCAGCGGATCGCTGGTGAGCTCACCCTCGATCGGCCCGGCCGGAGTCGCCGATTCCGGCCGCCCGTCCACGAACGTGACGGTCACGGCAGGAAGCTCGTTCTTGCCGGCGGCGAACGAATCGACCATGAAGGTGTGTCGCCAGCGGCGGCCTTCGGGCACGGGGACATCCGGCGGTGTCTGCGCAGCACGTACCTCGAACGTGCCGAAGTCCTTGTCAAGCACGGGCATGACGACGTCCACACCGACAGCGGCCACGACTTCGATGGTGAACTGCAGCGGCTCGCCGACGGTCACGGTCGCCGGAAAGGCGCTCACGGTGAGGGTGACCGGACCGCGCGTGCTGCTCACTTCGATTCGCCCGTGAAGGGCAGGCGTCCGGTCACTCTCGCCCGCGCAGCCGGCGTGCATCAGCGCCACGAGCACGAGGCCGCCCGCGGCCATCGTCCGGGAGAACTCCAGCCGGCTCACAGCCTCGCCTCCCTCATGCGGAAGAAGCGGATCAGCGGCTCCACGAACGACTCGCCGGTGTGCACGCGGATGCAGTCGATATTGAACTGCCGCAGCCGGCGATCCCGTGCCTCCAGCTCGCGCCGGATCAAATCCTCGTACGTCCGTCGCCATCGCGCGTTGGACGTGTCGACGACGATTCGGCGACCCGTCTCGTTGTCGGCAAGCTCGATCAGTCCTGCGCGGGGCAGCGATTGCTCTCGCCGGTCGAGCACGGTGACGGCGATCACGTCGTGGCGGCGTCTGGCGATGCGGAGGGCCTGCTCGTAGCCGGAGTCCTGGAAGTCGCTGATCAGAAAGAGCACCGACCGGCGCCGAAGGATCCGGTTGACGTGGTCCAGCGCAGCGGCGATGTTCGTGCCGCGGCCCACCGGTTCGAATGCGAGCAGCTCCCGTATGACGCGCAGCACGTGGCTGGAACCCTTTCGCGGGGGCACGAATTTCTCGACGCGATCCGTGAAACAGACGAGGCCGATCTTGTCGTTGTTCTTGATCGCGCTGAAGGCGAGCGTGGCGCCCAGTTCGGCCACCAGCTCGCGTTTGAACTGCTCGTGTGAGCCGAATTCCTGCGAGCGGCTCAGGTCCACCACGAGCAGGACCGTCAGCTCGCGCTCCTCGCGAAAGACCTTGACGAACGGCTCGCCGTAGCGTGCGGTCACGTTCCAGTCGATCGACCGGACGTCGTCGCCGACCTGGTAGGGACGAACCTCCTCGAACTCCATGCCGCGGCCCTTGAAGGCGGAGTGGTACCGTCCGGCCAGCGCATCGTTGACCAGGTGCGACGTCCGGATCTCGATTCGCCGGATCTTCTTGAGAAGCTCCTTGGGGATCATCAGGGGACCGGAACGTGATCGAGGATGGTCCGGATGACGTCCACGGAGGTCTTGTCCTGTGCTTCGGCTTCGTAGGTGACGATCACGCGGTGCCGGAGCACGTCCATGGCAACGTCCTTGACGTCCTGCGGAACGACGTATCCGCGGCCGTCGAGAAAGGCGTTGGCACGGGCCGTCAGCGTCAGGTTGATCGTCGCCCGCGGCGACGCGCCGTACTGGATGAGTTCGTCCAGGTCGAGGCCGTAGTCGCTCGGCCGGCGAGTCGCGAAGACCAGGTCGACGATGTAGTCCTTGATCTTGTCGTCGACGTAGATCTCATCGACGACGCGGTGCGCCGCGACGATCGCCTCCACGCTCATGACCGGCTCGATGCTGTGCGCCGGGTTCGTGGTGGACATCCGATCGAGGATCTCGCGCTCCTGGACCTTGTCGGGGTAGTCGACGATGAGCTTGAGCATGAAGCGGTCCACCTGGGCCTCGGGCAGCGGGTACGTCCCCTCCTGCTCGATCGGGTTCTGGGTCGCCAGCACGAGGAAGGGTTCGTCCAGGACGAAGGTCTCGGTGCCGATGGTGATCTGGCGCTCCTGCATCGCTTCCAGCAGGGCGCTCTGCACCTTTGCCGGGGCCCGGTTGATCTCGTCGGCGAGAATGATGTTGGAGAAGATCGGCCCCTTCTTGACGACGAAGCGACCGTCGCCGGGCTGGTAGATGAGGGTGCCGATGAGGTCCGCCGGCAGCAGGTCCGGCGTGAACTGGATCCGCTGGTACCCGGTGTCGATCCCCGCCGCGAGGCATTGGACGGCGGTGGTCTTGGCAAGGCCGGGCACCCCCTCGATCAGCAGGTGCCCGTTGGCGAGGAGGCCGATGAGCATGCCGTGAATCAGGTCGTCCTGGCCCACGATGACGCGGTGAATCTCCGCCTGGAGATCCCTGAACGGGGCGCTGGTGGCCTGGACCTGGTCACCGATATGTTTCACGTCGAACTGGGTCGTGGTCATGGGGCTTCCATCCAGGCCGGCACTCACCGTGATGCGCATTCGCGCCGCCGTTGTCCGGCGGGCCCTGATTTTACCGCCCGCAGGCGCTCCATTCCCGGACGGGGCGGTGTGGCATGGTTGAGCGAGTCGCAAGGCCGACTCGCTCAACCGTGCCACCGAATCACGAAAAAGGGTCCGAGAATCCGTCCTGGCCGGGCCGTTTGAAATCCACCGGCTGTTTATCCGAGATACATACCGACGGCACACGAGCCGCCCCACGGAAGGAACTCCCATGAACCGCTACAGCCGACAGTATCTCCGCGAGCGGTACCTCGCCCAGCAGCAGGCTCAACTGGACAAGGACGCCCGGTTGAGCGATCCCGCCATGGCCTATCGCGCACTGCTGGCGGAACTCCGTGACGAGCTCGAGACCGGCGACGAGCTGCGGGACAAGGCGGCCTAGCGGTCGCCCACCGGCCGATACGGCAGATCCAGGGCCGCAAAGAGGAACGTGTACGAGTCCGCGAGCTGCTGATCGCGTTCCGACAGCCGGGTGCCGCCGCCGTGACCGGTGTTGTGACTCACCCGGAGCAGGACCGGGTTGGGCGTACCGGACGCCTGGAGCGCGGCCACCATCTTGAACGACTGCCACGGCTCGACGCGGGGATCGTTCATCCCGGTCGTGGCCATGACGGCTGGATACGTGGTGCCGTGCTTGACTGCGTGGTACGGGGAGTAGCCGAGCATGCCATGGAACTGGGTCTCGTCGCGGACCGTGCCGAACTCCGTGATATTGAACTCGCCGTTGGGTGACAGCTCGGTTCGCAGCGCGTCGCTGATGCCGACGTGGGCGAGGACCGCGGCGCACACCTGCGGATGGTGGGCCAGGACGCCAAAGACCATCAGGCCGCCGGCGCTGCCGCCCTGGATGGCGATTCGCCCGGGCGAACTGTATTCGCGGCCCAGGAACCGCGCGCACGCGGCGAAGTCGTCCATGGTGACCTTCTTGTTCTGAAGGTTCGCGGAGCGGTGCCAGTGGTCGCCGAACGCCCCGCCGCCCCGGATGTTCGCCACGGCGTAGATGCCGCCCTGCTCGATCCAGACTCGCCGGTGCGCGGAGAAGAACGGGGTCATCGTGAAGCCGTAGCTGCCGTAGCCGTACAGTAACAACGGGGCCGAACCGTCCAGCGGCGTGCCGGCTCGCAGCACGATCGTGATGGGGATCCTGGTCCCGTCATCGGCCGTGGCGTGGACGCGCCGGACCTCGCAGTCGCTGTAGTCCGCCGGCGATGTGTACGCCAGCGGGGTCGATTCCAGGCCGTCCGCCCCGGCCCGGTACCGGTAGACCGCCGGCGGCGTGAGGTAGCTCTGGCGCTGGAGCAGGATCTCGTCGCCCTGGAGCGAGACGAGCCCGGAGATCGTCGACGGTTCGTCGGTGTCCAGGACCGTCGAGGATCCGTCGGACAGATCGTATGTCCGCAGACGCATGGGTCCGCCGAGCATCTCGACCACGTACAGACTGGTCGCGGTGGGCAGGTACGACCGGATCACCACGTCGGTCTCTGGAACGATCTCCGTCGCGCGGCGCAGTTGCGGATCGTCCAGTGCCAGTCGCAGGATCTTCTTGTGCGGCGCTGCCTGCCGTGACAGCAGGTACAGCGCATCGTCGTGGCCGATCGCCGCGTGAATGACCTGGTCGGCGAACTCCGCGAACAGTGTCCAGTCGCGATCCGGTCCCTTGAGCCAATAGGCGTACTCGCCGCCGTCGCCGTTGCTCACCTCGGCCAGGACGTACCGGCCGTCTTCGCTGGTCTGAAGCTCGATTTCGGCGATCCGCGGGAACGACTTCCCGAGAACGTAGTAGTCCTGGTCCGTCGGCGTTCCCAGCGCGTGGTACCAGACCTGCTGGTAGAAGGGGAGATCCTCGTCGGGTCGCTCCCCCGGTGCGGGGTAGCGCGTGTAGAAGAGCCCCTGGCTGCCGGGTGTCCAGGCGACGCTGCCGCCCGCCGTGCCGCCGTTGACCCGATGGATCAGGTCCGGATGCTCGCGACCGGTCGCGGTGTCGAAGATGTGCAGCGTCCCGTTCTCGGTGCCACCCCTGGACAGCGACACCGCCACGAGAGACCCGTCCAGCGACGGCACGAAGAAGTCAATGGAGGTCGAGCCACCGTGATCGATGTCGTTCGGATCGACCAGCACGCGCTCGCCTGTGAGGCTCCTGCCCGGAGGAAACACGACCAGGAACGGCTGCTCCTTCGGCGGTTGGCGTTTGATTGCGAAGAGGCGGTTGCCGGCCGCCTTCAGGCCGAAGTACTGCGGGGTGACGTTGTGAGTCAACTCGACGATGCGATCGAGGATTGCCTGCCGCTGCGACGTGCCGTCGAGCCAGTGACGCGTGTACCTGTTCTGGCCGTCGGCCCATTCGACGACCTCGGCCTCACGGACCTGCTCCAGGTACTGGTACTCGTCAACGACCTCCACGCCCCAGTAGGTGTCGGTGACCGGGCGCTTCGGAGCGATCGGCGGGGACGGCGGGCCCGCCGGAACGAGCGGCGGCGCGGCGAGAATGACAGCGGTGACGGCCGCGGCGAGTCGAGTGCGCAACATGGCGTGTCCTCCACGGGTCCGGGGGCTGGAAGTCCGACTGCAATGGTACACCACCGGCGGGGAATCCTGCAGTGGGTGAGTGGCACGGTTGAGCGGGAGAAAATAGACCGGGAGTAATTTCCGGGCTGCGGTTACGGCGTGGCGATCGGCCACCGGCCGGAAATTACTCCCGGTCTATTTTCTCCCGCTCGGCCGTGGAGCGACGTTCGAAGACACGGCAGAGCAAGCT